>JBCCIA010000252.1:0-9062 GCA_039028475.1 Spirochaetota bacterium | reverse complement strand
CTAGACCAAGCCACGGCATATCTAGCATCCTACCCTATGATTATACTCTTAGATTTTATCTTACCAATGGATACTTCGGCGCGTAAGATAGATACCCCCTTACTGGCCCGGATACCCCTGTACATTTTTATGGTCATTCTCATGCCTTGGATGTACGTTGCGTTTTTCAATTATATGCAAACTTCGCTCGCTGGGGGAACACTGACTTGGGTAGCTGCTCTAGGAGCCACAACTAGCCTATTGTGGATCAATGTTCTGCCAAACATTCCTGTTTTACACGAATTGGGCCACGGTAGGGGACGCTTCGATGTTTTTCTTTCCTATGTAGGTTGTCTTTTCATAGGTAATTTTTCGCGTATGATTACACACACCCATGTCCACCATATCCATGCGTCTACCATACACGACCCCGATACCCCTAGACGGGGAGAGTCTATTCTAGCCTTTGCAGTACGCGCCGCGTATAGCAACTGGGTAGAAATCTATAAAATGGACCAGAAGAGATTGCAAGGGCAAGGTTTCTTTTCTTTTCTGCGCTCCTGGTTCTTTATCAGCATTTTGGTTCAAAGCACTATTCTCGCTCTGACGTATTATTTTTTTGGCGGTGTCATTGCACTCTGTATAGCAGGAGCTACTTTTGGTGCTATGTTTTTCTTGGAAGTATTTAATTATCTCCAGCACTATGGAATTGTTCGTAAGCCCGAAGATGCATTTGCACCGAGACATGTTTGGAACCACCTACAAGCCGCTACACGCGCTTTCTCCTACGACATTACCAACCATACGCCTCACCATTTAGCCGGCGACTCTCCTTTCCAAAAAAATATCCCAGATACAGAAGCTCCTTCCATGATATCACCTCTGTTTTTGCTTACGTTAGCATTGGTTTTGCCTCCTGTATGGACAGCGCTGGTTGCAAAACCAAAATTAAAGCATTGGGACCTAAATTATGCCTCTCCAGAAGAGCTACTTCTAGCACGCGAAGCAAACCAAAAAGCTGGCTGGCCAGATTGGTTCTCAGAAACAAATATTGAGGCAAAACAAGAATCCATAAATTTGAAAACTGCATAAGTAGATGTTCGAGAAAATCAAAAATTTCTTTTCGGAAACAAGCGAGACAGAGTTAGAAATCCTTGTTTCCGAAACAAACGAACTGCAAAAAATAAGCTGTGATGGGAAAGAGACAATCCTAGAGACAGCTCTTGCTGCTGAAATCGCCTTTCCCTATTCCTGCCGCGTTGGTTCTTGTGGCAAATGTAAATGCATCTTAGAAGAGGGAAAAGTGAGAAATTTAAAAAGTCCAGCGTTCACTCTTTCAGCCGCAGAAGTCCAAGAAAATTACATACTTGCTTGCCAAGCATTGCCCAAAACGAATTTGAAAATAACCATTCCTAAGAAAAATACTGCAAAAAGTTAAATAAAACGTCAAATCTCCTTTGCAACTCTGGATGATAAAAAAATATATAACAAACATTAATGAACAAAAAACTCTCTTTCTTTTATTTACTCTAACCATTTGTACAGCTTGTGAAAAAATAAAAAACAGTTTTCCACCTAAAACTCATACAATACAAATATAAAGTAATATATTTAAACTACTCCAAAAAAACAATAAACTCTTTCTTTTAGATAATAATTCTCTTGATAAAAAAGTTCTACCTTTAAAAAAAAAATGGTTTCGTCCCAAGGAAGAAGAAAAAGAAAGATCTGACAGTTATGTAACAGCTTTTAACTATGCAAAAAAAGTATCCTCTTTTGCAATTGATGCAAACAAAATAGGATTGCATTTCTCTTCTTATGATGTGCAAAAAGATGGTTCTGCACAATATGCAGCTGGTAAAGATATTTTTATCATTTATATACCTCAGACAAAACAAATATATCATAGCCAAATCAAACCTGGGATTTCAAAAGGAAGAGCGCGAATCGGAGAGTTTTCTGCACTGCACCACCACTTTTATATTTATGATATAGATCGAGATGGGTCTCTAGATATCGGTATGGTTAAAGAGGAGATCTTTTGGGAAGAATGCTATAAAGATGATGAATATTGTGGACTTTCGGGCCCATACTATCTTATTACAGAGACACAATGGTATGTGTTTAGAGAGAACCAATGGGTAGTAGTTGCTAAAAGATATCCAGAACCTTCTGAGAATATCACTAAATTGCCTCTTATTGGTATGGAAAAAACATCTATCGAATTATTGAAATCAACAAACCCAGCTCTTGAACACATGTTGAAGAAAAACAAAGTCCCTAAAAGAAAAATTAAAAGGTTATGGAATCATACTACCTACTAGTGAATTTATTTTTTAGTTTTTTAAACTACCAACCTGTTTGAAACAACCTTTTTGCTCCTCTAAGACCACATTTTTGGTATTTGTGATAACCTTTGGCGGCACTTAATCTGATTCGTTTTGCTGATTGCAAGTTAGCCCAAGAATCAATTATATTAGATATTACATATGCCTCTGGTGCCAACAGACCTGTTGTCAGGATCAATGGATAGGCTTGTGCTTGCAACAATCGTTTGCTAAAATACCTATTAGAAATACAGGCGATCACCACAGCATCTTTTTGTAAAGAACTAGTATGTAGTTGGGTTGGTATAGACACGTCCATCAAGCCATTGTGACCATTAAATCCTATCAAATCTGCTGAATGGTTGGTACCAACTTTTACACCATCTACTAACAACTCTCCACTTACTTTTCCAGCAACAGCGTTGATAAAATCTTTTAAACAATCCTGCATTCTATCGCCTTGGTAAGCGTCTGCAATTAGGTACACTTTTGTTTTTGTATGGTATTGCCTAAAAAAGACAATTCGCTCCAATATACTCTCTGATACGTTCTTTTTTTCATAGAGCAATTTCCAATGCTTATCGATTTTAAAATAGGATTTGATTCCATACCTAGAGCCCCAGTAAAGATTTGTTTTGAGATTCTTGCCATTCCCCAATGCTTGGTTCACAGGGACAATTCCTTGGTTTTCATTATCACAAAGTGGAACAAATAGGTGAACACTCAGTGCTTGGCCAAGTCGTACTTTTCTGCGAAGGTTTTTCACTATCGCCTCGCGAGAGAATTTTTGTAACAAGGGTGGAACAGTACGTTGTTTATTTGCTTGTTCTGTTATTTTTTTTGACTCTCCATTTTCGCCACGGCAGCCAAGTACTAGCAGTAATAGAAAAAAACGTTTCATTTCAAATACCATTTTATAAGAATAGGTAGAAAGTGTCGTAAAGGCTTGCCTCAGCAAGCCATTTACGATTCGCTTATTTTTTACACTTAGGTGGATAGATATATTGGGAAAATAGAAAACTAGTGCGAGAAAAGAAAAACCGGTAGATGGGACATCTACCGGCTATTACGCACCGAAAAAATCACTAAATGATTTTTTCGTAGCCATTTTTCTTTAAGAAACTCGCATCTTACGTCGTAGCAAAAGTCCGCCTAAAATACTAGATATGACTAAACTAATCGCTACAAACACTTTAGAAAGTTTATTATCTCTAGAGGTATAAGCCATAAGCATACTATCGCCCAAACCATTCATCGTGGAGGATGCCGTATGGTAGGAATAATTCACTACGATAGGAGTTCCTGAGGTGGGGATATCTCCGGTAAAGGAGATCTTGTTGGTTGCAGAGTTGTAAATGAACTTGGTTGTTCCTGAACTTGCAAAGCCCATTTCGATAGTAGTTCCATTCACCAATACTTGTAAGGTGTTGGTAATAGGGACATGGTCCAAAGAATAGGAAGAAGCTCCTGCCGCTGCTTGGTCGGCAATCAACTCCATAAAAGAAGAGGGATTGCTCGCACAAATTGTAGAACCCATACCACCCGTTTTTTCAACGATGTCTGGGTAAATAGCATCTGCTCCTTTGGAACCACCTTTAGGTGCCTCATTAGTAGTACCATTTGGACCTTCACAGTATCCAGCATTCCCCGAAGAGTCCATTGGATACACGGCGTGTACTGTTACATTTTGTGAGACAAACTCATTGTTATCTTTGTCAAACACTGCTGTACTGGTACCATCCAGTTCATCCTTACGCTCTCCGTATTGATCCGGGTCATCACTGATTACGATCAATGTCATCGGAACACTGGAACGACTATTAGCAGCCCGCACTGTAGTAAATGTTCCGCCAGTTGCAATGGCTTTCTCGGCGTAGTATAGGTTAGATTCTAAACTCCAACCACGAATCCATATTTTATCCACAGCCGTTTCAAAATTTGTTTGGTCACTAGAACCGTAGTAAGTAGTCCCAGTTCCCCAATCAGAGATACCTTCCAAATTTGTGCCGTCTCCTCCCGAAGTTGCTGGTTCTCCGTTCAGTCTATCACAAGTAAGATATTGTGTACTTCCTACTCCTGCCCAAGGATTTACTGTATCGGGACGCCAAAGACCATCACAATCCGAAGTGACAAGACTCATACGAAAATCTACACCTAGACTGGCTAAACGAGTATAAAAAGCAGACAATGATGTTTTCAAACCACTTTGCTCACCTTCCATTGTAGCTGAGTTGTTCACGGATACCAAGAAGTCGACTTTTGCAGCACCTTCGGAAGTAAAATTCTTTGTGCCGGAGACTTTTGAATAACTCGTTGGTGCAATATTGGTTCCATTGATAAGAGAAGTAAGCTCTACCTCTACATTGCTAAAGTTGGACTGAGCGGTAATCCCAAGCATAATCAAGGTATTGCTACTGTCTTTAGAGGCCTGCACTTCGATACGGAAAGTTGTGCTGGTAGTCGCTCCAGAACCAGTAGTTGGAAAATCAGAAATGGTGCCAGAACCATCTACCTTACCTACCAAGTTGACGTAGTGGTTACGCATGTCATTGACACTAAACGGGGAGGTTCCTCCAGACTCTGCCATGGTTTGGGTAGAGTTTACCGTAATCTCTACACTTGCAACTTCGGTAGGAATTGCCGTGCCACTTACTGTACGACGAGTTACCAGGTTGTAACCACCATTAGCAGCGGTTTCTAAAATAGTCGTTGCACTATTTGTTCCATTGAAATCAAAATCATCCTCAGAGATAGCCTGTAAAATCTTATCCATTAGGCAAGTCACATCTGCACAACTGTGCAAGGTACCACCAGTGATGTTGGCAACAAACGCCTTGGTATTCTCATCTCCTATGATAAGTAGAGCGCCATCGAAGTCTCCTGTGGGTTTGGTTTCAACAGTCGTTGTGCTGCCTACGTCTAACGATACTGTAGAAGATACACTTACTGACTTTGTTTCTGTCCCTCCCGAAGCAGCTGTAACGGTGATGGTTCCACTTCCCGATACATTTACGCCTGCATTGCCTGCTCCATAAAGGGTTGCCGTTGCATCAGCACTTCCAGCTGACTTTCCAGTTACCAAACCTTTCTCGCCATCCACGTTCCCGACAACAAAGTAAGTTGTATCACCAGAGCCTGTGTTGGGTGTCCAAGTCACTTGATCCGTGATGTCTTCGGTAGAACCATCGGAGTAGGTTCCTGTTGCGGTGAGTTGCGCAGTAGAACCCACTGCCACTGAAGTACTAGTAACTGCTATCGAAGTTAAGGATTTCACAGAAACAGTGGCTGCGTTACTGGTAACTCCCGAAAGAGTCGCTGTTATTGTGGAGTCTCCCGCAGATTTGCCATAAACGGTGCCATAGTCAGAAGAACCACCGCTTACCTCAGCTATGCTGGTATCGGCGACTTGGTTCCATGTTACAGCAGAGGTCACATCTTGGGTAGAACCATCGGAGTAGGTTGCCGTTGCGGTGAGTTGTTTTCCAGAACCGGCAGATACAGTTACATTGGAGACTGTGATAGAGCTCAATGTTTTCTCTGCAACGGTAAGTGTCGCAGTTGCGGATTTGCCACCAAAAGACGCTGTGATGGTAGTACTGCCCGCAGATACACCACTCGCAACCCCTTCGCTACCAGTCAGGTTGCTAATTCCAGCCACAGAAATAGAGGAAGATGTCCAAGCCGCAGAACTGGTTACATTCTTGGTGCTACCATCGGAATAGGTTACCGTTGCGGTGTAATTTTGTTTGGTATTGTTGCCAATTGTGGTAGTGCCAGAAGGGGAAATACTCAAAGAACTAACAGTGGAGGAATCTACTACTGTCAGAGTAGAGCTGGCACTGATTCCATTGTAAGTTGCAGTAATACTTGTGCTACCTGCTGTTTTGCCCGTCGCTAAGCCTGTATCGCTGTTAGAAGAACCTGTTTCAATGGTAGCAATATTGGTATCACCTGTCGACCAAGCAACTTGGCTTGTAATGTCTTGCGTAGAACCATCGGAAAATGTCGCAATCGCTCGGTAGGTCTTATTGCCATTGACAGTAATAGTAGTATCAGAATCAATTGATATCGATGTTAGAGTTGCTGTGGTGACGGTGATGTCACGCGTTCCGTTGATGCCGCTGTAAGAAGCCGTGATGGTTGGTGTCCCTGCTGCCACTCCTGTGACAGAACCCTTGCTGCTAGAATTGTCAACAGTCGCTTGCCCCGTATCGGAAGAGGTCCAATCAGCGACCTTGGTTAGGTCAATTGTGGTACCATCAGACATCGTGCCAATCGCAGTAAATTGTACCGGTATCGCAGTTCCAGAAGCGACCGAAGAAGATGGATTGGGCCGCACGACTTCTATACTGACCAAACTTGCTGTGGTCACGGTTAAATTTCCTGTGCCGGAGATGTCACTCAAAGTTGCGGTGATCTGGATGCCTCCCGCAGAAACCCCTGTTACTTCTCCCGTATTTGCTACAATTGTTGCAACCGCCGTATCTCCACTCGACCAGGTCACATCTGTAGTAATATCGCGTGTGTACCCATCGGAATAAATCCCCATCGCTGTGTAGTCTTGTGGAATTCCAATAGGAATACTGCGATTTGCCGGCTCTACCGAGATGGATAACAAACCCTGTGAAGTCACACTAGAGCTGGTACCTTCACTGGATATCTCACCTCCAAAACCCTCAAAAAGAGGTATCGGGTATTTCTTTGTTTTCGTACAACTTACCGCGAGTAGCATGGCTAAGACGGTCATCACTATCCTTTTCATATAATTCTCCCTCAATCTATGTTTATCCTACATTAAGTGACGAAAAAATCTGGCAATTCCTTTCTTTTTTTTATTTTCATGTAATATATCTAGGCATTTAGTCGTAGCGAGGCAGGTAACTGAGAAGATTAGTGGAAAAGAAACAACCGGCAAACTATACAGTATTTACCGGTTGTGAGAAACAAAAAAATTCGTATACGAATTTTTCTGTAGTTACATGTCTATTTAAGAAACTCGCATTTTGCGTCGGACAAAGAGTCCTAGTAAAACGCTGAGTACTGCAAAACTGACAACTAGAAATATGCGGAAAAGATTGTTCTCTCTAGAGGCAAACGCCATAAGCGAGCTATCATCAGAACCATTGCTAGCTGTAGATCCCGTATAGTACGAGTAATTCACTACAATCGGAGTTCCTGAAGTCGGGATATCTCCGGTAAAGGAAATCTTATTGGTTGCAGAGTTGTAGATAAACTTGGTGGTTCCAGAACTTGCAAAGCCCATTTCGATGGCAGTTCCATTTACCAATACTTGTAAAGTATTGGTAATAGGGACATGGTCCAAAGAATAGGAAGACGCTCCTGCAGCGGCTTGGTCAGCAATCAACTCTAAGAACGCTGATGGATTCGAAGAACAAATCGAAGAATTCATACCACTGGTCTTTGCAGTAACCTCTCCATACACTTGGTCATATATACCACCACTTTTACCCATCTCACTGGTAGAACCACTTGGACCTGTACAATTATCTGGGCTTCCCACTGCATCCATAGGAGACATGACATGCACCGTTACGTTTTGGGTTACAAAGCGGTTGCTATCCTTATCCCAATCGGTCGCTGGTGCTGGAAGAGTAGAATGGTTTACGGAATTCAATTCACTACGAACCAAGTTGTATTGATCTGGGTCATCACCAATGATGATTACCGTCATAGGAACGCTGGAACGTCCGTTGCTAGAACGAATTTGCGTAAAAGTTCCATCGAAGCTGTCCCCATTTGTAGTATTAGCGATGGCCATTTCGGAATACAACAAGTTAGATTCATTTTTCCAACCACGGATACCAAGCATACCTATAACGGTATCGAAATCTGTTTTGTCCTGTGTAGTATTGGAAAAGTATTTTGTTCCTGTTCCCCAGTTGGTAATTCCTTCCCCAGAGCCGACCCCTGTTGGCTGGCAGGTTTGGTGTTGCCCACTGGTAAAAGTCATAGGAACTGTATCTGTTGCCCAAAGTCTATCACAATCCGAAGTCATAACACTCATGCGAAAGTCTACCCCAAGACTCTGTAACCTGTCAAAGAAAGCCGACATAGATGCCTGCACTAAGGATTGTTCATCTGACATAGTAGCCGAGTTGTTAATAGATACCAGAAAGTCAACTTTTGCTGCCCCTTCCGAACTAAAATTTTTTGTGCCAGAAACCTTGCTATAACTCGTTGGCGCAATATTGGTTCCATTGATAAGAGAAGTAAGCTCTACCTCTACATTGCTAAAGTTGGACTGAGCGGTAATCCCCAGCATGATAAGAGTATTGCTACTATCCTTGGATGCCTGCACTTCAATGCGGAAAGTTGTGCTGGTAGTGGCTCCAGAACCAGTGCTAGGCAGGTCGGAGATTGTACCAGAACCATCTACCTTACCAACCAAGTTGACGTAATGGTTACGCATGTCATTGACACTAAAAGGAGAAGTTCCTCCAGATTCTGCCATCGTTTGGGTTGAATTGACCTTGATCTCAATACTTGCAACTTCTGTTGGTATCGCAGTACCACTGACTGCACGACGGGTCACTAGGTTGTAACCACCATTGGCTGGTGTTTCTAAAATAGTCGTTGTGCTATTCGTTCCGTTAAAATCAAAATCGTCTTCTGAAACAGCTTGGAGAATCTTATCCATCAAACAAGTCACATCCGCACAAGCATGCAGTGTACCACCGGTGATGTTGGCAACAAACGCCTTGGTATTCTCATCTCCAATGATAAGTAGAGCACCAT
>JBCCIA010000251.1:0-9109 GCA_039028475.1 Spirochaetota bacterium | reverse complement strand
TTCTTTGGAGAAACACTTGCTACGAAAACCACACCAGATGGACTCCTTACTACACAGTATACGCAGGTGGCAGCAACGAATCTCACAGCACTGCAAAGGATGATTACACAAAAAGATAAACAAAAAACCACCATCAATTGGTATTTGAAAAGGCTATCTGCAAAAGGTAGCCTTTTTATTTTTTAGATAGTTTTTTCAATTCTTCGATTCCACCTGAGAAAACGTTTAGGTCTGTATATTTTTTAATCCCACTTGCGAGCCCCTTTTCGGAAAACTGCCACATCACCCATTTGCGTGTTTTGGGTTTCTGGACAAAGTTGTAGTTCGCGATCCAGATAGGATATTTTAGGAACGCTTTCTTTGCTAAGTATGTATTATAGAAATGGTCACTACTATAAACAATTGGTGTCATTTGATAATGAGCTTCTATTTTCTTGAGCCATCGTTTTAAACCAGTTCTTAACTTTTTTATCGATTGGTTTTTGGGGGATTCTTCAATATCTAATATGGGAGGCAAATCTCCTTTTTTTAATACCACATTTGCAATGAAATTTTCTGCTTGCTTAGAAGAGTTCTCGTCAGGACGGTAGTAGTGGTAGGCACCACGGATGAGTTTCTTCCTAGGGACATTTTGCCAGTTTCGTAGGTACCTTTCGTCTCTGCCATCTTCTCCCATAGTAGCCCGGAGAATCACAAAAGAGATAGGCGTTGAATCCTGTATGGTTCCTACTTTCTTCCATTGCACTGATGCTTGGTATTGTGAAATGTCTATCCCATAAATTGCATTTGGGAAGGATGCAAAAATTGCATCGATTTTTTCTTTCTCCGTACTTGCTTGGTACAAAGAAGTCTCAATATACTCATCTTGCAGCAACCAATGGAATAGTGTATAGCGATTGGTATAAAGAATACCTAACACAAGAAGCAGAGAAAAAATACGTAAAAAACTAGAAAAAGACTTTTGTTTAGCGGTTTGCTTACCCATAAAAGGAACCTTACAATTTTTCCCAGATATTCTTCATTTGCAAATTTTGCTTAGCTTGAAAAAGTTACCCAAAAGAAACATGCTTGCAGAAAAAATTTCAAGACTCCAGGCAAGAACTCTTGCTCTTACTTCCCAGGGACTCACCAGTAAGAATCCATTTGGCAAAGGCAAACAAGCTGTTGTTAAGATGCTACAACACCTGAGTTATGTGCAGATAGATTCGATTTCTGTCATTGAACGTGCCCACCACCATGTGATTTGGACACGCATTCCTGGCTACAACCCTGAAATGCTAGATGATTTACAAACCCAAGAACGGAAAGTTTTTGAATATTGGAGCCATGCCGCTGCTTATTTGCCTATCGAAGATTTTCGTTTTTGTCTGCCACGCATGCAAGACTATGCCTCTGGAAAGAAGCATTGGTTTTCACAGGATCGTGCTATGATGCAAGAAGTGCTCCACAGAATCAAGCGAGAAGGCCCTTTGCTTGCTAAAGATTTTCAAGGAACTCACAAGAAAGCACAGGGGTGGTGGGATTGGAAACCAGCTAAGAAGGCTCTTGAACAGCTTTTTATGGAAGGGAAGTTGCTGGTAGTAGGGCGTAAAAACTTCCAAAAGGTTTATGATATTGCAGAACGCGTACTTCCAGAGGGTACCAACCTCCAGACACCTAGCAAGTTGGAAATGGCCGAATACTTAGTTCGTAGAACATTACGTGCACATGGAATTGCACGTGAAAAAGAAATGGCTTACCTTAGAACGGGGATGCAACAAGAAGTGAAGCTAGTGCTCGAAGATTTATTGCAAGAGGGCATACTAGTTGCATTGACTGTTAAGGGTTTGGCAGATGAAGTTTATTACGCATTTGCTGATACGGTAGAAGCTTTGGATAAAAAAAAGCCTAAAAAACGAGTCTTGCTTCTGTCTCCTTTTGACAATTTTATCATCCAGCGGAAACGAATCGAGTTGTTGTTTGGTTTCCAATACCAGATCGAATGCTATGTCCCTGCTGCAAAACGACAGTATGGCTATTTTTGTCTACCCATTTTATGGGGTGATTCTTTGGTTGGACGAGTTGACTTGAAAGCGAATCGCAAAGATAAGCAACTTCTCGTGCAAAATTTAGTTTTGCAAAGTGATTTTAAAGTAGATGACGTTTTTCTCAATGAATTGGGCAAAAGCCTTATCACTTTTGCCGCTTTCCATAAATGTGAGGAAAGAATTACAGTTTGTAGGACTACACCGAAAAATTTGTGTAAACCTATACAATCACTGCTTCTTTAGATTAGAATACACCACCTTGTTTCAATGCATAGAAAATTCCACCAAGTACCCCAGCTCCAGCAATCGATGCCAAAGTGATCTTGATCCAACTCCAAGGTCTTTCTCCAGAAAGTTCCCCTGTTCTTGCATTGATGACAAACCGATACACTTTTTCACTGTAACGAAAGCTGGAAATCCATAGCGGAAGCAGCAAATGTTTATAGGTTGTATCAGAGTAGTCGACATTCATCGAGTTGATCCTTTGCTCATCTCCCCCAATGTCTCTACGAATGCTTTCTCGAATGGGACCATCCATTTTCTCTTTGGCAATGCCATAGCCTTCTTCTAAATCAACTTTGTACCTTTCTGTTACGAAACCACTGAGAAACGCGGAGTTGTACTGTTTGAGGTCTTCTAGATCCCAAGGTTCTAACTCATCAATCAAATCGTGAGGGAGAGATTTAGAGGCACAGACCAGAATATCATCAAAATCTACTTTGACTGTACCAGAAGTGTTGTACCACTCTGTATGGCGGACCTCCCGGGTTTGTTCATTGCCTTCTGAGTCGGTGTAAGTTTCTGTAGTGTAATAATACTCACCTCGTTGTCCTGAATAAGAGGTATGTGTATTGGCATCATAGGTCCAATAGGGTAAATATATACCATCCATGCCTTTCTGTTGTGCACGGCGCATGATATCGCCTGGCGCAAACCATAGGCTTTTCAACCAACCCTTGAAAATACCTGAGGCTTCTTTTTGTTCTACTTTAAAAGGTAAAAGGCTTTCTGGAACAATCACCGACTCTGCGTTATTTTCTACTACTACAGGAGAACCACAAAAAGGACATCGATCCGATTGCTCTGTCATTACAGAAACGGCACCACAACCATCACAACGAACTTCATGTGCTGCATCTGCCAATGCACTAGAATCAATGGTTTTGGCGTTTTTGAGAGCTTCTTCTAAGTCATACTCTGAGGCGGAAAAGTCGGTATCTACCCCTGGAATGTCTTGTTCGTGTCCACAGTAGACACATTTAATACGCTCCTGGCCGGGAGCAAATTCGAGTTTTCCACCGCATTTTTCGCAGGGAAACTCCTTCTTACTTATAGTTTCCGTTTCACTCATGTTTTACCTTTATCGTAGTGTATCTATATATCTGAAGGCTTCCCGGAATGGGGAAGCCTGAGTTTTTGGGAGCTACTCAAGTTACATTGGTGGAGGAGGGGGAGGTGGGGGAGGAGTTGCACCAAAAAGAGCAATGACTTCAGGAACTTCGGAAGCAGCAGCCCAGTTGGCCATACCTTGTTTCCACACATAAGTTTCTTTTGTCAATTGGCCATTGCCTATCATACCTTTGAGTTGTTCCAGTGGAAAAGGCCCTTGTTGTTGCCCATTTATCGATACGTGGAATTGAGCCGCACCAGGAGGCGGAGGAGGAGCTGCACCAGGCTGTTGTTGCTGTTGCTGACCACCGAAGGCTTGTCCCATCATATTGCCCATTTGCATACCGGCACCCATACCCATACCGGCACCCATCATTCCACCGGCACCACCTTCATTTTGCGAAGCGTTTACCATTGCATCAGCAGCAGATTTTTGCATGTAATTGACGCCAAGGGCACCCATAGCACCGCGTTGGTCGATTGCTTTTTCGACTTCTGGAGGTAAGGAGATATTTTCAATGAGGAAGCGGCTGATTTCTAAACCAAGGTCACCAAAGCCTTTATTGAGAAAGCCTGCGATTGTTTCACCGAGTTCTTTGTACTGGGACGCAAGGTCAAGAACTGGCATTTTCAGTTCGCCAATGGCATCGGTAAATTCATTCACAACACGGCTTCTCAGGTCGTCTTGCAGGCTGTCTAAGCCAAATGCAGCACTACCACCAGAAAGGTCACCGATAAACTTAGTGGGGTCAGAAACGCGTACAGAATAGGTACCGAAGGCACGTACTCGAACAATACCGAAGTCAGCGTCACGCATGGTGATAGGGTTCTTCGTTCCCCAACGTTGCCCAGTCATGATTTTGGCATTTACAAAATATACTTCTGCTTTGAAGGGAGAGTTGAAGCCATGCTTCCAGGCCTGTAGCGTGGAGAGTACTGGGAGGTTCTGTGTGGTCAGTTCGTAACGACCTTGTTGGAAAACGTCTCCAATTTCTCCACTTTCGCCTCCTTCTCCATAGTTTACAAATACGGCAGTCTGGCCTGGACGTACAATTAATTGTGCTCCATTTTTGATCTCATTGCCGGATCTCTCAAATTTGTAGACTAGGAGATCATCCATATTGTCTTCAAATTCTATGACATCAATAAATTCACCTTTGATTTTATCCCAAAGACCCATTCTGTACCTCTACTTAAAATTTAGCGTACCATGCGGTTTGCATTTGTACACTTTACTTATAGACTACAGATAAAGCAAATCGGAGCAAGAATTTTTTAAAACTATTTGCAGGAAAGGACTAAATTAAAATATTGCACTTATGCTCAGTCAAAGAAATCGGACCGCATGGGGTGTATTTATATTAATCTTACTGACATACACCGCTGTGGAGATTCCGTTGTGGATTGTTCTTGATTATACAATTCCAAAGACTTTATTGATCATCAATAGCTTAGTAGGCTTTTTCTTCCTCATTGATTTAATTCTCAACGTATTTATTTATAAGCACTTGGATGATCATAGTTTGACTGCTAAGTCGGGAAATCGACTGAAAAAATACATGAACTTCTGGTTCTTTGTAGATTTGATTTCCGTCATTCCATTTGATATTTTAATCATTTCTTTTGATTTGCCAAGAGAGTTAGATTTTCTAGGTCTGATTCGGGTGATCAAACTCGTACGCTTTTCCAAAGTAGAGAGTTTTGCACAAAAAACAGGTCAGGGTGAGTTTACCAATCCAGCCATGATGCGAATCTTTTACTTTCTCTACTGGATTTTTCTCGTCATGCACTGGTTTGCCTGTGGTTGGGTTAGCATTCATGGTAAGGAGTTTTTCTTAGATGAAAACAAAAAGATCCTACTCATCAATGGCATCCAACAAGCTGACTACCTAACAACTTATGTTAAGGCTTTGTACTGGTCTGTTACAACTTTAACAACAATTGGTTACGGTGACATTACTCCTGCAAATAACAAAGAGATCATGTATGTAATCACCATAGAACTCGTGGGTGCTGGTTTGTATGGTTACATCATTGGTAATATCGCCAACTTGATCTCGAATGTGGATATGGCTAAGGCAAACTTTATCGAAAAGATGGAGCGTGTCACTACCTTTATGAAGTACCGGCATATACCTGACGACTTGCAAGATAAGGTACAACAGTATTATACATATCTTTGGGAAAATCGCAAGGGTTATGATGAAAGTTCTGTTATGTCTGACCTTCCCTCTTCGTTGAAGATGAAGGTTGCTCTGTATTTAAATAAGGAAATGTTAGAGAAAATCCCCTTGTTCAAAGGAGCCACAGAAGAGCTGTTAAAAGAACTTGTGATGAACCTCAAACCACTTATCTACACTCCAGAAGATTATATCTTCCGCAAAGGGGAAATTGGTAAGAACTTATACTTTATCACCAAGGGTCGAGTGCAGGTAATGGACGAAACTACCAACACGATCTTTGCGACGTTAGATGAGGGTAGTTTTTTTGGCGAGATTGCTCTTTTGACTAGCGAACGAAGAACTGCAACCATCAAATCCATCGACTATTGTGATTTGTATACCCTAGATAAAGAAACCTTTGATAATGTCATCGGTCGTTATCCAGACTTTAAAGCAGAGATGAAGCGTAAAGCAGAAGAGCGAAAGAATGCATTGCATGAGAAGGAAAATAAGAAGTGATAGATAGGGTTGTAATTAAAAGTTTTCACTCAATCCGTAAAGCCAAATCTTCCCTGAACTTTGCTTTGTTTAAACAGCAGATAGACTCTTGGAAGTTCGTTGCTTAAAACAAAGAAATCTTGGATGTACAAGCTCCGGTCGACGAACAGAATTACCCTACTTTAAAAATTAGATAAATCCTGCTCATCGAGTGAAATTTATTGCAACTGCAATAAATTTTTTATCGAGATGACAAAGGCACGGGATGTCCCCAGTCTACTCTAACCTTGCACGCAGAAACTTGAGCTGTTTGTGCAGCAGCTTATGGTAGTGTTTGCGGCGTTTTTTGTGGTAGGATTTTCTCCTGTCATAAAGACGGTCAATGAGCACTTCCATTCGATCGAGTAAAGCTTTGTAATCTGCTTCATCTATTGGTTTCATGGGTATACCTCGTTTTATTAATGATAGGTCACCCGATGATGCTAACTACTTGACCATGTACTGTGGACCACCAATTTTGTCACCGGCAGCTAAGCCTAAAAAAGCTCCTATTAATTTGTCTGCGAGGGTATCTTGAGACATTTGTGATAGATTATAGAAAGGTTCTCAGATGAAAATTCAGTTTTAAATATCTAAAAATTTATGCAATCCAATTGCTATAAAAAGTTTGACATAAGTCAGGAAATGTATTAATAACATAAAGAATGTCAAGTGAAAACTACTTTTCCTAGAAAAGTTCAGATAGAATCATGCTAAAAATTTTAAATAAAATCGTTCCCCTTGGAGATATGGAAGATAACGAAAAGAGGAAAGCTTCTCTATTAATAGTAGCCTCTTTGTTGGTTTGTTTATCCTCTACAATTGGTTTATTGGCAAGGATACTTACTGGGCATATTTTCGATGTATCCAATTCCATCATTGTCGTATCTTTTCTATTTTACTTAACCATTCCGCTTTTTATATCCCGTATACGAAATGCTAACTTCGTCTTTTACGCCTTTATCGTACCTTTGAATGGTTTTACACTTTTTTTGACAATACAGAACGGAGGTTTCCGCTCAGGAGCTTTTGTCGTTTTAGCAATGATACCTGTTGTAGCATCTCTAATTGGTGGCCACCGAGCGGGAATTCTTTTTACTCCCCTAGTCTTTATACAAATGAGTATCGTTTATGCTTTGACAAAAATGAATCTTTTACCACCAGCACCAGAGAGGATAGATGAAGTTGTAGGGGCAGCGTGTCTAATCAATACCTTATGTGTAGGCTTTTTAGGTTGGTATTTTGAAAAGCAGAGATTTGGTGCACAAACATTGGCAAATACACGCTTAGTAAAATTGACCCAGTCACGCAATGAGGCGGAGAAAGCCAACCAAGCAAAAAGTGAATTTTTAGCAAATATGAGCCATGAGATACGAACTCCTCTGAATGCAATCATTGGATTTAGTAATATTTTACAGCAAAAGTCTAAATCGATGGATATACATACTGATCTATTACACCATATTGAAAAAATCAAACTCAGTGGTGAGCTATTGAGTGAACTCATAAATAACATTCTAGATCTCTCCAAGATAGATGCTGGTAAAATGGAGTTATCGAAAGAGATTTTAAATTTAAAAAACCTTGTTATCAGAATTATAGATATACATAAGCAAGAAACAGATAGGAAGGGTATCCAACTCCAATATGTGTATAGTGAAGGTATTTCTGATACTATTTACTCGGATGAAACAAAAATAAACCAAATATTGATGAATTTAGTTGCCAATGCGGTAAAGTTTACTTCTTCAGGAAAAATTGAGGTTGTAGTAAAAAAGAAATTGGATAAAATCTTAATCACTGTCTCAGATGATGGGATTGGAATCGAGAAGGATAAACTAGAGTTTATCTTTAAACCCTTTGAACAAGCAGAGATTTCAACTACAAAACGATTTGGGGGAACTGGACTTGGTTTAACAATCACCCAGAAGATTGTAGAAATATTACAGGGAAGAATTTGGTTAGAAAGTCAAGTAGGAGTTGGATCTAAGTTTTATGTAGAGCTACCTTTAGAAGAAATCTTTGTAAAAAGTGATATAGAAAAACCTGAGAGTAGCAATACTTCTTTTGCAAAATCCTCCAAAATCCTAGTAGTAGAGGACAATCAAATCAACCAAGAAATGATGAAGAGTATGTTCGCTGAATTAAAATTACCTATCCACATTGCTAATAATGGAAAAGAGGGAGTTGAGAAAACTTTAGAATTAAAATCCGATCTCGTTCTTATGGATATTCATATGCCGATTGTTGATGGTTTGGAAGCTGTAAATTCTCTACGTTCTTATCCTAGTATGAAAGATACACCTATTGTAGCACTATCTGCTGATGCCTTTTCTGAACAGAAGGCTGAGGCTTTGCAACTAGGTTTCAATGATTATTTGACCAAACCTTTAAAGTATGCAGACTTGCTACAAGTTTTAGAAAAATATTTAAAAATAGAAAAGGTCAAAAAGCCTATAACATATAGATTGACAAAATCCGAATTAGATCTCTCGATTTTGAAAGATTTGGATAAAGAATCTGCACAAGAAATCGTTCTTCTTTTTTTCCAGCAATTTTCACAACAATTTATACAAATGCAAGTTGCTATGGTTGAAGAGAATTGTAAAAAGTTGGAAGATATTGCTCATTTGCTAAAAGGAGGTTCAGCAGGAATTGGTGCCAATACATTCAGTACAATTTGTGGAAAAATAGAGGAGCTAGCTTTTGAGGAGGAGCTTCATGCCATCCCTGCACTTTTATCAGAACTACAATTTATCTTTGAAGTTACAAAATTGGAACTCCAAGATACTTTTGTCAAAAATCCAAACTAAATCCGAAAGTTTAATGCTGGATAAATTTGTGTCTCATAGTAAATTAGCAATTGTATAGACTTTGCCTGGAGAATTTAGTATGAAAAATTTCTTTTTTGCATATATTCGTTTTACTTGTTACGTTTTATTCGCCTTTTTAGGTTCTATTTCTATCTTTGCAGATGACTTTCACTATATCCAC
>JBCCIA010000250.1:0-9132 GCA_039028475.1 Spirochaetota bacterium | reverse complement strand
TTAAGTTTCCAAAAGATTTTGGTAGAGAAGTGAGTTTGTTATGATTTAAAGTAAGTTTTTCTAAATTTTTCAATTTTCCGAAAGATTCAGGTAGGGAGGTGATGTTGTAGTAAGAGAGATTTAATTCACGGATGTTTATGAAATTGAAGGAGGAATCCTCTTTTTGTAATTCTTGTAAGACTTGATAAGCAGCCTTGCCTTTTAGGTTAGAAAGTCTTTCATCTCCCTGTTTTTTGCCTAAAAATAAAAAAGTAGTTAATAACGAAATAAATATAATCCAATTCTTTGGCATAGAAATACCACCCTTTGATTAGTTCTTAAAGGAATTGTGTAAAAACTCCTATTGTTTAAATGCACTTGGCCAAAAGTAAAACTTAAGGATAACAAAAAATTTCATCAACATCCAAATTTTGCAATAGGTTTTTTCAATATTTTATGATTATAACAGACTTTATAACCTTATGAGAAAAGAGTACTATAAATCGAAAAACCTTACAAAGATACAAAAAAACTCAAAAGGACTCTCACGAAAACAAACCTAATCGTTTATCTTTACAAATAGTCGGTGAGTTAGATGGCAACGCAGTCGTAAAAATTGCGAACTCTGAGAAAGTGATATATACACATAAGATAGAGAAAGGCACAATCAAAAAAGATTTAGGATCAGATTGGTATACTACTGAGTGTTACATAGAATACATTCCTAAAAATGTCACAAAAGGCAACCTCAAGTTTGTATACGAATTTCACTTCTGAAATTTACTATAGAATAGTTGCAGCGGATGCAAGAAAGAAAACGTTTCTCGATAAAAATAGAAAACGAATTGTATGAATTGACTATTTCAAATAATCTAAGAGAGCTTTCATAGAAAAATGAATCTTTTTCTCCCTATCCAAAAAACTTCCATTTTTTTCCAGAACATCCCTGGTAAATCCGGGTCCCGTAACTGCAACAAGAATTAGGTTCCTTCGGTTTGGTACTTTAAATTGGAATGTTTGAAAGAAAGATTTCTTGATATTCTCTATATCTAATTTGCGATTTTTATGCGAATTTAGGTTAAAGACCACTATACCATTTTTCGTAAGATGTTTTTTAAGCCTAGTATAGAAAATTTTAGATTTCAGGTTTTCTGGCATGCCGGTAGAATCAGTGATAGCTGATGGTTTGAGAAAAGCATCCATATATATGATATCATACTTTGAGCCACTACTAGCTATATATTTATATGCATTTTGGATAATAATGTGATTTCCTTTTCTTGGTCTCAGAAAAAAGTATTTCCTAGCGATTGATACTATTTTGGGGTCAATTTCCACTGAATCAACTAATGTTTCAGGAAAGTAATGATTTATAAAATGAACCATACTCCCTCCCCCAAGACCAATAATTAGAACATGTTTAGCCTGGGGCACAAAAAGTCTGCTGGAAAACATAAATTTTGTATAGGGTATACAGAGTTCATACGGCTTGTTTACATAAATTGCACTTTCTATTACTTCCCGACCTGTATCTCTTACAAAATAAAGATACCGCCGACCGTTTTTATCTTTAACCTTGATATGGGAGTATTTAGACCTAGTTTCATAAATCAGTTTACTAGCCGCCAGGGAATTCCACTTGACGATAAGTGGAAAAAACAGTACCAAGAACACTAGAAATTTTAAATGCATTTGTATCATCCAATTATGAGATAATGCCAATTTTAGAGTGTATTTACCTTATGAAAAGAACTTTTAGTATAATTATGCTTCTTATTATAGTTTTACCCATAGAACCCAGCTCATCGGAATCAAAGAAGATTTATAAGTTTATTTCTGGTTACTTTGAAGACTGGTCCAAGAAAAATATGACCAAATATGCCGACAGGTTTCATGAAAAAGCGGTGATCTACTATTACTATAATGGCTCTATAAAACAGAGAGACAAGAAGAAGTTCATTCAGCAACAACAAGAGATTCTCTATAATCCTAGCAGTAGCATTCTTTATGAAAAAATGACAAGTATATCTATAAAGCACGATAGGGACACAGCCTTTGTAACTGCCGGTTGGAAGCTGGTAAAAAAAGACTCAAAGAAATTGGGAATCGACAGATTCATACTGGTAAAAGATAAGAATAGAAGGTGGAAGATCATTTCGTTTGTGTTTTATAGAACAGATTGAGGGTTTAACCATCATTCATGCATTGTGCATGGTCTAATCTTTTTTTGAGGAAAAAAAGCAATTTGAGAGAAATTCTGCAATTTCTTTTGCCATCTCATCGACCTTATCATTTTTCAAGGTTGCGACGGTGTAGTTGATAAAAACGTAGTCTTCGGTATAAGCAAAAGCATCAAACTCCTTGTTTCTATCATTTTTTTGGAATCTTCCATTTTCGTAAAAAGCGATGGTTGTAATAGTAAATTTTTCTTGGATAACTCTTGGTAGACTTGGAAACACCATGTCCTCTGCAAGGGTGCCCAACCTATTGGAAAGTTCTCCCATTTGTTTGTTGAAGGCTTTTTGTTCTTCCTTTCGTTTTTTCTCGCTTTCTTCCTGATATTTACGAAGCTCTACCTGCCTTTTGTCATTATCTTCGATAGACTTATTTACAGTGGCTTCTAACCGATCATTGGCATCGGTAATTCTCTGCAAACTTATACCAAGTTACAAAAAATCCCTTTGAAACGATTTTTTTTCTGTTTTAACAAGGCTCAGAGAGTTTTTTTACAAATATTAGCTGTTAGGCTTGCTTTTGCAGCTATTTTGGTTTTACGTAGTCCTATGGCAGTTTCAGGAAGGAAATAGGAAGATGGAAGCAATTTTTTTGATTGGGATCCAAGGATCGGGAAAGTCTACTTTCTACAAAAATAGATTTTTCAATACCCACCTACGAATTAGCAATGATTTGCTAAAAACTAAGAATAGAGTTGAGAAACTCGTGGAATATGCGATTGAGACGGATACGAAAGTTGTTTTCGACAACACGAACTTTGATAAAACCGTTCGCATGGATTGGATCAAAAAGCTCAGGCAGAACCGATTTCGTATCATTGGCTACTTCTTTGAAGTAAATGTGGATCGAGCACTAGAATGGAATCAAAAACGAAACTCTAAGGAGATAGTTCCAAAAGTGGGGATTCTGGGAACACTCAAAAAGCTCAACAGACCAACGTATGAGGAAGGTTTTGATATCTTATATGGAGTAAACATTAGCAATGGAGAATACCAAATCAGTGAGTGGCAAAAATGAAATTTAGTGAATTAGATGAAAAAATGCGAATATTTGAAACTAACTCAGATATTGTAGTATTACCTGGAATCTATATGGTTGCCAGAATAGATGGCAGAAATTTCACAACTTTGACGAAAAGCAATTCGGCATTTGAGGCTCCTTTTGATACTAGGTTTCGAGACCTAATGGTGGAAACAACAAAGCACTTAATGGATTGTGGATTCAAAGTAGAGTATGGTTATACACAAAGCGACGAGATCTCACTCCTCTTTGATCCCAACATCGATGTGTTTTCGAGGAAGACTAGAAAGTATAACTCTATACTAGCAGGCGAGGCCTCAGCGATTTTTAGTGTCATGTTGGGTAAGCCAGTTAGCTTTGATTGTAGAATATGCCAGTTGCCAGCCAAGAACAATGTTGTAGACTATTTTCGCTGGAGAAATGAGGATGCTTCTAGGAATGCTCTCAATGCACACTGTTATTGGATGCTACGAAAAGAAGGGATGGGAAAAAAGGAAGCTGATTCGCTAGTATCGGGAAAGAGCGTCTCAGAGAAAAATGAACTGCTTTTCGCCAGAAATATCAACTTCAACAACCTACCCAATTGGCAGAAACGGGGAACAGGTCTATATTGGACAGAGATACAAAAGACGGGTTTTAATCCAATGAAAGGGCAAGAAGTCGAAACTACTAGAACTGCAATTAAGGTTGACTATGATTTGCCCATGAAGGATGAATATAGTGGATTTATTGAAAATTTCCTAAATACTAAAAACGTCAGACGACAAAAGAAGAAATGAGCCATAAAACTTTCAAGACTAACAAGAGAGTGAGAATCCAACATTGTGACCCAGGCGGTGTGGTGTTTACTCCGCAATACTTTAATCTATTTGTAGAGGTACTGGAAGATTGGTATGCTGATGCCCTGGGCTACCCGTTCTCTGAGATGCTTACCCAGGACTCCTCCGGTACCCCTGCGATGAGAATTGAAGCACGTTTTCGCCAACCTTCAAAACTCGGGGATATATTAGAGTTCGAACTCTATGTAGAGCAAATTCGAAGAACAACAGCTCTCTTGCATATTTCAGCACAATCGAATTCTCAGAAGAGATGTTCCATGAAGTTTCTCTATGGATTCTCACAACTAGGTTCTCCAGGGCTAAGCCCATGGCCACAGTCTTTGTTGGAAAAAATGAAGTTGTATCTTTGTGGTTAAATGCTATTCAGTGAAAAACGAAGAGCACTGCATGATCTAATCGCTAGAACAATTGTTATTAGAACTAATATTGAGAACGAAAAAGCTCGTGGTAATAGTTTTTAGATTTCTCACGACTTTGCAGCACTTTCCTTTCAGGCAAGACAATCGCGGAAAGTCTTCCTCCCAAACTACAACCCGTATCTACAAAACAATTATTGCCGATGATCTCCACCTCTTTGCATGTCATATGTCCGTGGACAACAAATTTATCGGTGATAGAGTAGTAATCTCCTTCACAACTACTCTCGTAATAATCTGCACCGGTCTGTTCTTGTCTTGTCTTGGTCGGTTCCAATCCTGCATGGGAGAAAATATAGTCCTCGGTTTCATGGAACAACTGTAGATTCTCTTTTAGCCAGATATAACTACTTCCGGAAATTCGTTTGTTTTGCAGATAGACTTGTCGCAAAGTATCATCTTCTATATCTTCTAATGTTTGTAAAAAGAATGCTTCGTGGTTGCCCAGTAAATAAATACCCTTATGCTTTTGTAGAAGTTCTACCACTCCCTGCGAATCAGGTCCCCTATCTATGTAATCCCCCAAAAACACCAAAGTTTTCTCTGGGTATTGCTTGGCTTGTTGCAAAATATCGGACAATAGATCAGGATACCCGTGCACATCACCTATCGCAATATAGCCACTCATTATATGGATTGTAAAGAAATCCGTTAGCTATACACAACCAGATTTTTTTAATTCAAAGATCATGACTTACATTTTTTTCATAATTCTGGTGATTTCCCTAGTATTGCAAATCTTTCCAGTTGGTTTTTCTTACATTTTTCCATTATTAGCCCTTAGCATAATTTATACCCATTTAAAAAATGGAAAGGAAAGGTTTATGAAACAGTACCATATTTTAATTATTTTTTTTATATTATATATATTCACAAGTTGTACAAGAAAAGAAAATGATGATCTTTGGCCTCTCACAGCTATTGCGTTTGCCAGCCAACAAACGGTTACAGAGACAACAACCTCTACGGAGACGGACACGGTAACAAATACTAACACTAGCAGCGAAAGTATGACAGACACAGCAACCGATACTGCCACTAGTACAGTGTTGAGCATCAGTTTTAGCTCTAGTAGCTTGAGTGTAACAGTAGGAGCTGCAACAACAAACACCCCAACAGCTAATGATAGTATTACTAGTTGTAGCATTAGTCCTTCTTTACCTACTGGTTTAAGCATATCCAGCACAAGCTGTGCTATAAGTGGTACACCAAATGTTCCGCAATCCTCCACCAGCTACAGCATTACTCCTTCCAATCCTTCTGGTAGTGGTAGCACAGTATCGGTTAGCATTACGAGCATTTGTCCTACAGGAGGCTTCAGCGCCAATGGATATTGTTGGTTTGCAGGTTCCGCAGGAGAATCCTGTAATACCGCATGTACCAATCAAAGTCTCCATTGTGAGCCAGTACAGGTAAATGACTATACTGGTAGAAATGGTAGCACAAGCAATTGCCAAACAGTTTTAGATGGATTGAGCCTAGGAACTGGTGCAGTTGCAAACAGTGGAACTCCTACCGATGCCATAGGTTGTGCATATACCACTGTACCATTTGCTGCTCGCATCATTGCCAATACAAATTCAACGAGTTGTTTTGGCACATCGACAAATTACCAAAGAGCCTGCCCGTGTATGGCAATAGCTGGTCCTTAAAAAGTAAAGGAACAACTCATATTATTCTGATTGCAGAAAAACAATTTAGTGTCCAAAACAGATTTGGATATCTCTACTACCATGTAATTTTTTTAGCAAAGCTAGTGTTTTCTCTAGTTTCGTGAATTTTTACCATTGGCTTTGTTTTGGAATAAATCATAGTATCCATCGAGGTAATTCCAATGAAAGCATTGCGTGTCGTATTGTGTGTATTTATAATTTTCGCTCTTAGCAATTGTAATAAAAAGAAAGATGATAACCTATTGTCTATTGCGGCTCTGGCAGCTGTGAGTTCACAAACCAGTAGTTCCATACAAGCAACACATGTAGCTACAGCGAAAATTACAGAAAATGCCACAGGAAATGTCATTACCAATGCTACTGTTACGTTCACACACACAACTAGCTCTAACCGCAAAGACATCAAAGCGCAAACTGTTTCCTCACAAGTTACAACTAATTCAAGTGGGCAATTCGAGTTTTATATGGGAAGCTATATAGTAACTCTTAAAGTTGTAAAATCAGATGGCACAGTATATGTCGGTGAGGCAACACTTACACCTGATGCAAATGGTGGTTTTCCTACTGTGACTCACGCGGATGGTACTGAATTTACTCTGGAAATGATTAGTTTTACAGCAATTAGTTCTACTGCTACAACAACAGGGACTTCCACAAATACATCTACTGAAATATCAACAGGAACTTCCACAAATACATCAACAAATACTACTACGACTGCTACTGCAAGTACCTGGATAGCACGTTCCACAGGCGGGCTAAGTCTTTGGAAATCTATCACTTATGGCAACGGAATCTTTGTTGCTGTAGGTACTGGTGGAACGAACCAAGTCATGACTAGCTCGGATGGGATCACATGGACGGGCAGAACAGCAGCAGAAGCAAATCAATGGCGTTCTATTACTTATGGAAACGGAACGTTTGTCGCAGTTGCCACGAATGGAACAAATCGAGTTATGAAGAGTTCCGACGGGGTCACATGGACAGCACATTCAGCAACAGAAGCAAACCAATGGTATTCTGTTACTTATGGCAATGGAACGTTTGTCGCAGTTGCCTCGGATGGAACAAATCGGGTCATGACAAGTTCGGATGGAAGCACATGGACAGCACGTCCGGCAGCAGAAGACAACTTTTGGTTTTCTGTTACTTATGGCAATGGAACATTTATCGCGGTTGCTATTTCTGGAACAAATCGAGTCATGAAGAGTTCCGACGGGGTCACATGGACAGCACATTCGGCAGCAGAAGCAAGGTTTTGGCGTTCAGTTGCTTATGGCAATGGAATATTTATCGCGGTTGCCTCAGATGGAATCAACCAGGTCATGACAAGTTCCGATGGGGTCACATGGACAGCACATTCAGCAGCAGAAGCAAATCAATGGAATTCTGTTACTTATGGTAATGGATTGTTCGTCGCGGTTGCCTCGACTGGAACAAATCGAGTCATGACAAGTTCCGATGGAAGCACATGGACAGCACGTGTGGCAGCGGAAGCAAACCAATGGTATTCCGCTATTTATGGCAACGGGCTATTTACCGCTGTAGCTAGTAATGGAACCAATCAAGCTATGACCAGTTCAGATTGAGTTTGTATCGCAAAAGAACATTTCTATAAGGAACGGTCTGCATGTACCAATGACAGTAGCATAATTCATCCCTGGCTAACACTCTTTGTCTGAGCCAGTTTTTTCCACAAACCAAAATACTTTACAAAATACCAACGATTGCAAACTTATATGCTAACAGATGAATATTTTTCTTGCCCTACAGAGTTGCTTATTTTTGTTTCTTGTTTTACTTTTGCATACAAGTTCTCTCTACTCCCAAAAAACCTACTTTGCGAATAAGGGAGTATTAGACTTATCCAAATGGCAACCACGAAAACAAGTGACACTCGACTTGCAAGGAGACTGGGAATTTTTTTGGCAACACTATTGTCACCCTCATAAGGCTTTGGGCTCGCAAAAAGCAAGCTCGATTTGCTCGAAAGAAATGCGTAATGGCTTCCGTCCAACAACCTACTGGAATGACTTTGTCTACCAAGGCAAAGAGGTGGGTTCCTATGGCTATGCAACCTTTCGTTTGCAGATACACCTTCCCAAAGTGACGGCTCCATTAGGCATCAAATTTCTTACAACCAACAGTGCCTTTTGTGCCTATGCAAACAAACACCTACTCTACTGTTCTGGCAAGCCAGGTACATCAAAAGCAAGTACGAGAGCTCACAATCAAATCGCATTTGTAGAAATACCAACAGAAATCCAAGAAAAAAACAACTTTTTCTTAACAATTCATATGGCAAATTTTCATCATAGTAGGGGAGGGTTTAATGAAAAGTTTATAATTGGTGATTTAGCATACTTACAAAAAGCAGAGAAAAGAAATCTTGTCACCAGTACATTTATCATTGGCGGCTTATTTTTTATGAGCCTATACCACTTCGGACTTTTCTTTTCGTTAAAGAATGTCACAGCTCTGTATCTAGCCTTATATTGTATCCAAGCAATCATTTTTCAACTTTGTACCAACGACACTTACCTGACACAACTCTTTGCAAGTTATTCCTACAACTTTGCTGTTACAATAGAGTATTTTGTCCAATATACGGGTGTTACAACTTTTGTCCTTTTTATTTATTCTTTATTCAAAGAAGAATCTTCCTACTATGTGTTTTGCTTTACGATTTACTCTACTCTCGCATTAGGATTGTTTGTTTTATGCACACCGCCCAAAGTATTTACCCGCACATTAAATTTTGGAAATTTTGTAACAATTGTCGCAATCATGCACTCCATTTATGCTATCTTCAAAGCCTTGTTCAAAAAGAAGAAAGAGGCTCAGATTACTATCATAGGTTTTATTATTTTCTTCTTATGTGTAATCAATGATATCTCTTTTTCCTATCAAATAAATACCTTTGGTTATCTGATGCCATATGGCACATTTTTCTTCCTTTTTTTCCAATCC
>JBCCIA010000249.1:0-9145 GCA_039028475.1 Spirochaetota bacterium | reverse complement strand
TTTTTTTTGTATTTTTTAGTAATATTTCTAGACCGCCTCTATTGGTATCTCCCAGCAAAGAATTACAACAAGCTGCAACTAATACTAATGTGGCTACAATAACGAATCGTACTGAAGTTTCAGAAGAAAAGGAAAAAGAGCAAGTTCCGACTACTTGGGGAGGCAATACGCTAACCCAAGAAGAAAAGGAACTAAAAGGGGAGCCTGTAACGGTATTTACCTTACAAGGAGGCGCATGGTTACAACACAAAACAACACATTTGTCTTCCGCTAAGATCCAGATCATTGGACAAGATGCGATTCTTGGTTCTTTACGCGGTGGAGTTCGTGTACACGACCCTAAAAATCGTATCTCTCTATATGCAAGGAATGCTGAGTATGATAAATTTGCTGAGACAATTGTTTTAGATGGTAGACCAAGGTTGTACTATCTTGATAAAGAAAAACGTAGGACAAAAATTACTGCAAAAAATATCAAAAGGTATATGGCACAGTCAAAAGTAATTTTGAATGGTAGGGTTATCATAGAAAACAAAGACTATACGATTCTTTCCGATGCAGCGGTTTTTTGGGAAAAAGAAAAAACTTTGGTAATGGAGGATTATCCATTTGTCTTTGGTCAAAATTCTTATTTAACGGGTGAGAAAGTAACTTATAATAGTGAGAAAAATAAAAATGTTCTAGAAAAAGAAACTTCTTTCTTTCGTTATTCCTATGAGAAAAAAAAGCAAAAGGAAGCGGAAGTTGAGCCAGTAGAAAAACAGAAAATTCTTAGCATATTTGCTGGTGATAAGTTGGTTTACCAGGGAGGGGAGGGTAAGAATTCGCAGATAGGAATGTACGGTACGGCTAGAATGTTTCGCCCTGATGCAGAGTTTAGTGCTGACTTTGTCAAAGCCTATGGAGAAAAAAAACAAGACGTTCTCGCAAAAAAGTCGGTTCGTTTTTTTGATAAAGAAAACAATATGATCATTTGGGGGGAACATTTGCAACACCGTAAGCTAGATCTATATACCCATGTTACAGACAATGCTAAGATAGAGTTTTTAAAGAAAGGTACGCAAGAGGTTAGTGCTACCTTGTATGCGGTAGAAATAGAAAGGTTTGGAGAACGCAAAGAGATTGTCGCAAGAGGGAATGTATCGATTGTTACGGAGAGTGTGACAGCTTATGGAGAGTACGCGACATTTTCTGAAACTGATAAGAAAATCGTTCTTGAAGGCAACCCACGCTTGAAAAGGAAAGACAAAATTTTATACTGTGGAAGAATCGTTTTATATCCCGAGCAAAACAAAGCCTTCATTACTGATGGAATGCGAGTACAAAATGAAAAACAATAATATGTCTAAAGCAAAAGTTTTTGAGATGAAAGAACTTGTGAAAGTATACAATGGACGTAAGGTTGTGAATGGTGTTAGTTTTAAAATTGCCCAAGGGGAAATTGTAGGTTTACTAGGACCAAATGGAGCCGGGAAAACTACCTCTTTTTATATGTCAGTTGGTTTTGTCAAGCCTGATAGTGGCAGTGTTTTTATTGATAGGCAAGATGTGACATCAGCACCTATGTACAAAAGAGCAAGGCAAGGCGTTGGTTACTTGGCACAAGAGCCTTCTATTTTTCGTAAGCTAACGGTAGCAGAGAATATCGAAGCTGTTCTGGAGACTATGAAGCTCTCACGTAAAGAGATTACCACTAGACGTGATGAGTTGTTGTTAGAATTGCAAATCATGCGAGTTGCGAACCAAAAAGGTTTTACTTTGTCCGGTGGGGAGAGGCGGAGGTGTGAAATTGCGCGAGCCTTGGCTACAAGACCTGATTTTATTTTATTGGACGAGCCTTTTGCGGGAGTGGATCCAATTGCGGTAAAAGATATTCAAAATGTAATTCGTACTTTGCGAGAAAAAGGACTTGGAATTTTAATCACTGACCATAATGTAAGAGAAACTCTAAAAATCACTGATAGAGCTTATATTATGTATAGTGGAAAGATACTAATTTCGGGGTCAGCAAATGAACTTATCAACGATCCTGAGACAAGAAGAATTTATTTAGGAGATGATTTTACTCTTTAAGGTACTGTTATGGCAATAGGTCATCATTTAGTTCAAAGACAAACACAAAGATTGGTGATGACACAAGATCTACGCCAATCGATAGAGCTTTTGCCTCTATCGAATTTAGAACTATCTGACAAGATTCAAGATGAACTTATTGAAAACCCTTTGCTGGAAGAAGTCATCAATTATGAAAAATCAAAATCACCTGAATTGCTTCCTATTAGCGAAGTGAAAAATATTGAAAAACAGGAGCTACAAAAAAGTTCAGATGTTTCTTGGCAAGACATCGTAGCATTGGATCATAGCCGTAAAAACTATTCCGATGTTTCTGATAAAAAACAGATGTTTATTGAGTCATCACCTATTGTTTCTAGTTTGATGGATCATTTGAACTCTCAGTTGCGTTTGCTCAATCTGAGCGAGGAACAGGTACGCTTGGGTGAAATCCTTATTTCGATGGTAGATGAAAAGGGATTTATTACCCCAGCATTTACGGAAGTGCAAGAACAGTTTGGTTATGATGCAAAGCAAATTGCTTTTGTTTTATCACAAATCCAACAATTGGACCCAATTGGGATTGGTGCCAAAGATATCAAAGAAACACTTACAGTCCAAGCGAGGATTCTATTTCCTAACGATACCCATTTGCATACAGTACTAACAGAGTACTTTGATTGTTTGGAAAAAATGGATTATAAAAGAATTATCAAAGCGTTGAAGATTTCGGAAGAACGGTTCTATGAGTTGAGCTCTATGATCAAAAAGCTAGAACCGTATCCCGCTTCTCTGTATACTTCTCGCAAAACTGATTATGTAATTCCTGATGTGATTATTAAAGATACCGAAAATGAATTCACTATTAGTATCAATGACGAGTGGTTGCCTAAATTGTCTATCAACCAAGAATACAAAGAGGCTTTGTTGAATGTTAAAAAAACAATCGATAAAGAATATATCTCCAATAAAATGAGTTCAGCCCAATGGCTGATACGTTCTATCAACCAAAGAAGACAAACATTGTATAGGGTGGTGAATTCTATACTCGAATTCCAAATCGATTTTTTTCGTGGTGGGATCAGCAATATCAAGCCCTTAACATTGAAGGATGTTGCTGAAAAGCTCAATGTCCATGAATCGACAATTTCTCGCATAACCACAAATAAATACATCCAAACTTCTTGGGGAATTTTTGAGCTGAAATGGTTTTTTTCGTCTAGCGTAAATTCTACCAAGGGCGGTAAGGAGTCGTCGAAGAAAATTCATGATATCATTAAAAATTTGGTGAAAGAAGAAGACCCAGAGAACCCTTTGTCTGACCAAGAGATTGTAGATATAATCAACTCCAAAGGTATTGAAATTGCTCGGAGAACTGTAGCGAAGTACCGAAAAGTGCTAAAGATACTCCCTTCGAATCGGAGAAAGAAGTTTAGGAATGTAGGGGACTGAGTTATGGCAATTGCAGCGATTTCTATAGCAAGGTTAAACTCAGAGCACCTTGAATTAAAGTTGGATTGCATTGCAGGCGAATTGGGTTTAGAGAAAAAAATTCTTAGCAATGAGATCAATCGCCCTGGGCTATCGCTTACCGGTTTTTTTGACTTTTTTGCTCATGACAGAATCCAAATTTTTGGCAAAGGTGAGTGGGCTTACCTCAACTCTCTATCTAAACCTCGGCTGACAGATATTTTGGAGACATTTTTTTCTTATGAGTTGAAATGCTTGATTTTTACACATGGAAATACTCCACAAGAAGAATTGATTCATCTCGCTCACCAAAAGGAAATTCCTGTTTTTGTTTCCTCTCTCTCTACGCATCGTTTTATTTCCTTAATCACAGAAATCTTAAATAAGAAACTATCTCCAAGAACGATGCGGCATGGTGTACTGATTGAGGTGTTTGGAGTGGGTACTTTGCTTTCTGGTAAAAGCGGGATTGGTAAGAGTGAGACTGCTTTAGAGCTTATTGAAAGAGGCCACAGACTAGTTGCCGATGATATGGTAGAGATACGTAGGCACTCGGAGGATCTTTTGATGGGAACATGTTCTGATATTATACGGCATCATATGGAGATTCGTGGATTGGGCATCATCAATATAAAAGACATATTTGGAGCAGGTTCCGTACGGGAGCACAAAGTATTGGAACTCATTATTCATATTGAAGAATGGAGTTCTAGTACAGAGTATGATAGAACTGGTATTGAAGAAAAATATGAAGAAATTTTAGGAGTTCCTATTCCGGTTGCAACCATTCCTTTGCGCCCAGGGAGAAATTTACCCATTATTGTAGAAACGGCGGCTATGAACCAGCGTCTCAAAAGAATGGGTAAGTTTGCGGCTAGGGAGTTTAGTGAAAAGTTAGTAGATAGGATTCGTAAGAGGCAAAGTTGAAAGAGTTAAGTGTGAGTGTTCCTTTAGATGGAGAGGGCCTACATGTCAGGCCTGCTTCCGATTTCGTGAAATTGGCGAGTAAGTTTCCCTGCGAAATCATCGTAATAAAAGATGGCATTGAGGTAAATGGTAAAAGTATCATGGGACTCATGATGTTGGCTTTAGCTCCTGGAGATCAGTTTTTAATCCGTGCGGAGGGAGAAGAGGAAGCTGAGGCTGTCTCGAGTTTACAGGAGCTAGTCGCTAAAAACTTTACATCCGAATGAAGCTATTGAAGAGAATGAGTATCTCTGGTGAGTTTAAATACTACCTAAGAGATCTGTATATTTTTCTGTTTAGTGTATTTATATCTATCGTTTTAGCGGAAACCCTGATTTTCAACAGTTCCGAATCCAATGACGTTGTTGACAAAATTTTTGTATATATATACTTTATCTTCCCTCTCTTTTCCTTATCTTTGATTGCTTCTTATATTTATCGAAATATTCGAATTAAGCAAACAGGCAAAGTTCGCAGTATTATCCGTTATCGTTTGACTTTGGGATTTATCTTTGTATCTATTCTTCCGTCGATTCCTGTATTTTTGATATCCTCTAACGTGGTGGGAAAACTTGTCGAAAGCTTTTATCGCATTGATATATCAGAGGCTTTGAAGCATTCCTCGGAGAATATTCGCCTACTGGAACATAAGGATAGACAACAGATCTTTGCTAAAATGATGGCGCTTTTGCGTACTACAGAAAAAGGATTGAATCTAAACCGTTTCTATAAAAAAGCCTTGGATTTGAAGTTGATTCGAATGTCAGATTATTTTATGGCTCTAGTCTACAAAGACAAGCTTGCTTCCGAAACAAAACCTTTTTACAACTTGGTCGACGAAAAAAAGTTTACCAAAATGAATGGGGAAAAATACCTAAACTACACACAGTATAAGAAAAGGAAAGCTTATATATTTGTCAAGTCGACAGTCAAAGGTTCTGACTATAGCGTGATTATAGGTAAGAGGGTGCATATAGGCAATGAATCAAGTATTTACAATATCATTCATACTGAAAAATCATACAACACAGCTGATTTGTGGAAGTCTAAAATTCCCTTTGCATTGCGTCTATCTTTAGGAATCTTTACCATTATTGTTTTTGGGATTTCGATCCTTTTATCCTTCATTTTAGCAAGACAAATTTCACGTCCAATTGTACAGTTGGCCTATGCTACCCAGCGAGTTTCTGGAGGAGAAACGGATGTTGCTTTATCACTAAAAGAAGAAGGGGAAATGGGCATTTTGATCGATTCTTTCAACCAAATGACTCGAGATTTAAAAGCAAAAACAGAAGAAATTTTACATATCCAAAGAATTGCCGCTTGGAAAGAGGTCGCACAACGAATGGCACATGAAATCAAAAACCCTCTAACTCCTATCCAACTATCGGCAGAAAGAATTCGAAAAAATTTAGATAAGCCTAACCAGGAAAAATTTAATAAAATTGTTGTTGAAGGCACTTCTACTATTGTTGGGCAAGTAAAGGTTTTGGAGCATTTGGTAAATGAATTTTCTGAGTTTGCTAGGATGCCAAAGCCAGTACTCGTAAACCAGAAAATCAATCCGATTGTGGAAGAAGCAGTTATTTTATTTAAAGAGTCTTCTAAGATCCAATTTGAATTGAAGTTGGGAAAGAATTTGCCAGAGGTATTTCTTGACAAGAAGTTATTCTTGGGAGTTGTAAACAATATCCTGAAAAATGCAGTAGAGGCGATTCGGGAAGCAAAAGAGACGGGGGGAGATGCTAAAAACAGGTATTTGGGCAAAATTCGTATTACGACACGTTTTGAAAAAAAATATTTACGCAGGTATCTTGTGCTTATCATAGAGGATGATGGCCCAGGCATTCCGAAAAAGTTCCAAAATAAAATTTTTGAACCTTATTTTTCCACCAAATCAAAGCACGGGCAAGGAATTGGTCTTGCCATTGTAGAAAAAACTGTATACGATCACAATGGTAGAATTACTGTTGTCAAATCAGATCTAGGAGGGGGAGGCTTTCAAATCTTGTTGCCAGTTTCCCATTCATAAGATGAAAATATATATAGTGGATGACGAGAAAGAGATTCGCAAAACCTTACGTGATATTTTAGAAGATGAAAACTTTCTCGTAGAAGATTTTGCCTCTGGAAAGACTCTTTTGAAGACTCTGCCCAAAGAGAGGCCTGATCTCTTGCTTTTAGATGTTTGGCTGGGAAAAGAGGACGGGCTGGATATTTTGGATGAATGTAAAAAAATTTATCCATTGCTACCTGTCATTATGATCTCTGGGCATGGTACAATTGAATTAGCTGTGAATGCGACGAAAAAGGGTGCTTACGATTTTTTAGAAAAGCCTTTGTCTCTACAAAAGGTTTTAGACACTATCAACTCTGTTTTAGAAAAACGTCATTCTGATGATTTACCAGATGTAAAGTTAAAATATGACCCCATTATTGGCAATTCCGTAGCGATTCATAAGGTAAAATTTGCTATTTCACAAGCAGCCTCTACCAATGCACGCGTATTTATCTATGGAGAAAATGGCACAGGTAAAGAGTTGGTAGCAAAATCTATCTACCACAACTCAAAACGCCAAGATAAACCGTATATTGCGATCAATTGTGCCGCCATTCCAGAAGAACTGATCGAATCAGAGCTTTTTGGCTATGAAAAAGGAGCTTTTACAGGTGCGAGGGAAACGCGTGTCGGTAAGTTTGAATCAGCCCATGAAGGTACTCTTTTTTTGGATGAGATCTGTGATATGTCTCTTTCGACACAGGCTAAAGTTTTGCGAATTTTGCAAGAACAGCGCTTCGAAAAATTGGGGAGTAGCAAAACAATTACAGTCGATGTACGGGTGATTGCAGCTACTAATATACCTGTAGAAGATGCTATCAAAGAGGGTAAGTTTCGTGAAGACCTCTACTATCGTTTAAATGTAATCCCTATTGTTATTCCTCCTTTGCGTGAACGAAAACAAGACATTCCTATGCTACTAGACTACTATATGAAAGAAATTGTAGAAAGCAATAGTCTGGCTAGTAAAAAAATGGATAATGAGGCGATTACCTATCTTACCAACCATTTCTGGCCTGGAAACATTCGTGAATTGAAGAATGTTGTGGAACGGCTCGCCATTATGACAGTTGGCGATACCATCCAAGGCAAAGACGCAAGAAGTGCTCTAAATGGTTTTAAAAAGGCCGAGGAGATATTCCAACAGGGAGACCTCAAGAAAGCCAAAGAAGAGTTCGAAAGACAGTACATAGTCAAATCCTTACAACTCAACGAAGGAAATGTCAGTAAAACTTCAAAGATATTGGGTGTAGAGCGTACCCACTTGTACCGTAAAATGAAGAGTTTGAATATCCAGATCGAAAACCTTTCCGAGTAATTATTTTGCGAGAATTGGTCGATAAACAGATCAGTTATGGCTGTTGGTCGATCAGATTCTTTACAAGAACTCATTACTCTTATGGACTCTGTATATGGGGAGACCATAATTGGCTCTGATATCAACCTAATCAAACACCTTTTTTACTATTTAAAATCAGAAAATACCGAGTTTGAAGTAGAATACGAAGAGAGGCATATGCCCGTTCGCGTCGAAGCTGTAAATACCGATACAGTTTCTCTCAATGTCTTAGGTTTTGAAGACCAAGGCACCAGACGGGCAAAAATCAAGTTTGAAGTGATCAATGTCCTCTATGTCTTTGAAGTTATTATCAATGATATCAAAGAGAATATTGTTTATATTCGTATCCCTACCGAACTGCAATCTGCCGAAATGCGTAAGCACCGCAGGGTTGTTTGTGATGACTTGTTTATGAACTTTATCATCTTGTTTCGTTCGTTTAAAGGGGGGCGGTATATTTCTGGTGACAATATCTATGCTGAGAGGCGGTTTACGCATTTGTTCCGTGAGATTCGTAACGATGAGCCAAACTTAAAATTGATGAATTTAATGCTTACAGATTATATTACTAAAGTTTCTGGCGAATATGAACTCGTGATCTACCGAGAAGGTGATGGCAATGAAAAACTGCAAGAATTGCTGTCACGCGATTTGAAATCCGTTTTTGTGCAAGATTGTGCCAATATTGAGTCCTATATCAGCAAGATCGAGCATGATAGTATCAAAAGTTATTCGCAATGGTATGAAGAGATTGAGAGGGAGATCGATGAGTTCGAAGCCATTACTTTTTTTGAAGAATTGCGTAAAAAGGAGAGTCGTAATTTCTACGTCTCTTATATCATTTCACCTCTCACTATGTTTGATAAGGTGATCGGCCATTTAAAGGTCTATACCACTGCGATGGATAAGCACTTGATCAGCCTCTACGATTCTGAGTACATCCACGAAATGGCAGAAATTTCGAGTTATGGTTTTACCAAAATTGCTATCAAGGGTAACCGTTTCAATACCCTCTACACAAATACCAAGATTTTAGATATTAGCATCAGCGGTTTGCGTTTCGAGATATATGATGAAAAACTTTACCAATACTTACGTAAGCACAATACTATCAAAATGTACATACCCATTGGCCAGAGAACGCTAGTCATCAATGGCGAAATCCTACGTTATGAAGAGTCTATCGATTCCTATCGTATGGGGGTGAATTATTTTTCCTCTAACCCAGATGATATGAAAATTTTGGAAAATTATATTTA
>JBCCIA010000248.1:0-9159 GCA_039028475.1 Spirochaetota bacterium | reverse complement strand
TTTCGTAATAAGCAAGTTCAGCGGTATGATAGACTTCTCTCTGTGCAAATAAGGGGAGTTGTTGTAATAGGTGTAAAAAATCCTGTTCTTCTGCCATAATTCTATCCAGAAGATAAAATTACACTATATATGTTTAGGCTGTCAATCCTTTTTTAATTTATGACCGTCTATTTGTAAGCATGCTTACAGTGTGTCTCAAAATAAGCATAATCTTTAACCAAAGGTAAGCTGCAAACACGTACTGCGGAGAGAAGCCAAATTCCTCTAATAAACCATATCCAAGAAGGTTTGAAAGTTTTACAAACAAGAGGTACATTGGCACGATTGGACAAACTTTGATTTCTCGTGAGCTGGTAGTTTCTAGCTATAATGTATACCCAATATCTTCTCTTAGCTTTTCTGGTGATTTCATAAAGTTTCCACTGCCTTTGGCTACCAGTTTGCCTGCATCATTGAATAGTTCTGCTTCTGCGATCATTAGATTTCTGCCTCTTTGCAGGATTGTTCCTATCGCTTTCAAAACTCCACTTGTTACCGGACGGATTATGTTGATAGTAAAGTTGGTGGTAAAAATAAAGTAATCTTGCACAAAAGATTGGGCGGCAAAGTAGGCTGCATCATCTGCGGCCTTGAAATAAACCGAACCATGCAGGGAACCACCAGCGTGGAAAAAATCTTCTCGCACGGGAATCAGTAGTTCTGCATACCCTTTGGAAATTGTTAGTTGTGGTTTGAAATACTTGTTGATAGGTGCATTTTTGTGGTACATATTTTCTAATTTGCGATAGTGGTTTTCTAAGTCTGTATTCATAAGTGATTTCCGTAAGTACCGGCTTTAACACTTGCCGAGAATCAGGCAAGAATAATAGAATTTTTCTCTAGCGAAGATTCCACCACTTGCAAGAGCACCACGCCCTGTTGCAACTAGCTCCTGTTACCGATAGGTTATAAATGAAAACGTTTTTATCACTGTCGGCAATTTTGTTCTTATGCGCCTGTAGCCCTAATTGGGGAAAATACCAGGGAAAAATGGATTGGTACAATGCTGTGGAAACATGTAAAGCTATAGGTAAGAGACTGCCAACAAGAAGTGAATTGCGGCTTGCATACAGGCTAGAGAGAAATAAGAAATGGGACAAAAAGCAAATCGCTTGGTATTGGACTGGTGAATCTAAGTCTGAGAAGCTTGCCTACAATGTGCATATGAATGTTGGTAAAGTATATGGTTATTTGAAAACGAACCAACACCAGCACGTTCGTTGCATTCGTTAGCTATCCCGCAAAAGCGATTGCTCCTTTATTTACGCCTTCAAAAGCAAGAACTTTGACTTTTTGCTTGGAGTGGCTTTTGGCGACTTCATCGGCGATGTATTGTGAGATGCATTCCACTGTCGAGTCTGAAGGCAATGTCCAGGTATATTTTTGTGGTATCTCTAGATAATACTTACCTTGGCTACATACATATTCTGACTTTAAAGTAGCGTAGCCTTTTTCTTTCTCAATTGTATGAATATCTTCTTCACTCACTAGATAGATATCTTGCCAATTTTCTACCCATTTTTTTTCTACTTCGTAAGCTCTTTTTCCATCTAGATAAATTTCAATTTTTGAGCGGTGTCCGTGGACCATTCTTTGGCAATTTCCGTCATGTTTTTTGAGTCCGTGCGAGTAATGGTAATAGGCTGTAGGAATTTCTTCTTCGTGTAGGCTTAGCTGGATTTTTTGTACATTCTCTGGAACAATTTGGGATATTTTTTTTTCTAGGTAGTTGCCTACATCGGCAAGAGTTATTTCACGAAGAGGTAAAAGCAATATGGAATCTTTGGGTGCTGCATAAAAATACTTTTCTTTTTGTTGGTTGAAAAAGGTAATTTCGTATTGGCTGGTCGTTTCCAAAACAGTACAATCATGATACTTTTCTGGAACGACCAACTTATGATCAATGAAGTCATCTAAGAATCTTTTCAGGTGCTTTTTGACCAGTCCGAAATCGAATACAAAACTCTGATCATCCAATTCACCTTGGAGTTCAATCCCTGCCATCCAACTCTCACCGACAACTCCTCTATAAGAATCTAAGTAACTGAAATCAATTACTGTTAAATCTCGTACAAACAATCCCGCCATTCAGCAGCTTACCTCGTAAATTCGAGTTCTTTGGCAAATCGCACCGGGTTGACCTTGCCATTTTCATAAACTATTTCACCATTTAGGATCGTCGCAAAAATCGAAGACTTAAAGGTATGTCCTTCAAAGGGTGCCCAGCCACATTTGTATAGAGTATTTTCTTTGCTAACAGTGAATTCTTTTTCTAAGTCTATAATGGCTAGATCTGCCCAATACCCTTCGCGTAAATACCCTCTATCCTTCACCTGGAATCTATCAGCAGGTGCATGGGCAATTTTTTGCACGATTTTTTCCAGTGAAAACACTCTACTATGGTACAAATCTAGCAATGCTAGTAACGCATGCTGTACCAATGGACCACCGGAAGGGGCTTTCCAGTAGACATTTTCTTTTTCGGAAGACAGGTGAGGGGCGTGATCAGTGGCAATGATATCTAATCTATCTTCGTTAACGGCTTTATGCAATGCCAACTTGTCTTGCTCAGTTTTTATAGCTGGGTTCCATTTTATATAGGTACCTCTGGCGTCGTAATCTCTATCGTCAAAAAAGAGGTGGTGGACACAAACCTCTGCGGTTATTTTTTTATCTTTCAGATCACCCTTGGTAAAAAGTTCCATTTCTTTTGCGGTAGTTAGGTGCAATACGTGTAAGTTCGCAGCATGCTTTTTGGCTAAAGAGACAGCAAGCGAGGAAGATTTGTAACAAGCCTCTGCGGAGCGTATCTCCCCGTGGTACTTCATGGGTACATCTTCCCCATATTTTTCTCTATATGCTTTTTCATTTTCTAATATCATCGGTGTGTCTTCGCAATGTGTTACCACAATGATGGGAGCGTGTTGGAAGATAAGTTCTAATGCTTCTGTGTTATCTACCAACATATTTCCTGTAGAAGCACCCATGAAGATTTTAATGCCACAAGTTCTCTGTACGTCGAGTTTTTTTATTTCTTCGATATTGTCATTTGTCGCACCTAGGTAAAAGGAGTAGTTTGCGTAAGAGTGCTCGGCTGCAATATCGAATTTTCCAGCTAGCAATTTATTTGTCACTGTCTGTGGTTTGGTATTTGGCATTTCCATATAGGAGGTGATGCCACCTGCCAATGCTGCGGAGGATTCCGATTCGATATTTCCTTTGTAATCGAGACCTGGTTCTCTAAAGTGTACTTGATCGTCTATCATACCAGGAATCACAAGTTTACCGGTAAGATCCATTTCTCTGTCGGCCGGCTCACCTATGCTAGCGGCTATTTTTTTAATTTTTCCATTTTCCACCAAGATATCAGATGTAAATCTTTTATTTTCGTTAACAATATCTGCATTTTTTAGTAAAAGTCTACTCATTGCAAAACTCCCATGTTTCCTTAGTCACTTTTCCAGGATACTGTTAGTTTTGCATGTCTTTTTCGACTAGACCCTTTGCCAATACTCCATTCCGTAGGAATGGACCCCTCGCAATTCAAAATGTACCAGAAAGCAGTTTTTCCAATACCTTTGGCTGCTGTATAGTGTACTAGTTGGATTTTTTGTAGAGTAGGTTGGACATAGATTTTGCAATAGTGAATATTTTTATTTCTGGGTTTCGGCAAAAAGTTGTGATTGCTGGTCATAAAAAAAGTCTAAATTAGGTAGAATATATGATGAATAAGAGTGCTTTCGCTGCAGGAATACTACAAACAAACTAATTTTTTTGAAAGGAATAGAACTTTTATGAGAGCAAACAAACGATTCACGATTGTCCAGTTATTTTTGCTTACAGCATTCATAACCTTTTCTGGTTGCGGAAATAAGGAGAAAGTAATGGAGTCCAAAAAAGATAAGACTATGATGATCTACAATTATGATACTAAGAAGCTAGAAGAACGTGAACCCATTGTAAAAAGTGAAGAAGAGTGGAAGAAGGTTTTGACTAAGGAACAGTTTTATATTCTTCGCGAAGAAGGTACCGAGCGTGCCTTTACCAATCCCTTAAATGATAACAAGAAAAAGGGTGTTTATAAGAGTGCAGCATCTGGTGTAGTCTTATTCCATTCGGATCAGAAATTCAATTCTGGCACAGGCTGGCCAAGTTTCTATGATGTTGTTGCCAAGGAAAATATTGAGTTACGTGAAGACAATTCCTTCTATATGAAACGAATTGAAGTAGTTGATAAAATTAGCGGTTCACACCTTGGACATGTTTTCAAAGATGGGCCGGGACCAACAGGCCTGCGCTACTGCATCAATGGTGCGGCCCTTGTTTTTGAAGAAGAAAAGAAATAAGGTACAACTCTTTTGCCTACAGCGGATCCGAATTGATAAAGTCCTCTATTTTACCGAGATACATGAGCTGCTTGTTTTGGTAAACAATGAGATAGGGTAAGTAGATATTGTATCTGCTAGAGTCTTTGGCTATCTGAAACATTCTTTCAGCGGCTTCTGTATCAAAGTCGATGATGTCCACCTCGCGTACAAGGAAGTTTTTCTTTAGCTGTAGGTATTGCATAAGAAAGGGTTTCAAAGTTTTACACGCTGTGCACCACTTTGCGGAAAGATAAAAGACGGTAGGCAAATCGCTATGGATAAAATCCTCTGGATGGAAACGATTTCCTTTTACTATGTATAAATAAGGAACGCTTACCCGCTTGTATATATAGGAGTATCTTGTAATAAAATCGGTAATGGGGTAGGGAAAAGATTTGACCTGCTTATCTATACTGATAGCTACTTTATTCCACGTTTTCTTTGTTACTTGGTGTTCGCATCCACGAGGAGGAATGTGTTTGGCTAGGGAAGATAGGCTAGAATTTATATCCAATCCATTTGTCCACTTACTAAGCTCGCTTACTATCTGTCTGTCATTGTAGCGAGTAGCACTACACTCAGAACCCGGTTTTACTTTGCTGGGTTCTGAAGCACACCTGGTCAACAACAATGCTATACCAAGAAGGAGGATGGAATTAAAACCTTGCTTTAACGCCTGCATAATAGGTTCGCGGCAGTGCCGGTCCATAGATATATTCGACATTGCGGAAGGCTCCTTTATCGAAATCGTTCTGAAAATCGTCCAGAATGTTTTTCACCCCAACAAAGGCTTCTATATACGAACCTCTATCACGGAAAAATTTATAACCGATGCGGAAACTTATATTTGCCATATCACCCACTTTTTCCCATTTGTCATAGGGGATGTAACCAGCAAAGTGAGCTACACGCATCTTTCCCCAATAGGTCATATCTGTTGCAAAGGAAAGGTTATCATAGGTGTACATAAGTAAGAAACTACCGTACAGATCGGGAACTTTTTGGAATTCTTTGGAATAGGTTCCTCCTGCAAATAGGAATGGGTTGTTGCCAATAATTTCATCAGGAATAGGAACAGCAACGCTGCCGATACCTGGAACATCTACATTTACAGTAGTTTCATTGACATTGTCCAAACCCCAGGTTGCATAACTGGCGGGATCATTTTCATCTAGAGCTTTTCTGGGGTCTACGTACATGCTACGTTGTCTGGTGAGACTCATATTGAAACTAAACCTTTTGTATTTGACACTGGTTTCGAATTCTCCTCCCCAAACTTCTGCGCCGGTTGTATTTTTTCTAAGGAATAGGCTACCTGCTGCTGGTTCTTCGAGGAAGGCATGGTTGAGCTTGGTATAAAACCCCCCAATGAGGTGCTCTATTTTGGCTTTACCGAGTTTGTAGTCAAATGTGAAAGAAGAGCTGTAGGACCTAGACGTTTCCGCTCTTAGAAAAAAGTCATTCTGGGTGATGGTAGCTTCACCGGCAATCACCGCCAGGTGAAAGTCTTCCACAAAGACCTGTGGAGGACGAAAGCCGGTCGAATACGAGTTACGCCAATCCAACCATTTCGTAAGATGGGTCACAATAGCAAGACGCGGGTTGTATAGTACTCCTTTGATTTCACTGTGCTTGTCGGCACGGATACCGGCAACAATGTCAAAGAGTTGGCCAATTTTGGCTTCGTATTGGAAAAATACCGCTGGGCTAACATAGAGAAATTTTGTCGCCCCTTCGTTTTGTAAGTTGCGGTAGGTGAGGTAGTCCAAATTTGCCAGAGTGGTAGTTCCGTTATAGACATTGCCGATGCTTGTTCGGTATGCATTTGTGGAAACCACCCTGAGGTCATTTAAGTCTTCCACTGTTTGCTGGTAGCCTACTAGTATTTTGTTGTTTTGATTGATGGTGTAAAAAACATCGAGACCTCCAAAAACTACATTGCTGCTAGTTCTAGAAAATCCATCTGAACCCGTGTTGCCAACAAATTCGGCTCCATCACCAACAAAGTCGACCTCTCCAGCTGCATTGATCTGTGGGCCATTTACACCGTTTCTTTGCCAGTTTTGTAGGTCACGCCAATTGATATAGCGGAAGTAATTGGGGTTTATCTGGTTGATACCGGGTAGGACCGTATGGTAAGCGATATTTGCTCCATAGTATGCCTCTCTTTCCGTGCGTGAGCCGGAGGTATAAATGCTATAGGAGAGTTTTTCGTTTACTACTTGCTGCCATTTGAGAATTCCGATATAATTGTCTGTGTCAATGTCTTCGGTAACCGCTGCTTGGAACGGCTCTTTATCCAAGTTATCTGCACCACGCCTTTTCTCTTTGGAATTCATGAGTGTAAAATTGAACTCACCTTTTTCGATAGGTTTGATAAATCCACTGAATCCGGCGTTTGCCAGTTTGTTCTCAGTGATTTCCGAAAATTCGTCTTCATTGCGAAAATAAGCCTCATTGTAGCGATGGTTGCCAAAAACGTAGACTCCCATTTTTTGGTTTTCGCTGACACGCGATACAGCCGCAGTTGTAGTATTTCTCGGAACTACACCGCCGATCCACGATTCTTGGGTTGTTACCTCACCGTAGTCCCTTTTGGGAAATTGCGGAATGACGTTGATCACACCACCTACAGCACCACCGCCATAGAGGGTGGAACCACCACCTTTGACTACCTCTATCCTATTTATCATGGTTTCCGGGATCTGCTGGTACAAATAGACCTGGGCGAGAGAGCCGACGACGGGAACACCGTTAAACAGGATCTGGTTGTATTTATTGTCCAATCCGTTGATACGCACCCCGTTAAAATTGCAATTTGCACAATTGACTTCTGGGATGACGCCGGATGTACCTTTGAGAGCTTGGAATAGGGTAGTATCTCCTTTTGCTTCCATCTGCCGTTTATTGATAATATGTGTGGTTACAGGAGATTCTTTTAAGAGTTTTTTGGTTTTTGTTCCTGTTACAACAACAGGTGTTTTATTCTCATCAGACTTTTCGTCATGAGAATATATATCTGAAACAGTAACTATACACAACAAAAGTATTAGTAGTTTCTTTTTTTGCATTTCCTTCCTTTAAAACAAGCCTATTGCAAACAGATTATTTCTTATTTACATTCAATTTTTTTATAGAAATGAATCATGCAACAGTTCAAATTTTACTTTGATCGGCTAGTTTTTTTACAAGTTTAAATTAACATAAATGCAATAGAGTCGCATTTAGTGTATCGAAATAATTTATCTTAAAATGTCAATGCTGAAAACAGGCTACTTTTTATGATTTTTTTCACTTTCTAGATACTTGGGATGAAGCAATTACCGCAAAGGTCACTTAAAACGTACTAGTAATGGAATTGACAGTATCATTGGAAAATTAATACCAGTATACGAAAAGAAATAGTTTCTGTCTATAGGAAGAACAGTTAGTAAAACTGCAAAAAGTTCTAAAAATCAACAGCCAATAGCAAAGGCTGTAAGAAGGGAAGGGGCGATATGAAAAAAAGAGAAAAAATTGTAAATGTACCTACCAATATCATTACCGGATTTCTAGGAACTGGTAAAACTACCGCTATTTTGCATCTACTACAAAGTAAGCCTGCAAAGGAAAAATGGGCGGTTCTGGTCAATGAATTTGGTGAAATCGGTGTAGATGGTAGTATGTTTGCAGGGAAATACGCAGAAAAGCAGGGAGTATTTATCAAGGAGGTTCCTGGGGGGTGTATGTGCTGTACAGCAGGTTTACCCATGCAAATTGCTCTGAACACACTTTTGCTACGTTCGAAGCCTGATCGATTACTCATCGAACCAACTGGGTTAGGGCATCCCCTGGAAGTATTGCATGTACTCTCCGGTGAGCATTACCGAGAGGTTCTTACCCTGCACAAAATTATCACTCTCGTGGACGCTCGTAACCTTTCCGATAGTCGTTATACGGAACATGAAACCTTTAACCAACAAATTGCTATTGCTGATATAATTGTGGGAAATAAGTCTGACCTATACCAGGGTGCTGATGAAAGCGTTTTAAAATCCTATGCTACGAAAAAGGGCAAACAACATGCAAAAGTTGTCATTACCGAAAAAGGGCTTTTGCAACCTTCCTGGCTCGAAGGAACTACTCAGACCTCTATAGCGAAAAAGCACTACCATCACCACGACGAAGAGCAGGCACCTTCCTTTAACGATATGCCCTATGCAGAATCTGGCTACGTTAAGGCTGAAAATGAAGGAGAAGGTTTTAGAAGTGTTGGTTGGAGAATTACCCCGCATCGCGTGTTTGATCGTAGTAAATTATTTTCCTTTTTTAAGGGGCTTAGAGTGGAGCGTTTGAAGGGAGTTTTTATCACCCATGACGGTATATACGCTTATAACTTAACTTCTGACGCGCACTTAACGGAAATGTCTCTTGATGAATGTATGGAAAGTCGGGTAGAAATCATTGCTAAAGATCTTGCTAGCACATGGGAAAAACAGCTTATGGAATGTGTCACAAAACAATGAGTTGGATACTAGTTCATGGCAATAAACTAGTATCTCGCAAAGTGAATTCCATATTTTGCTTTGCTGTTTGTTCGTTTTTATGAAAAGTTTTATTAAATACCATTGGAATTTATTGTTCTTTTGCTAGCAAATAGAGTTTCACTTTCACGAAAAATAGTAGAGAAAAAGTAGCTGTACTGCTAGTTTTTATAAAATGGTCAGGGCCTTGTATTATTATTCCCGTACCGACATTCAAAACATTATTGACA
>JBCCIA010000247.1:0-9198 GCA_039028475.1 Spirochaetota bacterium | reverse complement strand
GAGGCAGAGAAGCTATATAAAAAAGTTTTAGAGATTGAACCAAATAATACGAATCATTTGGGGAATTATGCTTTATTCTTATATGATATAAGAAAAGATTATGATGAGGCGGAGAAACTATATAAAAAAGTTTTAGAGATTGAACCAAATAATACGAATCATTTGGGGAATTATGCTTTATTCTTATATGATATAAGAAAAGATTATGATGAGGCAGAGAAGCTATATAAGAAAGTCATTGAGTTACAACCAAATGACGCAGACTTTCTTGGAAATTATGCTAACTTCTTAGAAGATATAAGAAAAGATTATGATGAGGCAGAGAAGCTATATAAAAAAGTTTTAGAGATTGAACTGAATAATGCGAATAATATTGGGAATTATGCTTTATTCTTATATGAAATAAGAAAAGATTATGATGAGGCGGAGAAGCTATATAAAAAAGCCATTGAGTTACAACCAAATGACGCAGACTTTCTTGGGAATTATGCCTTATTCTTAGAAGATATAAGAAAAGATTATGATAAGGCAGAGAAGCTATATAAAAAAGCAATAGAAGTTGAACCGAATGATGCAAATCATATGGGAAATTATGCGAAACTTCTTTTTATTTTAAAAAGAAAGCAAGATGCGGTTGCTCTTATCCAAAAGACACTTTTACAAGAAAATCTAGAGAAAGAACTATTATGCAAAATTTACTTTTATCTCTATGCCCATGATTACCAAGAGTTCCCCGAAGCCAAAGAGAAGTTACTCGCACTGTTAGATTCTGGTGAGTCTTCGCCAGGTTGGGAACTGTCAGAGAATGTTAGAGTTGCGATAGAAGATGGGCATCCTGAACCAGAGGTGTTGCGCGAGTTAGCAGAGAGGATTTCTGCTGTGGTTTGAGTTACCATCGACTCTGCTCGGGGAACGGATTGTTCTTAAGTTGAAGTTTAGCACAAGCTCTATTCAGAAAATAAGTTTTCCCTGATTTCGGGTCTCGATACGCCTCCTTGCCACCGGCACTCGACCAACAAGATTTCTCTGACTTAAAATTAGAGCAATCCCGAATACCAGGGGAATTCCCTCTACTTTAAAACCAGAGTAAAACTTGGACATCGAGTGAAATTTATTGTGCATACAATAAATTTTGTACCGAGATGCCGAGAACCAGGGACGTCTCTTTTACGCCCCTGCAAACATATCCTACAAGATCCCCTCCTCCCAATCCAACTGCTCTTGCAGATACCCTATCTGCTTTAAAGCTAAAGCATGGTAACGCTTACGACGTTGCAACGAATAGGTTTCTGGCTTATTCATCCGATCGACGAGGACTTCTAAACGGTCTAAAATTCCTGTATACTTTGACATGAGAAAATCTCCTAATTGGTAAAATTAAAGTTTTCCCGATGGTGAAGAAAGGCTTGACGAGTATGTACTAGTACACAGACTTTTCTTAACCTTCGGGTTTGAGTCTCCGTCCGGCAGACGTTTGGCGACTAAGGCCGGGCGGAGAGCGTTTCCACATAAAGGCTCATTTAGCTTCTAACAAAATGCAATTCTTCAAAAGCATAAAGTCATGACAGTAAAATAGCAACGTACGTTTCAAAGTCAAGAGAAAAATTACAGATAAAATGAGTGATAATAAAAAATAAAAAAGCGAACGGTAAAAACTAATTACTTGACGGGTAATCAAATAAACAGTTTTTTTACTAAATGCATACCAAACCAAAAATAAAACCTTTGCAAGAAAGAAAAGGAGTAGCTATACCCAAACGCAAACACCAGAGCAAACAAGGTTTGAAACTTTTCGTCTCTATCGTATTATTGCTATCATTGGCATATATAACCAATCAAAATGAAACCAAAAGTGCAGAACAAGAACAAATAGAACTCAAAAACATAGAAGAAAAAATCGCAAGCAAACAACCTCTGGCCAATTGGGAAAAAAAGCGCTTTTGCCAACTCCTTGCTAAAATTAGAGGCATCCAATTATTTGCTTGCAAAGAAAATTATTTTTGCAACCTTGGGAGTCTAACAGGATACGAACTAAAGCCAGGTGATATTGATCTACGTGGAAGTGAAATCACTTTTACGGAGGCTCTAAAAATAGCTTTCACAAAAACAGGGATAGATACTTCTCTATTCGAAGCAAGGGAATGGGCAAAAGATATAAATGGTAAATCAGGAGTAGTGAGTTGGGACGGGCCAGGAGGGTCTGAAGTTACCATCGATGCTCCTCACAAATATGACGGACCGGATGTTTTTCATATCGGTTATAAAACTGGTGGTAAAAAACAAAATCGACGTAAAGGTCACATTCTTTTAGATTGCGTACCGTACTTTAGGGAAATAAAATGACAAACTTTCTAAGACAAAGCATGGAAGAAACTTTACAAGTAACTCACTATAACTTACGTGAACTTGCCCCAATAGAGTCGCAACAATTTCGCAAAAGAGTAGCTGACAAATATACCTCTGGCAAAACTCACCCTTCTCTATTTTGGGAATTAGTTGCAGGTTACGGTGGCTTTAGCATTTGTGATAGTGACGCTTGGCAATGGCTAGATGAGTTTATCAAGGAAAGAAAATTTATTCTATTTTTCGAAGAGAGCAATGATCCTACTGTATATATAGCTGCTGCCAAACAAAAGTTCCAAGAATTTTTAGAAGAATTCCCTGATTATATTTTCTATGTTACAAATGAGAGTTTGGATTACCTAATATATTTTAACGATAGCGACTACTTACGTTGCATTGGCAGCGCCGAGCCTTGGCTCCGACAAAAAGTCAAACAACTCTCACAAAATAGTTGGAAAGATATAGACGGGCGTTCGTTCTTAGATGGTGTTTAGCGAGGAACAAACAACTAGAGAACCTCGATCGTCAATTCCTCCCACTTTGGCAAATACGATAACCGAAATTTTTGGCCGTAGGAAATCTTGAGGCGAAACACCTTTTGTAGGGGAATCTCTAAAGCCCAAGCCCAAATACAGCGTAACACCCCAGCATGTGTAACTACAAGCACACTCTCCGCTTCTATCTGCACAAGCTCTTGTAAAAACTCCTCCACTCGCCGATACATAGCAACAAAAGACTCTCCACCAGGAGGCGCAGTATACACAAAATCTTGCATCCAAGGCTCGGTTTCGCTTCTGGCAATGTCTTTCCAAAGACGATTCTCCCATTGTCCAAAATCCAACTCCTGCAATCTTGTATCGACATTTCTCTCTTTCGCAGTAAATTTAGTAGCCAACGTTTGGCAACGTGTGAGAGGACTGGTGTAGATAGTAGAATAGTTCTTGGGGATCTTACTCTGGATCACAGCTACTTCTTCCGCAAAGCTCGCCGCTAAAGCCACATCTGTCCGACCATAACAAAGCCCAGCAGCGTTTGCAACCTTAGTATGCCGGACTAGATATATTTCCATAGAGCCAAGACACTCAAATAAAACACCACTTCACTGAATTGTTGCACAGCTCCCAGACAATCCCCGGTATAACCACCGATATGCTTTTTGAAATACTCTGCCAAATACGCAACAAAGGGAACATTCACCAAAAGCAACAACACACTCTTTCCATTGCTTAGAACTAGGTAAGGTAGCAAAGTGATTGCAAAACTAACAAGCATTTCTGTAACGGCTAGTTTTGCCGAGGCAATAGGCTTGCTCTTGGAAGAATCGATATCCCTGACATAGTCATAGTTTTGCGCCACACAAGACGCCATAAAGCGGCTCGTTGTATGTGCACCTAACACTGCAAACAAGAAAAGTCCCCGTGAGAGACCAAGGATAGCGTACAAACTGGCAATCTTGAGCGATACTAGGAAGAAAAAACCTATCGTACCATAGGAGCCGATACGGCTATCTTTCATGATGGTAAGAATTTTCTCAGGTGTCCAACCACCACCAAAAGAGTCGCAACTGTCGATCCAACCGTCTTCGTGAAACCCACCTGTAAGTAGGATAGAAACAACACAAGATAAGAGAACGCTTAGCAACGGCGGCCAAACTTTTAGAGAAAGAAAACAAGCGCAAACACTGGCAGCTGCAACCACATAACCAATCAAAGGAAAGTATTTTCGCGACCTATGCAATAACTCCTGGCTGTAAGGAATTTTTCCGATAGGAATACGGGTAAAAAACATTACTGCTGTCAACAAAATGTGCCATTCGTCCTGCCAGTGCAGTTTTTTCACTGCGAAACACCTGCGGAGGCAAAACTGGCCATACCATTGAAAAAGTCTAAGGAATTGCGAACGATCGGATAGGCAACGGCGCAGGCACTGCCCTCCCCCAATCGGAGTTGCAAGTCCAACAAAGGTTCTGCTTGTAGATAATTTAACAACTTTCGATGTCCAGACTCTCCAGAAACGTGGGAAAAAATTGCGTTGTCTGCAAGTCTCTCCTGCATCTCATAAGCAGCCAAATAGGCAACAGTACTAATAAAACCATCGATGAGCAAAGTCATACCACATTCATACGCGGTTAACATAGCAGCTGACATCTGGACAATTTCAAAACCACCAAATATTTGTAGTGATTTACTAGACTCCCCTTGCCTACCATGTTTCTCTTGCACTTGCTGCAAGATCTTTAGTTTGTGTTGCAAAGCGTCACCCACAACACCGGTCCCACTCCCATAACATTCCTCTATAGGAATACCACACAAGTCCGACATGATAAGACTAGCAGCAGAGGTATTGCCAATGCCCATTTCACCAAAGCCCACAAGATTGCAGCCACTCCTAAACAAATCTTTTACTATTTTTTCTCCTGACTGCCAAGCCCTTTGGTACTGTTCACTGGTCATCGCAGGTTCATGCAAGCTATTGTTAGTTCCATGTGCTATTTTGGCGTGTAGTAGTCCCGCAGTCTCGGAAAACTCACCAATGACACCACAATCCACTACCGTGAGATCTAAACCATTTGCCTTACAAAACACATTGATCGCCGCTCCCCCATGGAGAAAATTCAACACCATCTGGTAGGTAACTTCTTGTGGGTAAGCACTTACAGCCTCTTTGGCTAAGCCATGATCGCCGGTAAATACTACGATCGTAGGTTTGCTAAATTGTGGTGACAGGGACTTTTGCACTTTGGCTACCTGTAAGGCAATAGCTTCTAGACGGCCCAAAGAACCCAAAGGTTTAGTTTTCTGGTTTATCTTTTCCTGAATTTCTGCTTCCATCTACACTCTCTTTTGCTTTCATTATAAAGACGAGCACCAAGCCACAAAAAACACAAACAATTCCGAGAATTTTGTCGAACGGCATCTGCTCGTTAAAAAAAATAGAACTTGAAATAATAGAAACACTTGGCTCTACCAGGGCAAATAGGTATAGATGTGATATCGATAGGTATGGCATTGCATCGATTTGTAAGGTTCTGGCAAGAATAACTCCAATGCCAAAAGTAAGTATACTCATGCCAATCAAAGGTAGAGGGAGTAGTTGTAACTTTCCTATAAAAATTTGGTAAAGTAAAAACATCAGTCCGAGTAGCCAAGAGCGTAGGTAGGTATAGCTTTTGCCATCAATTCCCGGTGTAAATTTTTTCAGCATAAAGGTTTGCAGAGAGAAGAGGAAAGATGCAGATAAGATTTGGTAAATTGTGTTTGCGGGGAAGTCTCCAGGAATCGTAGAGAGAAGGTAGAGTCCTAAAATGCTAATAGCAAAACCCAAAATCTCACCTCGGTTCAACCGTTCTTTGAGAAACACAGCCCCGAGCACCAAACTAAACAATATGCTACTCTTTACCAATAGGGTAAACGAACCTAGAGAAGACTTTGCGAGTCCTTGCAACCAATAGTAAATTGCAACCGTATTCAAAGAGATGATAATAGGTATAAACTTGCCGTGTTTTTTTGTTGTTGTGACGACCTTTTGCCGTAAGCCTGGATGTAAGAGATAAATTGGAGATGCCAGCAAAGATACACCTAAAAACCCCCAAAGCAATAGATTGACCTTATCTATTTCTGGATACTGTCGCAAAGTATATTTTAGCAAAGTAAATTCTAAGGAAAATAACAGACTCGAAACAATAACAAGGAAATAGCCTTTGATTTGCGGAGGGATTCTATAAGTTATCAAAGCGACTGTATTCTGGTGAGAAAAGTAGATGGAAACTGCCTGTTTGTCCCGCTCGGTTTTTGGCGATGATTATCTCTGCCTTATTCACCATATCAGCTTCGACATCCTCTTTTACCTTGTCTTCGCGATAGATAAAACTTACAATATCCGCATCCTGCTCGATCGCACCAGATTCCCGTAGGTCAGAGAGTTGCGGGCGTTGGTCCTTGGTGCGTGACTCGATCGCACGCGACATCTGTGATAGGGCAATGATAGGACAGTTGGCTTCACGGGCGATTTGCTTGAGGTTTCTGGAAATAGATGCAACCTCCTGTTGCCTACCCTCTTTTACCGATGGGTCACTCATGAGTTGCAAATAGTCGACCACGATAAGCGAAGGCGTCTGGTGGGTAAGAAGCTGCCGCACCCGCGCCTTAAACTCCCATATAGTTAGAGTTCCCGAGTCATCGATGTAGACGTCACTGGCAAGTACAGTCATAATCGAGTTTATCAACTTCTCTTGGTCACTGGGGTGGACCGCACCCGTTTTTAAAAGGGTGGAATTGATACGTGCATGGGAACAGACCATCTTAATCAGCAACTCGATACGGCTCATCTCTAAGGAAAACAGAGCAACGGTGAGCTTTTCTTTTAGGGCTACATTGGCAGCGACATTGAGTGCAAAAGTTGTCTTGCCATAACCAGGCCTTGCTGCCAAAATAATCAGCTCATGTGGCTTCAAACCAGTTGTCAATTCATCGAGATCTTTGAAGTGCGTTTTGAGCCCAGAGGTTCCCCCCTTAGTAGCAAACATCAGCTTGACATAGTCAATCAAATCGATCTTGTCATCACGGATGTGCCGTAACCCCTTCTGCTGGGCATTTTTCGAAATGGTAGAAAGTTCTGTTTCAATGCGAGTAAACAGATTTTCATTGTCGTCCGAATCCTCACTGATGTTTTGGATCGAATCTTGTAAGATCTGCACATACCTGCGCCTATCAGAAAATTTTTTTACCCGCTTGCCATAGTAGGTAATGGGCTGGATAACGATGGTATCACGAAATAAGGAGAGAATGTAGTCTTTCTCCTGTTCTTCGTTTTTAAACAGGGATTGGTCTTTCAGGTAGTTGGTTACGGCTAACGGGTCCACCTGCATATTCTCGTCAATCAGGTAGAGGATGGATTGGTAGAGCCTGCGGTGTAGATCTAAATAGAAGTCTTCTGGGACAATTTCCAATTGGGAGAGAGCCTCTCCCCCTTTGAGAAGAACCGAACTAAGAAGTGCTTTCTCCGACTCCAGATCATGCAGTTGCTCGATTCCCATGTACGCGTAGAGCTAGTTTGCTTCTGGCTCTTCTTGTGGTGTTTCTGTTGTTGCCTCTTGTACAGTTTCTTCGACTACAGGTGTAGCTTCTTCTTCCTGCTTTTCTTTGATTACTTTGATGTCAATGATAGGTTGGACTCCCTCTACGAGCTTAAGTCTAACTTTGAAAGTTCCCAAGGATTTGATTACTTCAGGAATATCGATCTTTCTTTTTTCTATCTCGTAACCGTTTTGCTTGAGTAAGTTGGAAATGTCCATAGAGGTAACAGAACCAAAGAGTCTATCATTCTTGCCTGTTTTCACTGTGATCTCAAAAGACTTGCCTTGCAATTCAGCAGAAACATCTTTCATAGCTTTCTTGCGTTTTTCTTTTTTGAGTTCGATCAGTTTCTTTTGGTGAGCTGCCACTTTGGCATTGCCATCATTGGCACGAAGAGCCAATTTATTGGGGAACAAGTAGTTTCGCGCATAGCCATTCGCTACTTCTTTGATTTCTCCTGCATCGCCTAAATTTGATACGTCTTTTTGTAATACGACTTTCATACCTACTCCTTAAAGCACTTTGAAAGGTAGCAATCCAGCACTTCTAGCTTTTTTGATTTCCTTGACAAGCCTTCTTTGCCACTTTGCAGAAGTTCCCGTAATTCTTCTAGGAAGAATTTTTCCACGATTGGTGATAAACTTTTCTAGGATATCTACCCTTTTGTAATCCAAGGCTTCTGCCAAAGACTTGTCTACAGTAAACTTGCAAACTTTTCTTTTGTATTTGCCTGGTTTTTTATGACCTCTAACCTCCTTAGGAGCCTTGTCTTCGTCTCCTTCGTAGCGATTGTGACTTTCTTGTTTTTCTGTGCTTTTTTCTTCTTCCATTTTTTCCTCAATTTTATTGCGAAACTAAAATATATCGTCTTCATCCTCTTCCATCGGATTGCCAGGAGGAGGTGGAGCTGGTTGGTTGTACTGCTGTGGTTTTGCCGAGTAACTGGGTTGTTGTTGCTGGGGAGGGTAGTAGCCACCATTATTATCGGGGTACGACTGGGTCTGTGGAGCCGTTTGGTACGAATTGTTATCTTGGTATGGTTGCTGTTGGTACTGGTTTTGTTGTTGGTTGCCAGCACCTCCGCCTAAGAACTGAAAGGATTCTACATGGATGCGGATCTTGCTTGCTTTTTTACCATCGGGAGTATCCCAGGTAGATTGCTTGAGCCTGCCTTCGATAGCGAGCTTCGTTCCCTTACTAGCATATTGCTTCAAGGTATCGGCCATCTTGCCCCATGCTTCGCAGTCAAAAAAGTGAGCTTCCTCTTTCTTCTCGTTGTTGGAAACGTAGGAACGATTGTTGGCAACGCTAAAGTTCACGACGCCGGTTTGGTTGATTATTTTGTATTCCGGATCACGGGTCATACGACCAATCAGAATCACTTTGTTGAGTTCGTTCACAACTTATGCCTTAATGACAAGCGCTTGTAAGATGTTTTGATTGAGCTTGAATTCACGCTCGATCTCTTTTACTACAGTTGGTTCCGCCTTACACTTTAAAAAAGTAAAAAAAGCATAGTTTTGGCCGCTCTTTTCGTGCCACAACTTCTTTTGTCCCCAATCTTCTTCTAAGGTGATTTCCACCGAGTGTTTTTTTAGAATCTCTTTGATTGCTGCTTTGGTTTCGTCTACTATATTCTGCCCTTCTCTAAGCAGGGTCGTGATTTCATAAGTCCTCATGCAAGAAATTTTAGCTCCCTAATTGGTTTTTCGCTGAGTACATAGGATACACCATGTACTGGGTGCTGTTGGCTGGACGTGTATTTGACTTTCTTCGACAG
>JBCCIA010000246.1:0-9226 GCA_039028475.1 Spirochaetota bacterium | reverse complement strand
TGTGAAATTACTAGACCCAAACCTGTTCCACCAAACTCTCTTGTCGTAGAGCTGTCTGCTTGTGAAAATGCCTGGAAAAGTTTGCTTTTTTGTTCTTCAGCTATGCCAATCCCAGTGTCACGTACTGAAAAGAAAAACTTTCCTGTTTCATGGGATAATTTTTCATACTTCAACTTTAATTCAACTTCGCCAAAATGGGTAAACTTAACAGCATTGCTCAAAAGGTTTATAATTACTTGTTTGAGTCGAACCGGGTCAGTCATCGCAAAACGCGGCATATTTACATCGATATCCAGAAGAACTTCTAGGTTTTTTTTGGCAGCAGTGTATTTGACCATATCAATACAATTTTCCACCAATTCAATCATATCCGTTTTGACGAGTTCTAGGTGTAACATACCTGCCTCAATTTTTGAAAAATCGAGAATATCGTTTATGACACCCAATAGGGTATGAGCCGAAACATTCGAATTATCTACATACTCCTGTTGCATGGAAGATAATGGGGTTCTTTTTAATAATTCCGTAAAACCAATAACACCATTGAGTGGTGTACGGATTTCATGGCTCATATTTGCAAGAAATTCACTTTTCGCCTTATTGGCCTTTTCTGCCTCTTCCTTAGCGAGCTTTAAGGACTCTTGGATTAGCTTTTCTTTGGTGATATCCCAGTTTGTACCAATCATACGTAGAGCTTTTCCAGAAGAACTGCGAATAATAGCAGCCTGGGCACGGATATGATGGACAGAACCATCCGGCCAAACCACACGAAACTCGGTATTAAACTCTTTCTCTCCGCTCAGTGCAAGTTCAATTTCTCTATCACCTCTTTGGACATCATCAGGATGTAGACCAGACCTCCAAGCCTCATAAACACCAGAAAATGTATCATGGGTAATACCATAAAGAGAATACATTTGTTTGTCCCATACTAATTTATCCTCTACAATGTTATAATCCCAAACCCCTATATTTGCGGCCTTAGTTGCGAGTGTTAAGCGTAAAGATGTTTCTTGTAGTAATTCTTCTGCTTTCTTTTTCTCACTGATATCCTGTGCCATCCCGCGTAGACCTATTATTTTATTGCTACCATCATACACTGCTTCACCTCGAACCCACATCCAACCGTTTTCTCCGTTCTTCCCCACAGTTCTCAGTTCTAGTTCGTAAGAAACCCCTGAGTCAGTTGCCTTAGCCAGTGCAGTAGATAGCTTGTCCCAACTAGCAGGAGTAAAAAGTTTCATATGCTCAGTATACGGTGGAGGGGGTTGGGTGGGATCAAATCCATATATATTGTACAATTCCTCTGTCCAAACTACCTCATTGGTCTGCAAGTCAAGTTCCCAACTACCCATCTTGGCAATTTTTTGTGCTCGTTTTAGTGACTCTTCGTTTTTCTGTATTCTCAGTCTGTATTTTTTTTCGAGATCTATATCTTGGAACGTACCATAAAGGCGAACAGCCGTATTTTCTTCAAATTCAACCTGCCCAATCGCCCTCACCCATAATTCATTCCCTTTTGCAGTTATGATTTGTAATTCTACATTATAGGCTTTGCCATTTTCAATTGCATCTGCGACCAATGCTTGGATTTTATCACGACTTTCTCCTTCTTTGTAGAAATTAATAGCTGTTGCAATATCAGGAATAAAATCAGGTTCTACTTCATGTATTTCACGTGTGACATCTGTCCAGCTGAGTTGGTTATATAGTAAATCTACCTCCCATCCACCAATCCGAGCAACACGATTTGTTCGATAGAGAAGATCTTTGACATTTTGTAGCTCATTTTCTGTTTCCAATTGTGAAAGATAAGAAACTTTTTTACGAAGAATTTGTAATTCCTCTAGTAACTGCTCTTTCGTTTTTTCCTCGTCTTTCAGATAGATCCTTTTACTTGACTATCAGCTCTAGCTAGTAACTCTCACGGTTGGAGTAGTTTGGTAGGAAGATAAAAATAGAATTTTAAAAATAACGAACTTGCTACCTCAGTTTTCAAGCATAGGTATTTCCATAATTAACAACCCACAATCCTGGATAGCTTGCAGAGTGATTTGTTCTTTTCTCAGAGTCGCTAGTGCGTCCCTGGTTTTTAGCACAGAATTGTTTATTTTTATCTCTCCATCTAACAAGAAAAAATAAATACCATTTTCTTCTCTATACTTTTTATATTCTAAGCTATTTCCAGAAGAAAGGTCTACTAAAGAAAAAAAAGCGTCTTGATTTATCTGTACCGAATTCTCGCTACCATCAGGAGAGACCACCAATTGGAACTTGCCAGCCCTTCCCTCTGGAGAAAACTCCTTTTGCGAGTAATTCGGTGCAATGTCGTTTGCCTTTGGCAATACCCAAATCTGTAGAAAATTCACATCCTCTGCAGAGGAGTGATTGTATTCACTGTGGGCAATTCCTGTGCCTGCACTCATCGCTTGGACCTCTCCTTTACGAATGACAAAATCATTTCCCATAGTATCTTTATGCTTTAGAGCACCTTCAAGAGGCACAGAAATGATTTCCATATTTTGGTGTGGATGCGTAGGAAAACCCATAGAAGGTGCGACAATATCGTCATTGATGACCCGCAAGACACCAAAGCCCATTCTCTGGGGATTGTAATAACTGGCAAAAGAAAAGCTATGATGGCTTTGCAACCACCCGTGATTTGCCGCTCCTCTAGCTTCTGCTCTGTGTAATTGATCTTGCATAGTATAACCTTGATATTTATTAGAGGCTGTCTAAACAAGCAGCTTTTTTACTTCTTTTTGGCATATTTACTCTATGATTTCCTATGACGTTTCTTAAAATTTACAATCAATTGGCATTTTACATCACTATAAAGTTACATAAAAGGGTTTTGACATATAGCGTACGCTCCTATGTAATAAAAGTTATAAGAGCCTATCCTAAAACAAAACCACAGGCTCTTGCGGCTTCCCTTTTACATAAGCATATACAAGTTTTAGGATACACTATAAACAAATTTATCTTGAAAACAAGACAAACGTATTGTTAAAAAATATTCAACGCAAACAAAAAAAATGTAGTAAAGATAATCCCCTTCTCTAATACTTGTCCACACGTAAGTTTTTCGACTTACAAAATGAAAAAAAGAGGATAATTAAAATGAAAAATCTAAAAAGCTTAATTAAAATAACAGTTGCCTATCTAGTAGCTATGTTTGTAGCTCTTCCCGTATTTGCAGGGGGCAGTGGGAGTAAACCTCTTGAAGGTTCTTATCCTATCATCCTTGTCCACGGGATTCTTGGTTTTGACGATAGCAATCCTCCCGCTAGTATTCTTTCTTACTGGGGTGGAATGGACGACTATTTGAGAAGCCAAGGTGCGAAAGTTTTGACTCCTGGCTCATCCGCCATGAACTCAATTTCCGCCAGAGCTTCCCAAACTGCTCCTCAGATTGTCAGCTTCATGAATTCTAATGGAGCCAGCAAGGTGCATTTACTAGGTCACTCACAAGGTGGACTAGTTTCTAGGTATTTAGCGAACAAAAACTTGACTCCTTCTTTGAACGGTAAAATTTCTACTGTTTCCACTGTGAATGCAGTGCATAAAGGGACTCCCGTTGCTGATATCGGCCTTGGTGTAATTCCTGATTGGTTAGAACCAGCTGTAGGAACTATAGTAAATTTTTTCGGTGGCTTGATCTATTCAGACAGCGAACAAGATATCATTGCTATGGCTCAATCTTTGACTACAGGTACTCTAGCGAGTTTCAACAGTTATGTAACTAACACAAATGGTGTTAAGTACTACTCCTACGGTTCTAAAATGACTATGGTAGACATTATCCAACACCCTCTTATGTCAATTCCACATCCTATCTGCTGGACAGGTGGTCTGTTCAATGGACAAGGTGGTGCTAACGATGGTGTTGTACCTCTAAGTGCTCAAAAATGGGGAACTTGGAAAGGTGGACCTAGCTATGGTCTTTTAGTTACTGGTATTGACCACTTGCAAGCGACTAACTTCGAGTGGACTGGCCAATTGTGGTATGATGTAGAAGGTTACTACCTATCTATGGCAGGTAACGCCTACGCTAACCAATAATTAGAATTTAACAAACAAAAATGCGGGTGAGTTATATATATAACTCGCCCGTTTTTTTTATTCAGAAGAAACCTTATTGCGAAATGGTATCTATCTTTTGCATCACTTCTGTAAAAAAGGCACTCGCTGTTACTTCATCACTCGGTATATTAAACGCCAACATCTTATGATCGAAGTTAAACTCAGCCATTGTAGCTAAATCAAAATTAACACTCTTATCAGCCATAATTGCACTGTTGTAGGGTACAATTCCATCTGATTGGTTGAAGGCAGGGCTGTTGTTTTTTAAAGTGCTACATCCAGTACTGTATATCTCACCGCTCTTTGCGGAATCACAACTGGAAAGAACCCCCACATAGGGGTAAAAGCGGTTATCTCTATCTGTATTGGCATTCAAAGTATCCAAATAGGTATTTGTCGCTCCAGAGATACTGGTTTGTCCCGTTCCATTATTGGTATGCGCTAAATCTTGCCCTCCATTGGTAGCTGTTAAGAAGGAAGCCAAATCCCCCAAAACGCCTAGACCTGCCTGGTATTCAGACGAAGCAAAGGGAGAACCATAATAAGGAGTTCCTAAAGTAACCACGATGTCGATAATGTCGTTGGTATTGCTTGAACTGTACATAGCGGCCCTGGTCACAAGTCCACCCATAGAGTGAGCAAGCACAACTACCTTATCCGTCGCCTCAAAAGCAGAGTTCAAAGACTCGACAAAACGCTCGCCATTCGAAGCCACTGTTTCGGAAGTTCGGTAGGTAAATGCATACAGGTCATAATTTGTCTGAGCAGAGGCAACATCTATATTATAAAATTGGAAGGCGTACTGCCACGTAGCATTGATATTTTCTACTTTCTTAGTCTTGCCGGTAACAGCATCTGTAGAGCGTTCACTAGCATCCCAACCATGAATCAGGACAATCTTTGTTTTGCTCGTTTTGCTAGCCACGGCAATTTCAGTAAATTGCTCTACTGTAGGTAGATTGGTTGTACCATCTGGTACATATCTATAAAGTGCATGGTTCGATTCAGCAGCTTCAGGAAAAAGTAGTAAGAGTAAATTTCGCTGCTCTTCATCGCGTTTCTTCTTTCTCTCTGAGACAGCATTGAAAAGGTTACAGGAAAGCAAGAAGCCTACACAACTGAGTAAAAGCAATACTTTGGTGTATTTTGGTTTCATCTTTGTTTTTTACCTCCAGGAAAATGTATAAATCCACTTTCTTTGACCCAAACAGGTTTTTCGTATAATACAAATTCGACTAAGCTTTTTATAGGATTCTCTATCACTTTACCAATTTTTTTTACTTCCAAGCCTTGGTAGAGGTCTGGTATCTCATCTGGACTCGTAAACACGATGCTAAGTTCTTCGCCGGATGTTAAGATTTTTTCTAGAGGAAGGTACTGGGCCAATGTATCATATTCTGGTAATTTTTCTACATGGATACGCATGGCCAAACCACTAGCCTGGGTGAACTTTTGCAAATCTTGCAACAATCCATCCGTAATATCCATTGCAGCATTGACGGAGAAAGCGCTGTAAAGCCTATGCATAGCACGGTAGCAACTGCGCGGTCGTAGGTGACGGCAAATTGCTAATGTTTCCAAGCGTTTTTGTGGCTTTTTTTGCTGCAACAGCAATTCGTAACCCCATAGAGACAAGCCCAAACTACCTAAGAGATAAACGGAATCTCCCAAACGACTGGCATGTCTTGCCATATAGTCTTGCGTTTCGCCAAACAATGTCATGCCCAAAACCGTCGCCTGCGCACGAAAGGTATCGCCTCCTCGCAAAGAAATACCATACTTACGACATTCGCGTAAAAGAACCCTGGCAAACTCACCCACCCAATGTGAATTTGCAACTTGTGAGGAAAGTCCCAGTTGTAGCAAAGCAAAACGAGGTTTTCCCCCAGATGCTACAATATCCGAAAGGTTCACTTCGACGAGCTTAATCGCTAACGATGCTGGTGAACTCCAAGCATGGCGAAAATGCGTATCTTCCACCATTACATCTGTGGTAACGAGGTACTTATCCTCAAAATGAAAGCAATCGTCGCTCGGCACGTCTCCCCAAGGAAAGAATCTAGAAATTATATCTAACTCATCCATATAAGTATTGACTCAAACTAGATAACAAAAAGTATGGAATATATAAAGGAAAATTTTAAAGTAACATGGGAACACTATCACCAATACATAAAACACCATCATTAAAAAAAGAAGAAATTCAAAAATCCTGGTATGTGATTGATGCAACTGACAAAACCCTTGGCCGACTCTGTTCATTTGCAGCCTCCCGTTTGCGTGGCAAACACAAAGCTACCTTCACTCCCAACCAAGATTGTGGTGACAATATTATCATTATCAACGCCAGCAAAGTGAATGTTACTGGTCGGAAAGCAGAACAGAAATTATATAGAAGCCACTCCAACTACCCTGGTGGTTTGCGAGAAAGAACGTTTAACGAGCAAATGGCAAAAGACCCCACACAAACCATACTCATAGGTATCAAGGGTATGCTTCCCAAAAATAGATTAGGTAGAAAGATTCTCACAAATGTTAGAGTCTTTACAGAAAATCATAACATGCAGGCACAAAAGCCAAGTAAACTGGAATTTTAGGAGTTACAAATTAGATGCAAACAAAGAATGAAGTTTGGACGGTAGGTAGAAGAAAAACCTCCATCGCACGAGTCAAGTTGATGGATGGAACTGGTAAAATAACCATTAACAAAAAAGACATGTTTGACTACTTAAAAGTTCCAGAAAATCGAGCAAAAGAAATCCTCAAACCACTCCAATTGGTAAACCAAGCAGACAAGTATGACATCAAGATCAATGTCAAAGGCGGCGGTTTCACTGGCCAAATCGGTGCTATCAAACACGCACTTTCACGTGCTCTTTGTGAAAAAGCTCCAGATACACGTTCTCCTCTAAAGAAAGAAGGATTCTTGACACGTGATTCACGTATGGTGGAAAGAAAGAAATACGGTTTGCACAAAGCAAGACGTGGAACTCAATTCTCCAAACGTTAATTTTTTCTTTTATTTACAACTCACTTGGGCGATCTCTACAAAGAAATACTAAAGTATATTAAAATTAGGGCTCGCTCATCTGGTGAGGTAAAACTCTTCCTCAAAGAACGAGGCGTTCTTCCTAACAATATTGATCAGTACATTATCAAATTGGAAGAAGATGCCTTACTCAATGACAGTAAGTTCTGTGAAAACCGTATCTACTACCGCTTACAAGGAAAACATTGGGGCAAATTGCGTATCCAGACAGAACTTCTCCTACTAGGTGTAGAAAAATCCCTTATCCAATCCGAACTGGATAAAATTCCTTTAGATCTATGGCAGGAAAGCTGTACAAAGCTTATTCGTAAGAAAAAGTTTGATAAAAAGATCCCCACGGATATTCTCAAATTGAAAAAAAAGTTACTCGCAGGTGGTCATGAAGAAAGCATCATCCAGAAAGCCTTTGCAGACCTCGAAATTCCTTCGCCACAATACATCGAACAAATATAGGACATAGCATGCAGTACCCGCAAACCGTTGCAGAAATTCGCGACACATTTTTAAAATATTTCCAAGAACACCAGCATACACTTGTTCCTTCCTCCAGCCTACTCCCAGCTGGAGACCCTTCTTTGCTATTTACAACGGCAGGCATGGTGCAATTCAAACCTCTATTTGCTGGCAATACAGAACTCCCCTATACAAGAGCAACTACATCTCAAAAATGCCTACGAACAACTGATTTGGAGAATGTTGGCAAGACAGAAAGACATTGTACATTTTTTGAAATGCTAGGAAATTTTAGTTTTGGTGACTATTTTAAAAAAGGTTCCATAGAATATGCTTTAGATTTTTCTATCCGTCACTTAGGATTTGCCAAAGAAGACATTTGGATCAGTGTTTATACCGATGACGACGAAGCAGAAAAGTTCTGGTTGGATCTAGGAATTCCGGCAGATCGAATCGTTCGCCTAGGCAAGGAGGATAACTTCTGGGGTCCTGCTGGAGAAACTGGAGCCTGTGGACCGTGCTCGGAACTCTATTTAGATCGGGGTGTAGAAAAAGGATTTCCTGGTTGTGGCACAAAGGCTAGTTGCAAACCAGGTTGCGATTGTGACAGATTTATAGAATACTGGAATATAGTCTTCAACCAATTCAACCAAGACAAAACGGGTAAACACCACCCTCTCAAACAAACTGGTATCGATACTGGTGCAGGCCTAGAACGTCTAGCCATGCTCATCCAAGGCGTAGATTCGGTATACGATACAGATGAACTGCAAAAACTCATCGCAAATATGGAAACGCTCACTGGTCATAAATACGCCAAGGATACTCTTGCTACCTTCCGCGTTATGGCAGACCATACCCGTGCTGCGAGCTTTGCCATTGCAGATGGTATCATTCCAGACAGAACTGGACGTGGCTATGTAATCCGTCGTCTGATCCGACGAGCAACCCTATATGCACGTAAGTTAGAAGTACGCGAGCCAATTCTCTACAAAATAGCCGGAAGTGTTGTACAGCTTTATGGCAAAGTATATCCACAGCTCATCGAAAAGAAAGACGAGTTATTTCGTGTAATCCAAGCAGAAGAAGAACTTTTCTTAAATACCTTAGAGCAAGGTCTAGAAGTTTTAGAAGAAATGCTAGCTTCCTACGAAAAGTCAGGAAAAAAACATTTCAAGGGAAGTGATTCATTCAAATTGTATGGAACCTTTGGTTTTCCCAAAGAAATGACCAAAGAAATCCTAGAAGAAAAAGGATTTACCTTTGACGAAGCAGGTTTTGCAGAAGAATTAGAAAAAGACCGGCAATTGTCACGTGATACCTGGACGGGGAAGCAAAATTCCTACTCTTCTCTCTTGGAAGGGCTGAGCAAAACAACCTTCACTGGTTATAACAAATTAGAAGGATCTGCAAAGATTTTAAAACTTATCTCTGAAAAAAATACTGAATGTGCACAGCTCATGGAAGATGACAAGGGAATTCTTATTCTGGATAAAACCCCATTTTACGGTGAATCAGGCGGACAGCTTGGAGATACTGGTCTAATTGAACTGGAAAATACAGTTTTTTGTGTTACAGATACACAAAAAGACGACGATTTCCTACTTCATAACGGCTATATGACACAGCGAAGTTGAC
>JBCCIA010000245.1:0-9261 GCA_039028475.1 Spirochaetota bacterium | reverse complement strand
GTTGTCAGCATGGGCCTTTAGGAGGTTTGCTTGAGATTCAGATGCTTTCAACTTGGGATTTTGTGGGGGCATCAACTACCTGGTGGTGCCAGTGGGCGGATTGCCTCTGCATCGATTGCATGGTGGAAGATCTTGAACAGAGAAGCAGGATCCTTTCTTGATTGCAAGTGAATTTCAAGTGTTGTATCTCCACAAAGCAAGGTGTTGTGCAACACTGTGAAAAGTGATTAGCAGTTTGTTTCTGTATTTCAGTAAATTTGTAATCTTCTTGGATAAACTGAACTAGATCAAAAATATAACTCTTAAATTCTTCTTGAAATTTGGGCATTAAATAGTTCGTATTCACATTACTTTGCAAATCGATACGCGAAAGAATTGGCATGATAATAGGCTTACGAAAATTACCACTTTTGATATAAGGCGAATCTTGCAGATATCCAATAACCTGCTTCACACCCCAAAAACTCTGTTTTGTAGGTCCAATCAAAACAACATTCATCTCAGGCAATTGCAAATTACAGATACCAGTATAATCGCTCAAACCAGTGCGGCTATCCACCAGAATCATATCATAGTCCAAAGTATTGAGACGTTTCTTGAGAATTTCGATAAACTCAGCACCATCCCAAGATTCATAGAAATCAAACCAATCGAACTGTGCAACTCGCTGGCTGTATCCTGCGTCGTACTTGCCGGCAGGAATCAAATCCACACACCCACCACCATCGCTTTGAAAAACGGGCTGGATATGCTCATCCTTGCTAAAGAAAGGAACCTCCCCTGGCTCTAAACTTCTCTTCTCTCTGATTTTTACCAAATACTCATTAAAAAGATCAATCGTGCCTTGTTTCTTCAGAACATTCTCTTCTTGCTTAAAAAAGAAATGCAACCCCGGAGCTTCTAAATCCCAATCGATCACCAATACTTTTTTATCTTGGTAATAGCACAGATAGCTCGCCAAGTTCGCAACTAACTGGGTTCGGCCAACACCACCTTTATAAGAGTAAAAAGTAATAATCATGAGTTTGCTCCTAACGAAGGGCTAGGCAAAAGTCTTGAAGCAATAGACTTTTCTCCTGTAATATTTCCTTTCGCTTGAATGTCTAAGTGTTTGGTTATAATATTCACCAACTTTCTAAATAGTGTTGCTTTATTTTTAATTCCAAATTCTACTTGTATAAGTCCTTGTTTTTCTTGTAGTAAATATTTACAAGTGTCATACGAAAAGATGGAATTGAATAGATGATCAAATGTATCTTCTAAATGCTTTTGCATATCTAATCCATCCCTAGCGTTAATTGCAAGCAAACCACCGATGCCATTCCTATCAAATTTCTTGGCTGTTTCTTTTTGCATAGGGGAAAATAAAGATTGGTTGTCTAAAAGTAAAACCAACTTTTGATTGTAAGTCTCTAAAAATTCCTTAATCTTACGAGAAAGTTTTGTTGTAGAATTATTTTTAAAAAAGATAACTTTCAATTTAAAACCAGTCTTGGATTGAAAATCTTCTAATAACTCAACGATGCTTTTGTCTGTAAACGGTCGCCAATCTTTTGCATCTTTGCCATAGATAGAGAGGTGTTTTTTTAGTTGAGGAAAGTTTTTTGCTTCCTCTTCTGTTAAGGTAACCACTAAGACTTTAATTTCTTTCTCGGGTTCTTTGAAAAGCTCTAGTAATTTATCTAAAGGAAAGATTTCAAAGGTATTGCCAGAGCCGTGTATTTGAAAAGTCTGGTTGTTGTCACCAGTAACATAGGAAGTAGCTTTATCCATCATAACTACTTTTTTTCAGCACTTACCTTTACTTTAACATCTGGTTCTTGGGAGGAAAACTCAAAGAAAAAACTCTGTGAAATTACCATACCAATCAGTAGAACAATAGAGATAATCACTAAGCTGATGATGAGAGTCGAATGATTCTTTCCCTCTTGCGTGACCTTCTCATGGCTACTACGATCAAGAATGGAACGATTGTTACCGTTACTTTGCGAAACCTGGTTGTGATGACCATTTTTAATAATAGAAACATTTTTATTACCCTGATTCATAAAGAAAAGAGAAATGATGGTAATCAAAGCGATGCCTACCAACCCTAAAAAAGCACCAATTAGAAATGTTTCCATGTATATAAAGCATCTTTTGCCAACGAATTAGCGTCAAGCCTAAATAATCACCAGAATCACACACAAAAAAGCCTTTCTACCTCACTTTTTTAAGAAATCCTCTCCCATTTGTTCAATCGTATCTTTACCTCCTACAATTTTCGTATATACCAAACACGAGCATTCGTAAGCCGTATAGTTTACGTAATCTTGAGGAAAATTGGGAAAGTATCTATTGATTTCACAAGAAACCTTTTCTAACTTTATTTCTTGTTTTAGTTTGAGAACTGCTACCAATCGTTGCAGATCTTTTGGAGCAATCTTTTGTTTTAAATTCTTAACAAATACTGTTTCTAATGCAGAATCCCTATGAGAGTTTTTTATATGCTGAAAACATATGTTACTCGTAGGGAAAGAGCGTTGAGCTGGAGCTTTTGCTTCTTGTTCTTTTGGTAAAGGAATCTTATATTGATAAAAAAAATAAAAAAAGTTATCTTCTGTTTTACAATCTTTCCCATAATCGCCCTTCCAGCCTTCGTATCCTAAGTGTTTTGGATAACTATGTCCTAAAGAGTACCCCACTATTGGAATTATAATAGACGAAGCATAAGCTACTCCTTGGAGACCACCAAGTTGGATCGCATATTCGATATCGGCAATCATACCAAAAAATAAACCTAAGGGTCTAAAGAATTCAGATGGTTTTTTCTCAAAACAAGTTTCTGTATAGTTTAAGCCAGTCATAATATCTAAAATAGCTCCACCATTTCCACCTACCAAACTTCTACAATGAGTAAAAGAAAATATGACAATGATGATAAGAGTGAGTGATTTTTTCATATCTTATAGAAAGACTAATAAACATCTTTTCTCACAAGGTTGGTTGTCAATGTTTTATGAAAACGATGCTGGTATACTTGTATAACGATTACCATATACAATTGCCTTTATACTTTTCAATGGTAATCGTTGTACAACTCTGGTAAAAAGCTAGCAAGGTGGTTCATTTCCATCCCACAATGCACCACCATATCTTTTCCCAAATCCAAAGACCCAGCTAATTTTGCCATCCATTTTGAAGGAATCAGTTTGTGGAGAGGGTTGTGGAAACTAAGTTCTCTGATACGAAAATTCCCCAACCAAAAACGACTTCTCATTTCGCAGCCATCTTCTGTTTCACGGATCATGTGGGAGAGAACACCAAGGTTTAAAGGGATGGTTTGAAAACTCACAGTTCCACAAATGACAGTACTGACATTTGCTTCTGCAAAGCGAGAGGTATCATAGAAAGTTGACGGTTCATAAAATGTAATAGTAATATCCTGTAGACCATCGCTAATATATTCCGTTACATAATTTGGATTGTTGAGGTATTTTTCCTTGTCAGTTAAATTGGGATCATCACTGACCATTCGTTTGGCACCATTTTTTACATGACAGCGTGGGTGCCAGAGTTTGTAACGTTGGCTTTCGAGGTAATGCCAGCCAAACCACCAATCGATCATCTTACCTGTAACACCTGGCATTTTTGTCAGAATAGCGGCAAAAATCTGGCCATTGGCTAATCTGGTATAACCATTTTCTAATTCCAAATAGCCTGGTTGTAGAAGTTGGTTGGCTTCTTCAATGGGAAAACCTAATTCCGCAGCTTCTGCACCATGCAATAAGGATTGCTGGACATGTTCCTGCATGGGTTGCATCTTGGGATTCCAGTATTTTGCATAGGGTTTGTTCTCCAAGTCTCCCTGTTTCATTCCTAAATATTTTGTGGCACTCATATTCTTCCTCTTTATGAGAAACTATAGTATAAAAATTATGACTTGTCAATGCTAGTGGAGGACATTTACTTGTGAATTTAGGACAATCGGAGCTGAATACATTTGCAGAGATGGAATGAAAGTTATTTGTAAGAGCCATGGTAAGCTGCCTACGTTTCAAAGAATGAAATCGATTTTCATTTTGGTGCAATACCTCGAATCGCAAAAAATACCGACTGCTTCTATTCTGCAAGACAGTGGTATTTCTTTACAAGATCTTCAAAATCCAGATAAAAAAATTTCTCTAGAGACAGAATTTTTAATGTATAAGAATGTTCTTACTCTATGCAAAAAGCCAGAAATAGGCTTACTACTGGCTGCAAATTACCATTTGGGAATCATTGACCACCTCGGTATAGCGATTGCACTTTCGGATACATTTTTGGACGCGATTGAGTATACCTTCCAATATATGGAATTGACTCTAACGTACTTTCAGTATGAACTGTTTCAAAAAGGCACTCTTGTTTACTTAAAAATGAGAGAATTGGTAGATTTAAAGGAACTGCGAGAGTTTATCAGTGAAAGGGAATTCGTTTCTATGTATAGAGCTTGCGGTGATATTCTAGGGGTTCCCTTTCTTTTGCGTGAGGTTCATCTTGCATACGAAAAACCTAGGTATGGAGATCTGTATCGCAAATATTTTATGTGCCCGATTCTATTTGGTGCTTCCGAAAACATGTTTATTTTCGATCATAAGGTTCTGGAAAAGTCTCTGCCAAAAGCAAACCCTCTTATGCGAAAGATACACGAACAAAAATGTGAGGAAACATATAAACAAATAAAACAATGCGAATCAGTGGAAGAGCAGGTAACTCACGAAATACTTTTTTGCAAAACGTTTCATCCCTCCATGGAATTTGTAGCTGGACAACTTGGTATGACCAGTAGAACCTTGCGCCGGCATCTTGCGAGTGAAGGTACGAGCTACCAGAAAATTCTTACAGATACTCTTAAAAAACAGGCAATGGGTCTTTTGCATAACACAAAACTCAACATAGAAGAAATTGCTGCCAAGTTGCACTATAGCGAAGCAGCCAGTTTCTCGCATGCATTTAAAAAATGGACAGGTTGTACTCCAGGAGAATATCGCAACAAAGTCTTAAGAATTTAGGATAAAAAGAGTAGCATAGACGAAAGGTATTGACAAACCTATGTGAAAATAGATAGGTATTCCATAGGATCACAAAAAAACAATGTTTGCACAAGGTAAGGCATAGATGTTAGTAGAAGTCGGGATTGTAGCCAGTATATACTTAGGATGGAGGACGTTTGGGGGGAAGAGAAGTCCTAACAAATATATAAGCCCCCCTGCCGATACTTTAGCCGAGGCTCCACTCGTCAAAAATGCAGAAAAACGTGCTGATCACCACATGAAAACGAGTGTCGCTCTTTTGGGCATCGCAGGCATTCGCAATTATCTTTTTCCTCCCATCGCTCCACTATTTCTTGGCGTACTCATCTACAACAACATACCACTCTACCAAAGAACGGAAAGAGTGCTGCGAAAAGAAAAGAAGTTGGGACATGATGTTTTTATAACTATTGCCTCTTTTCTCGCACTTGCCACTGGCCAGTACATTGGAATGAGTTTGGGGGCAGTATTCTACTACTTGGGCGATAAACTTATTGCCAAAAATAAAAAACAATCAAAACGTATTCTCACCAATGCTTTTGCACACTTGCCAGATAAAGTGTGGGTCGTTAGAGAGAAGGTAGAAGTAGAGATTCCCCTAAGTGAGCTACAAGCCAATGAAGTTATTGTTGTCACAACAGGGGAAATGATTGCAATAGATGGCCTGGTAGTGGAAGGTATGGCAATGATTGATCAACAGGCGCTTACCGGAGAATCTCCACCTGTTGAAAAAGGTGTTGGAGAAGAAGTGTTTGCATCTACGCTAGTCTTAGCAGGCAGAATTTTAGTCCGAGCACAAAAAACGGGCTTGGAAAGTACGGCTTTTAAAATCCAGCAAATCCTCCAAGAATCGGCACATACACAAACAGGGTTGGGCTTGTACGGCGAAAAATTGTCGCATAGAGCAGCCCCCTATTTCTTAGGCTTATCCTTACTGACATTGCTACTAGCAGGATCGAATGCAGCCTTGATTGTTCTGTTAAGTAGTTTTGGAGATACAATCAAGGTACTCGCTCCTTTAGGAACCCTAAATCACCTGAGACTTGCAGCCAAGCGCGGAGTTTTTATCAAAAAGGGAACTGCTCTAGAAACGCTGCAAGAGGTGGATACATTGCTCTTTGATAAGACCGGTACACTGACGCGGGAACAACCAGAAGTCTTACAAATCATTACTTGTTACGAGTATGGAGAACTGGAAGTCTTGGCTTTCGCTGCAACAGCAGAAGCCAAAGTCGTACATCCTATTGCGAAAGCGATTGTTAGCAAAGCAAAGGAACTAAAGTTAGATTTACCGAATATACAAGATTCTCAATACAAATTGGGTTATGGAGTTACCATAACTCTTGCCGATAGAGTCATCCGAGTCGGTAGTGCTCGGTTTATGGAATCGGAACAGATTGCCATTCCTGAAAAAATAAGCAAAGCGATGGCAGAGTCGCATGAGATGGGGAATTCGATGGTATTTGTTGCCAGTAAGAAAAATCTCATCGGTGCGATTGTATTGCAAACTGTAGTTCGCCCGGAAGCAAAACAAATACTCCAAGAACTGCGCCAGCACGGTAGCAAGCATATGGCTATTGTATCTGGCGATCAGGAGAAGCCTACGCAAAAGTTAGCGGAGGACTTGGGTATGGATGAGTACTTCTATGAGATTCTCCCCGAGAACAAAGCGGAACTGGTGAAACAATTGCAAGCGGAGGGTAGGAAAGTCGCGTTCATCGGTGATGGTATCAATGATACGATTGCCATGAACCAAGCCGATGTATCGATCTCCTTTAGCGGTGCTTCGTCTATTGCCACTGATGTAGCACAAGTGGTATTACTCGATGGAACGTTGAAGAATGTAAGCTATTTATTCAAACTGTCACAAAAGTTAGAGAAAAATTTGAAAACCAACTTTGCGATCAATATGGCACCTGTTGTAGCCAACTTGACCGGTGCGTTCTTTTTCAATATGAGCTATACAGCAGCCCTTTTACTCAAGAACGCGATATTTTTTATGGGTATGGGACAGGCAATGCTTCCAGGAGAAAAACTGGAAAAAGAGCATAGACCCAAGTGAAACGAAAGCGATAAATGCCTATCGCTTTACCGTTTGCGTTTGTAGCAAGCAGCCTTTTTGGCTCATTTTGCTGCTAAAGGTCATCTTGCCTAAGAAGCCTAAAATATAGCCGAGACGAGAGCTTGTATTGTTGTTTGCCGGTTTGTTAGTAGAAGTAGTTGTTTTGGTGTTTTGTAAAGTGTTCATATCTGATTCCTCTATTTAGCATAAAAAGTTTTTGTTTTCTACAGTATAGAACGGCTAAAAATAGAGAAAGTTATTCTAGCTTATCAGGAGAACACTGCTAATTTATAAATTTAGAGCTTTTTCTAGGCTCTAAAACCAAATGTGCTATAGTAACGAAATAAATTTTGTTTTACCAAATACTCTCAAATAAGAGCTTATTGGAAAAGGAAGCTAAATGTTTTTGTAGCATATTTTTATAGATGAGAGGTAGATTTACATATGGAAGAGTATGTTCTGAAAAATAAAATTTATAGACTTTTATTATTTTTTCTTCTTATCCTATTTGTAGGAATAAAGAGTGAACCTAGTCGCAATGAGTTTGCCTATCGTGAAAGAGTTGCAAATTCGATATCTCGCGTTAAGGGGAGACCGATAAGAAGGTTTTATAAAAAAAGCCTAAAAGCACATCAATTGGCTATTGAAGTTGGTTATAAAGGATTAAAACTTTCTGAAAAAGACCTGGAAAAATACAGTCATTTAAGCCGAAATAATGTTCTTCGAATCGACTATGTAACCCACAGGTGTAGAAATGATGTATTGACAGTGAACCGAACTGTAGATAGACAACGTATTGATGCCCTGTATAGATTTAATAAAGATTTTTTTAAAAATAAAAAAATTTCCTGGGGAAGAATCGTACAAACTGGCTGTCAATTTGATTACCAGGCTTTAAAATGGTTTCATGGTTTTGTACTAACTTTGGAACTATCACCGGATGGGATACGTAATTTTACCAAAGAGCGCCTTAGTTTTGCTAAAAAAATGGAATATAAAGAAGGAGATATCACCGATGAGGTCAGGGCATTTAACTCGAATCCACTTGTGAAAATGAAAAAAAAGTTTTCACCAGGGAAAGTTTCGAAATATAAGTTCGATCCTACATGGAAGAAAAAAACAAGTTACGGTTACATCATTAGCTTTCCATCAAAGAAATATATTCCTGTACCAATTATTTGCTCGAATTCTCTATTTGTAAGTGGTGGTTTTAATAGCTATACTTACTTTGGTCTTGTTCCCAAAACTGGAAAGAAAAAATGGTCTATTCGTTTGAGTGACAAGGGACCTTCCGCAGCAGCTTGTGGAAATGGTGTCTTGGTATTCAATACAGAATCTTGTACACTATTTGCAATTTCAACAAAATCTGGTCAACACATTTGGTCTTATTATCTGGGGACTCTTTTACTGAGTACACCTTCTGTGCATAAAGGGATCGCTTATGCGGTATACCCTGCTGGCAACTATCCCCAGAATAAAGATAAAAACAAAATTACTCCTACCCATATCCTTGCTGCTTTTCAGTTAAAAACAGGTAAGGTGTTGTGGCAGAAATGGATTGATAGTGATATAATTTTTGCTCCAGTCATTAGTCAAAATCGTTTGTACGTTGCTTCCTTGAGTGGAATTCTCTATGAATTTGGTCTAAAAAATGGCAAGATTTATAAAGCAAGTAGAAATCGATTGACATCGGCTCCAGTAGTAACCGAGAAGTTTTTATATTATGGAAAAAGGCTGGATATTTAGGGAAACTCTACTGTGGAAGAAACAATAAAAAGTACAGGAAATAAAAAGCTGGAATTAGCTTTAAAGAAAACAGCCGTACATATAGATTATCATATCCAAAACTACACTAAATATTCCCTCGATTCAGGAGTATTGGATTCCATAAATGGTTTGCATATTGGCCCTCCAAAGGTAGCACATGCAGAAGCTCCCTATATTCACTTAGGAGTCAAGAGGGTCTCTTCTATTCAGGGATACCGTGGTTCTCATCCAGTAATTTCAGGTGAAAAAATGATTGTTACCAGAGGGGATAAAGTCCTTGCCTATAATAAGGACAGCGGAAAACAATTGTGGGTAATACCCTTAGAAGGTGATTTGAATAGACTTGGAGGCTCTTTGGGATCTTCTCCTTCTTTGGCT
>JBCCIA010000244.1:0-9287 GCA_039028475.1 Spirochaetota bacterium | reverse complement strand
TCCTATAAGACCGGAGCCACCCAAAATTCCTAATTTCATTTTTACTCCAAGTTAATTATTTATTTTGTATATATCTGGTTTTATTGATAATTTTTTGATACTATAGGATTGTGGTAAATAAGGTTTTTTTGATGAAGCAATTCTTCTCAATTTTTTTGCCACTCACTATTTTCGTTTCTGTCGTTTATATTTACTCTTTTACCCAGCAGAAATTGAAAAAATACCAAAAAAATCCACCTTTTTTAGTATTTGATTTTACGAAATCGCATCTATACAACCAAGATTCTTCTATCCATCATTTAATGGATGCTAACGCATCTACATATTGGATAAAAGAGAATGAGTCACCAGCAGAAAAAAGTGACATTTCATTAGAACTGCGATTGACGCATTATTACAAAGATGGGTTTCAAGTAAGAAAGTTTCAAAAGTTAGTAATTCTTCTCTGTGAGGATAGAAAAAAAAAATATGTATACCCTAAAGAAATAAAAGTAAAGTTGATGCAAAGAGAAGCAATCAATGTAGATAAAGAATTACGGCTACCAAAAGAAAGCGTATTACAGACTTGGTCATTGCAAGTAAAAGATTCCAGTCGTTTGGAGCTTCCCTTATCTCTCAACATTCGCGAAAGCAACACTTATCCGCAAAATATATTTATTTTAGGGGTTACATTAGATATGATTGCCCCCGATAGTGGTAAACCATGTTTGAAAGAGATATTTTTAGTTGAATAAGGAGAAAAAATGCCACTACTAAAAACAGAGCATCCTGGTAGAGAGCAAGTATTATTGATTATTTTAGATGGAGTAGGCCATAGTGCGAGAGGAGAAAACGAGGGAAATGCCGTTGCAGCTGCTCATATGCCTGTCTTAAAAAGTTTATGGGCAGAAAGACCGACGTTGCAGGTCCAAGCACATGGCGTTGCAGTAGGGATGCCTAGTGATGATGACATGGGAAACTCGGAAGTAGGTCATAATGCTTTGGGCTGTGGAAGGGTGTTTGATCAAGGAGCAAAGTTAGTAGCAAATTCGATAGCTTCCGGTTCTTTGTTCCAAGAGGATACTGGAAAGACCTGGGCTGAGGTAGTGGAAAATTGCCTACAAAATCGTTCTACTTTACACTTTATTGGACTTTTTTCAGACGGCAATGTACATAGCAATATTGCTCATTTAAAAGCAATGATAGTTCAGGCCAAAAAAGAGGGAGTTGCCAAAGTAAGAATACACACCTTATTAGATGGTAGAGATGTTCCTGAAAAGTCGGCTTTAGAATACATGGAACCATTCGAGGAGTTTTTGCAAGGACTCCGTTTAGAAGATTTTGATGTTCGCATTGCTTCTGGGGGAGGGCGGATGACTATCACGATGGATCGTTATGAAGCCGATTGGAGTATGGTGGAAAAGGGTTGGAAGATTCATGTTCTGGGAGAAGGGCCTGTTTTTGGGAGCGCTAAAGAAGCCATAGAGCAATTTCGTAAAGAGGATCCACACTTGATAGATCAGTACCTCCCGGGATTTGTCATTGCGGAGCAGGGGAAAGCGCTTGGGAAAATCCAAGATGGAGATTCTGTGGTTTTTTATAATTTCCGTGGAGACAGGGCTCTAGAAATATCCCGTGCATTTACAGAAAAGGATTTTAAAGAGTTTTCGAGAGGGGAATTGCCTAAGATTTATTTTGCAGGGATGATGCAATATGACGGTGATTTGCAGATACCGGAAAAGTTTCTTGTCGCTCCTCCTAAGATAGATAGGACAATGAGTGAATACTTGGTAGAAGAAAAAATTAGCCAATACGCTCTTTCTGAAACGCAAAAGTTTGGCCATGTAACCTATTTTTGGAATGGCAATAAAAGTGGCTATTTTGATAAAGAATTAGAGCATTATGAAGAAATACCATCTGATAATATTGCCTTTGATAAGGCTCCTGAAATGAAGGCATCTGAAATTACTGAATCTCTCATTCGAGCTATGAAGAGTGGAGAATACCGTTTTTTGCGGGTTAATTATGCAAATGGGGATATGGTGGGACATACAGGCAATTTCGCTGCTACAGTTAAGAGTATGGAATTTTTAGATACTTGTTTGGGAAGAGTTTTGCAAGTTGCCCAGGAATTAAAAACAGTTGTATTGATTACTGCTGATCATGGGAATGCTGATGAAATGTATGAACTTGATAAGAAAGGCCAATTGAAACAAACGGATGGGAAGCCAAACCCTAAAACAAGTCATACGCTCAACCCTGTAAATTTAATGTTATTTGATCCAGAAGATAGATTTGGCTTAGACTCTAAGGCAGGAAAGCCAGGTTTGGCAAACATTGCAGGAACCATTTTTGATATATTGGGCTACCAGGAACCAGAAGGATACAAACCATCCCTTTTGAGCAGATCTTAAGGAATGAGAGCTAGAATGTTTCTAAGTATATAAAAAAATCTTATTGATACTCTGCAATGTAGAAGGTTCCATGTACGAGTACTATATTATGATTAGGGTGTGATGACTGTATAGTAGCAGAGAAATAAAATGCAACAAAGGAAATTGTATGATAAAGAGAGTAATAGCACTTTTATTTTTACTATGGGGTAGTGTTGCAATCATTGCATCTGACTTTATATATAAAGTGAAATCAGGTGAGAGCATTGTTGAAATTGCCCGCGAAAACTTAAAAAACCCATCGGATTGGCGTAAGTTATTAAAATACAATCAAATTGTAAATCCTAGCCTCGTGAAACCTGGAGATACTTTAAAAATACCCGCTTCTTTGTACAAAGGGAACAGTAGTAGCGCTGGTGCTCCTATCGCAGTAGTAGTTTTTTTACGAGGAAAAGTCAAGTACAAAGTCTCTGATAAGAAGTCAGAATGGAAGGGAGTTAGGGTTGGTCAGAAACTTTATTCGGGATACGTAGTACGGACGAAAGAAAAGGCGTCTGCTGAAATTAACTTTTTTAATAAACCCTCTACAGTGATTGTCATGAGAGAGAACTCTATAATCAAGATCAAACGCGAAAAGGTAAAAGGCATAGAGCTATCCTTTGGTGATTTGTATATTCGCACTATGAAAACAAATCTAAAAGATGTGAAGTTTACGGTAAAAACAACTTCTTCAGCGGCTGCTATTCGCGGTACTGAATTTGGGGTAAGTGTAGACGATAAGAAAACGGACCGTTATCGGTGTTTAAAAGGTGAAATATCAGTGGCAGCTGCCAAAAAGACCGTTTATGTTAAAGCTGGTTATGGGACTCTTGTAAAAAAAGGACAAGCTCCGATGACTCCTTTCAAACTGCTTGGAGCTATCAAAACTAAACCGATTGAAGGTAGGAAATAGGTATGAAAAGACTTTATAGATTATTGATTTGTATCATTGCACTCTTTATTTTTTCTGCTGCAAATGCTGCTGGGCTAATTCTGATTGAATGGGAAAAACAAGAAAAAGCTCAAAGTTATTATTTGCAAATTTCCGATACCCCTTCTTTCCAGGATATATTGTACAAATCAAAGCAAAAAGGAACTAAGGCGGAACTTCCCTACGTGGAAAAATACAAATATGGCCGGGTGGCTGCTATTGATGAAAATGGTATTGTGGGAATTTTCTCGGAACCATTCCAGGTAGAGGAACTGATTATTAAGAAAGTGGCTCCAAGCCAAAAACCTCCTATAGAGCCAGAGAAAGACCCTACCATTTATGTTCCTAGAGAAAATCGCATCGAAGTTTTTTCTGTTGATAATTTGAAGGTCATAAAGGGAAAGTTTTATCGAATCGATTCCGGTAAATGGCGTCCCTACCAAGCTCCTGTAAATCTCTCCAAACCAGGTGTTCATACCATTTACTATTATTCGATTGATGGGATAGGAAATGCTGAGAATCCGCGTACGAAAACTTATATTGTAGATGGAGAAGCTCCTAATATCCATATTGCAGTTAAACAGGGAATTTTACAGGGAAGTGATTTGTTATTGGGACAAAATACTACAATCACAGTTCATGCTAAAGATACGCAAAGCGGTGTAAAGGATCTCACAGCCAAGCTGATCCAAAGAGGAAAAAGTATACCTTTGCAAATAGCAAATGGGGGGAGTGTTTCTCTAAAAGATACTAGTTTTGCATATGGCATTTTAGAATTGAGTTCTACGGATCAAGTCGGCAACCAACAGAAAAAACATATTCGTTTCACTAAAGATGTGGTAGCTCCACAAATTCGCATAAGTCCTGATATGAAAGAAACGGCGTATTTCCCAGTAGGTTCCAAGTTTCAGTTATTTGCTAGAGATACAAGTTCTGGAGTGGCAAGAATATCTTATTCGATTAATGGGAAACCCTTGCAGGCTTATTCGGAGGAAATTATCTTTTCTAATCCGGGAGAATACACAATTTCGGTAGAGGCTATCGACCGCTTAGGAAATAAAAGTCGTTTGACCAGTTCTAAGATTACGGTACTCTCAGGAGATTTTAACTCAAAAATTAAGATACAGAAAAAATAATTTGTGTAGATGAAATTTCGTCTTCCACTATTTGTACAGATTTTCTTGCTGATTACAGTTATATCAGTAGGTTCCATCTTAATTACAATTGTACTATTTACTGATTTTACACGGGAAATTTTAGAAGACGAAGTTTTTGAGAATTATTTGCAAGAGTCATCAAGCATAAAAAAGAACCTTAGTTCGGTTCTTGTGAACTACGAAGAAAAAATTAAATTGTGCACACTGGATAAGGATTGTGCTCACAAGTATGTTTTACCATACAAGCCTGAATTGCTGCAAACAAAAACAATAAGCAAGGTTCCTGGTACTAATTTGTACATAGATAAAAAGAATGGAGTTTCCTACTATCTCTATAAGTTGAATAAACAACAATCTTTATTGCTTTCTTTGAATCCTCTATATGAAGTAATTTTAGACCAATCTATCATACGGGATGAATATTTATTTGTAGTTGATAAAAACTTTCGTGTCATTCTCAACGCAGGTAGTCCTTTTCCTCTGTACAGTAGGCTCAAACTAGATAAAGATATGGTAGATAAGGTTAACTTGGGTATTGTAAGTGGAAGTTTTTTCTTGAACGACCCGCAAAATACGAGAACTATGAATGTTTACCAACAGATCTCTTCTTTGGATTTGCTCTTTATTTATGGAGATAAGAAGAAGTTGGCCTTTTATGAGATTGCTAAATTAGAAGAGTTTTCTATCCGTATTATTCTATTTTCCGTTAGTTTTATTGTCATTGTTTCGTTTTTATTTACCAAATGGCAAAAAAAGCGGATTGGCACTCTTATGGATTCCATTCGTGAGCTTGCACGAGGAATGTACTCTACCCGTATCGCAGAAGATAAGATCAAAGATTTTGATGAGTTGGACGAACTCTATAGAGCTTTTAATGCTATGACTAAGGAGTTAGAATATTTCCATGAGCTTAATGTTTCTAAAATAGTAGATATGAATGAGAAACTTTCTGATGTGAATCATAGTTTAGCCAAGGCTAAAGAATTGGCAGATTCAGCAAACCAAGCCAAAACTGCTTTTCTTGCTAGTATGAGTCATGAAATTCGTACACCACTGAATGCAATTATAGGATTTGTACAAATTATTCAAGAGGAGAGTTATACGGATACGTTACCACAAAATTTGATTGATTATTTGGATAGTATTGCTGCTGGTAGCCGGAATTTATCTGAACTGATCAACAATATACTGGATTTGTCTAAAATCGAAGCAGGCAAAATGGAGATCTATGAAGAAGAGGTAAATCTTACCATGCTAATCCAAAGTATTTACCACATTCACAAAGGAAATGCTGCTAAAAAAGATTTGAATTTTCAGTACTCTTTACAAGCCGATTTGCCTGAAAAAATTATTATTGATCGGACAAAATTGAACCAAGTTGTTATGAATTTATGCAGCAATGCAATCAAGTTTACACCTCAGGGAAAGTCTGTCTCTTTAGATGTATCCATGCAAAGGCAAGGTGCCGAAGAGTTTCTACAGATTCAGGTGGTAGATACAGGCATTGGCGTCCCTGAGGATAAACAAAAGTTGATCTTTGAAGCCTTCTCCCAAACCGATGAAAGTATCACCAGTAAATTTGGTGGAACTGGTTTAGGGTTGAATATTGTCAAAAAAATCGTAGAATTGCTCGAAGGAACGCTTACCTTACAGAGTGAAGTCAACCAAGGTGCAACTTTTACCACTATCGTTCCTCTAAAATACCATGCAGAGAATACAAACAGACCTAATTATGATGAGTCGTTAGTTGAGAATACATTCCAAGGTAAGGTACTTGTTATTGAAGACGATGAATCTGCTCGCTACATTATGCAGGTTTACTTTAGCAAACTAGGTGTAAATATATTTGTAGCTAAAAATGCAGAAGAAGCGATGCAACAATTCCATTCCCACCAACCAAATCTTATTTTTATCGATATGCATATCCCAGGTAAAAGTGGTATCGATATAGGTTCTGAAATTCTAGGCTTACAGTCGTCGGCAAATTTGATTGGGATGTCTGCTGATATATTCAGTGGTTATCAGGATAAAGTAATGGAAGTAGGTTTTAAAGACTTTGTAACTAAGCCCATTGAGTTCAAAAAAATTAAAGAGATTGTTCGAATGCACCTTACTAGTAAGAAGATCGTTACACAAAAGAATTATATAGATTTAGCGAATGTGCCAAAGCATGTTGAAGAGCAACTCTTACTTGGTTTAGCGGAGATGAAAGAAATCCCACTATTCTGTACGGATAAGATTATAGATAAGATACATGAATTGCAAGACCTTTGCGATGGCTACTCTAGCGAATATAATTTGGTTTTACAAGAGTTAGAAACCTCTATTTTTTCTAGAAAATCAGAACATGTTCCCAAAATTATAGAGAAGGTTTTACATGTATAAGATCTTGATTATTGATGACAATGCGGCTAATGTCAAACAGACCATGTATTTGTTGCATAAGAATGATTTTGCTATTGGATATATATTAGAACCTAAGTATGCTATAGAGAGATTGTTGTACGAGGAATTCCAGCTGATTCTGTTAGATGTGTATATGCCTGAAATTGATGGTGTGAGTCTATTGAAGCAAATTAAAGCTCATGAAGAATTGAAGGATATACCTGTCATCATGTTAACGCATGATACTGATGAAGACCTTCTTTCCAAGTGTTTGATTGCAGGAGCGGTTGATTTTATCAACAAGCCATTGAATGAAAAGGTTTTGATGGCCCGTATCAATACCGTGATTGCTAGTCGAGAGTATATTGCTGAGATCAAAAAGCAGTCTGAAAAAATTAAAAAATCGGAATCCTTAATCACAAAACTATATTCTCAGATTCTGAAAGATCTAGATAAAGCACGCAAAACGCAGTATTCTCTGGTGTCTTTAGAGTTTCCGAATTTTTCTTCCTTTGCTTTGAATAGTTTGTACAAACCTATTGATAAGGTAGGGGGAGATTTTATTTGCTTTGAGCATGTTGGCGAGGATAGGGTGGATTGTTTTTTTGGTGACGTTTCTGGGCATGGCATCTCTTCTGCAATGGTTTCTTGTATGGCAATTTTGGCATTTAAAACTGCATTTGCTAAAAAGCTATATCCTAAAGAAGCTCTTTCTTTTATTCATGAACTTCTATTTCCAGTTGTTCACAATCATTTTATAGTAGGAGCTTATTTTACGTATTTCCCCAAGAAACAACTATTGCAGTATTCTTATGCGGGTTCTCCCCTATTGTTACTACGCAAAAACCAAATTCATACTTTAGAGGGAGATGGAACTGGCTTATTGATGTTTTCAGAAGTGCGTTTGCAGGAATATTCCATACAACTGAACTCAGGAGAACGTGTTTTGTTATATTCAGACGGACTGATTGAGGTATTTAACGAGAAGCAAGAAATGTACTCTTATGAACGATTTGAAGAGTCCGCTTTGAAAAATGTAAATCACAAAGGAAAAGTGTTTCTAGAGCGTATACTAGATGACACTCTTATTTTTTCTAATCATAATATTAAAGATGATATGGCGATGTTGCTTTTAGAGGTTGGTTAAAACATTTATTGTTATGAATTATTAATTGGTTGGTTTGCGTATCCTTAAATGGTAAATTTAGCTGTTGATCTAAGCAGTCCTTCTGAAATACGCAGCATTCTTTTGGCATTTTTATTGACTTCATCGATGAATATCTTTTGTTCCTCTACGGTAGAAGCCGTTTTTTGTGTGGCAAGTGTAGTTTTTTCTGTGCGTTTTGCTAGAGTAGAAAAGCTTTTCCCTGCTTCCTCAGATGCTGCATTTAAAACTTTACTGAGTTCTAAGACCTTTTTAATGTTATCTGTAGCTTCTGATACTGAGGAATGGATATTTTCAAAGGTGGTAACTGTTGTGTTTACTGTATCTTCTTGTTGGTTTACAATAGCCAATGAAGTTTGTACCTCTTGCGATGCTAAGCCTATGTTGGATTGGATTTGAGTAATTAAGTTATTGATCTTTTGGGTTGATTTTCCTGACTCTTCTGCAAGAGTTTTGATCTCCTCCGCTACAACACTGAACCCTCTTCCATATTCACCCGATCTCTCTGCTTCAATAGCAGCATTTAACGCTAGAAGATTTGTTTGTTTGGCTATATTGCTAATGAGTTTGATTATACTTCCTATCTCTTTAGACTTTTCTAATAAGATTTGTATTTCTGTATTTACCTGTTCAGAGGCATTTTTATTGTTTTTCATCATTAACTTTTGTTGTTCCATGACTTCCATTCCTGTATTGATTGTTTGCATAGACTGAAATGTCATTTTACTAGTTTCATTAGATAGCTCATCTACACGATTTATTTGATTGATCAAACTACTTACTAGGTTGTTCCCATCGTGTATCATATTTGTTTGCTCTTGCGTAATTTGGTTAGCTTCTTGCATGTTAGAAAATATGATGTTTGACATATCTACAGTTTTAGAAATGAGTCCTGTTATATCCTGTATAGCTGAAACGGCTTTGTTGCTATGGTGGTTTACATTTTTCACCAAAGAGCGAACATTTTCTAACATTTTATTGAATTGTATACCTAAATTAGCGAATTCATCGCGTGATTGGATTGCTACCTTTGTAGTGAAATCACCTTTTGAGGCCTCCGACATGCCGATGATTAGTTTTTGGATTGGTTTTAAAATTTGGCTAGATAGAATGATGGAAATTAAAAGGGAAAGTGCTATCGCGATAATTGTACCAAATAAGATAGTGTAAATGACAATAGCAAGCGACTTTTGGGCACTTTTTTCTCTCCCCTTTAAAAGAATAGCCTCTATTTTGCG
>JBCCIA010000243.1:0-9303 GCA_039028475.1 Spirochaetota bacterium | reverse complement strand
TGTGCATAAGTCTTTGTATGATTATTTTCTTTCTATGTCATTGTATGACGATCCTGACTTTCGTTGGGATTTTTCTTTTACACTCTACGCGGAGGCGGAGCAATTCTTTTTGGAGAAATGCTTTTATGTTGATTATGCAAATCGGGTTTTTCGTGAGCACCAATCAGGAACCGCAGCTTATAAAGAAGTCTTTGACCAGTTGAATCCTGAAAAATTCAACAGAAAACAAATTGAACGAGTACTACCAAAAAGCATTTATATGCCTCTGGATGAATTTGAAGAAAAAGAGTTTTTCGGTGCGGAATATGCGTTACACTACTTAAAGGACTGGGAGGTAAAAAGTTGGGATAGCGAAATAAAGTTAAAAGTTGCAGAGCATGAATTTACTTTTTCCATTGGTGGTAATTTGAGTTTACTTGAGCAACTAAAGAAAATAACAGAATTAGAGTATCCAAAGGATTGGTTATCTGCACAAAATTTTCCGACTCTCATCTTGAAGAAGTTTCGTAATATAAATACTTTGGCCTTTCAACCTGGTCTGAATAAAGAAGTCACTAATAAGATTATGGAATGCAAAAAGCTAAAGGTATTACGAATTCACCAAGGGGATTATGCTGCCTTTAGCAACTTAGCTCTGAATGAGCTTAGAAAAAGTCTAACTCGATTAGAAGTTTACTTTTGGACAAACGAAGAGCCAGATTGGGAGTTGTTAGAAAGGTTATGGGATGAATGGAGAGAGAAGTTATTATTGGGATATAGAGAAAAAGCTGGTACGCCTATTCATTTTCAAACCGTACTAGAATACCTACAAAAATCAAAGCTACCACGGCTTTTTTCTAATTTAAAAATTTTTAGCCCAACGGATTATTATACTCCTTTGCATGTTGTGGCACAACGTAGAAAAATGGAAGCTCATAAACAGATAGCGGAATTGTTAGTACAGCACAAGGCTGATGTTAACGCTAAAACTAATGAGGGCATTACTCCTTTGCAAATTGTGGCACAACATGGAGAAACACAAGCTCATAAACAAATAACGGAATTGCTAGTACGACACAAGGCTGATGTTAATGCTATAGCTAAAGAGGGCTCTACTGCTTTGCATGCTGTGGCACAACATGGAAAAACGGAAGCTCATAAACAGATAGCGGAATTGCTAGTACACAACAAAGCTGATGTTAACGCTATAGATGATAAAAAGTGGACTCCTCTGCATTTTGTGGCACAACATGGAAAAACGGAAGCTCATAAACAGATAGCGGAATTACTAGTACAGCACGAGGCTGATGTTAATGCTAAAAATAATCAGGGCATTACTCCTTTGCATGCTGTGGCACGACATGCAGAAACACAAGCTCATAGACAGATAGCGGAATTGCTAGTACAGCACAAGGCTGATATTGATGCTATAGATGATAAAAAATGGACTCCATTGCATTTTGTAGCAGCACATGGAGAAACAGAAGCTCATAAACAGATAGTAGAATTGCTAGTACAAAACAAAGCTGATGTTAACGCTAAAACTAAAGCAGGCTTTGCTCCTTTACATTTTGTGGCACAACATGGAAAAACGGAAGCTCATAAACAGATAGCGGAATTGCTAGTACAGCACAAGGCTGATATTGATGTTATAGATGATACAAAGTGGACTCCTCTGCATTTTGTGGCAGCATATGGAGAAACACAAGCTCATAAACAAATAGCAGAATTGTTATTAGAAACTGCCAAACAACAAGGTTTTCTCCAGAAATATTTAGAAATACGTGATGGCCATAACAATCTTAAAGCGATTGAGTTAGCAAGAATATTCAAACAACCTTTGATTATCGAGGTTATCAGCAAATACATGCAAAGCTAAGTGCTGCCTTCTGTACCCTACCCCCGAAATTGGAGGAACAAGAGAGCTTTTTTCTAGGCTTTAGTTGAGTTCGGCTCCGCTCACCCAACGGATTGTTCAAATATTATAGAACAAACTCGTTCCCCGAGCGGAGCCGAGGGGAAACTTACTCCTCCAACTCCTGACGTATATGCTTAATAATCGCATGTGCCAGCTTGCGATAACGCATGCGGCGCCGGCGAGAATACTTGCCGGGTTGGCTAGCTCTGTCTATACAGACGGTGAGACGGTCGAGGAGACCTTTTAAATCAAAATCGTTTGTGTGTCCCATGTGGGGAACCTCCAAAAATGTAAAATTAGAGACACTCCAAGGTACACAAAGGGCTTGACTAGAGGTACTAGCATACAAACCTGATGGTGCACCTTGTGTGTGGTTTCTCAGTCCGGGGTATGTTTGGCGACTGTCACCGGGCTGAGAGCTTTTCACATAAGTACATTTACAGTAAAAATGTACTTAGATAGTAATGATAAATGCTGAAAAAATGTCCACTCTTTTTTTTACCCTCCGATATTTCGACAGGCTCAATATGATGCCACCATCCTCATACTAAGAACAAAAAAATTTATAAAATTACGCCATAGCTACTCTTTTCAAAGCTAAACAGCACATACCCTTAACAACAAAACCTCGACAAGTAAACACACAGCGAAATTCTAAGCGAATGCGAGGGGAGAATATACATGACAAGTATTTCAAATCCGTATTTGGAGAAACGAAGAACACAATTGATTTTTTAGAAAATTACCTTCCCCAAGAACTACTGCAAGAAATCGATCTAGCCACATTAGAGCTTGCAAAAGAAACATTTGTAGATGAGACCTTACAAGAAAAGTTTTCCGATATTCTCTACCGAGCAAATAGAAACAACAAAACAACGTATATCTATACCCTATTCGATCACAAAAGTAGAGCCGAGAGATTCACCGCTTTTCAAGTATTACAATATATCGTAGCCATCTGGAATAGACACTTACGGCAAATCAAAAAAGGAAAACATCTACCCCTAATCATACCGATTATCATTTACCACGGCAAAAACAAATGGAAATATCCTAAAGATTTACATAGCCTGCTGCAAATCCCAAGTGTATTTAAAAACTATATACCCAACTTTCAATTTTTACTCTACGACCTTTCACAATACAAACAATCCGAGATTACCGGGCAAACCACACTCAAATTGAGCCTTCTACTCATGAAATATATATTTCACCCTGAATTAGTGAACGAACTGCCTAGAATATTCAGTTTACTCTCGCAGATTGAGGGAGAGGAAGAAAGCAAACGAGCCATCAATCAATGCTTGCAATACCTACACCGTGGCAGTGACAAGATTTCACTTGACAGGCTCAAAAAAGAAGCTGAGACTATACCAAACGAAGGGGTTCAGCAGATCATGCCAACAATCGCAGAAACATTAGAAAAGCAAGGGTTTGAAAAAGGAGAAAAAGTAGGCTTTACCAAGGGGGAAGAAGTTGGTCTAAAAATGGGCTTGGCAAAAGGAGAACGTTTGGCTCGGAGAACCGCTTTGCAAACGGCAATTTCTCTCAAAAAAGAGGGATTTGACTTTGTTTTTATTCATAAGATGACCAAACTGGACTTGAACTACCTACAACTTTTTTTTACCAAAGCCCATTCTTTAGGAATCCATTTTTAATTCTAACTCATACACCATAAACTTAGGGCAGATATACAACCTGCCCTAAAGCAATTTACGCATACATAATCCTCTGGGCAATCGAATTTGGAAAGGAGAAGGCAAAGATGCGTTTCCATACCGATACGTATTGTTGCCAAAAGTCACCCGTGTTGTAATGTTGCTGGTATTTCTTACAAACCTCCTGTACGCGTGGTGCCATTTCCTCGTAACGATTCGCAGGTATATCGGGAAACATGTGGTGCTCGATCTGTTGGCTCAAATGTCCGGTGAGCATGTGAAACCTCTTTCCCCCATCTAGATTGGAAGAACCTTTGAGTTGGCGGAGATAAAAGGAACCTAGACTCTCATTTTCAGACTCTTCCTGCTGGAAGGTTTGCACGTTTTCGGTGAAGTGGCCACAAAAAATGATCGAATGCGTCCACAAGTTACGTGCCACATTGGAAATGCCATTTGCAAGAGCTATTTTGGGGGCCATGATACCACCCAATAAGGGAAAGAAGATGTAGTCCTTCCAGGTTTGCGAAAGAATTTTTAGGTTAAATTGCCTGCGAGTTTTTTTTCTATTGTTCTTAGTTTTCTTTTCTGCAGGAAGTTCACTATAGGCAATATCTTGCCCGTGTTTCCCAACGCCAAAGTCAAAGATAAACGCTAAAACAATGTTGTACAACACCTGTGGAACATTTATAGGATTCCACTCCTGCTCTTCTGAAAGTCTGAGCAGGTTGTAGCCAAAGTCATGGTCTTTATCAATGATATTGGTAAAGGTATGGTGCATGTAGTTGTGGGAAAATTTCCATTGTTCTTTATCCGAAACATGGTCCCAGTCAAAACTACGTGAGTTCAACTCCGGGTCGTTCATCCAATCGTATTGTCCGTGCATCACGTTGTGCCCCAACTCCATATTGTTGATAATTTTGGACAGGGACAAAAAGCAAATGCCGGCAAACCAAGTGACTGGTTCTAAACTGAAGTGGATAAAGAACCTCCCAAGAATTTCATAATAGCGAGTTTTATTGTAGAGGTTACGAATATACTGGGCGTCTTCTTCTCCTACCTTAGAAAGGATATCCAAACGGATCTCTTCCATTTCTTTGCCGAAGTCTTCGATTTCTTTGTGACTGAGTGGTTTGTACAATTGTTGGTTTTGCATTTTCTTTTCCTTATAAATGTAGTTCTAAATCTTCTTGTGCACGACTGACACACAACTGGATGCTTTCTTTGCCTGCATGCGAGAGTTGCTGGTTTTTGCTATTGAACACACTGCCCTTTTCTTTGCTACAGGCACAGGTATGGCAAAGCCCAATCCGACAGGCGGAGCGGGGAAAGACCCCTGCTTGTTCTAATTCGTCCAATAGAGGCTTTTCACCTGCGAGTTCTACGGTTTTATGGCTTTGCAATAGTTTGACGGAAACCTTTTTGGCAGGCATAGAAGCGGCAGGTTGGTTTATTGCGAAACTCTCAAGTGTGAGCCTATCTGCTATAGTATTTTCTTGCCACATCCTCTCCGCTTTTTCTTGTAGTGGGGTTGGGCCACATAGATAGGTCTGGCGATCTTGGTAATCTGGTACCAAATATTCCAACATGTCTTGTGTTAGGAAACCTTTGTAATAATTGGGTCTATCTTCATGAGTCAAGACAAAAGAAATACGAATCTGTGGGTTTTGGGCACATAATTCTAACAACTCTTTATGAAAAATGATATGATTCGCATCACGGTTGAAGTAAACGAGATCGATCTCTCGTTCATCCTTGTCTGCAACCAATTGCTTGAGCATGGAATAGATAGGCGTAATCCCGCTTCCTCCTGCGAGAAACAGTAAATTCCCTGCTGTTTGCTTAAGGGTAAAATCCCCTGTTGCCTGTCCGATGGATAGTATCATCCCTTTTTGCCATTGAGAAAAGATGTGATTGGAAACCAACCCCTGTTTCTTTACGGTAATGCGTAGGTACTTGTCTTTTGGGGTACTAGAAAGAGAGTAAACCCTTTGCACCAACCTACCATTGATTTCTGTTTCAATGGGTAGGAACTGACCTGGTTGGAATCCTTTCCAATGGAAGTTCGGCCGGAGATAGACAGACCTGGTATCATCGGTCTCATACTTACAAGCAACTATCTCTGCCTTAGGTTTTGAAAAAGTGAACATTGGATCTATATGGCTGAGTAAGAAATCACCCCAATTTTCACCTATCATATAGTTTTTGATAGCCTTTTTAGCATTTTCTTTTATGTTTAACTGGTTCATCTGCTTTACGCTCCTATTAAAAAGTGAACACTTGTGCACTTTTTAATCATTTTCGCATTTCTGTCAAGAAAAATCAAAAAAAAATACTTGAAAAATCAAAAAAATAGTCATTTTTCCAAAGTAGCGATGAAGCTAAACCGCAAGTACTACCACAAAGTAAAGACTAGAACACATATTTTGGAATCTGCCCTCAAGCTCATGGGACAGGGAAAGAGCCTGGATAGCCTGAGTTTGCGCGAAGTGAGCCGAGAAGCAGGGATTGTGCCTGGTGGGTTTTACCGCCACTTTGCCAATATGGAAGAAATGGGCCTAGCCATCGTCGAAGAGGTAAGTGAAAAACTACGCACGATTCTCAAAGAGGCCAGACAAGCCGGTGTCACCCACAAGTCCGCTTTGAAAGAATCTAATACCATTTTCTTCACCTATGTCAAAGAAAACAGGCTCATCTTTTCCTTTATCTACCGAGAACGATCGGGTAGCAACCAACGCATCCGCTTTGCTATTCGCAATGCCATGAAGTTTTTTGCCGCCGAACTTGCGAGTGACCTCTACAATACCACTACCTTCCAAAAAGTCTCGCATTCAGAACTAGAGTTTGTCGCTGATTTTATCATCACTACTATGTTTACCCTTTCGGGAGAATTCTTGGATATGGATTCCAGGGACAAGGGGGCTGAGAAAAAGTTGCTGGCAAAAAGTGTCAAACAAATCCGTTATATCTACCGCGGGCTTCTATTGAATCGCAGGCGAAAGGACAAAGTAGTAGAGCAATGATTTGTTTATCGAAGCATAGGTATTTCTTTCTCTTTTTGTGCCTCCTCTTAAGCAACTGTACGAGCTCTTTGCTGGAAAAAGACAAAAAGTTTTTACAAGACCTGCTTGCTAAGTCAACAGAAACGGAACAGAGATACCTAACGAGCCAAGAAGTCGAAAGCCGCTTGTATGACATCCAGACTGACCAGGGGACACGTGGTAGAGCCTTTCATATCGGCAATGGCTTCTTTCTCACCGCCTACCATGTTATCAAGGGAATCAAAGCCCCCTACTATTTGGTTTTGCAGTCTAAACGAGGGCCTGTGGAGGATACAAAAAATGCATCTTTCCAAATCCTCCACTACATCGAAAAACCGGATGTGGCTCTCCTGCAACTGAAACACCGGCAAAGATCCTTGGCAGGAGGAGTTCCCCTCATCCAAAAAGCACCGGCAAAAAACGCCGACGTATCGCTTTTTATCCGCTTAACAAAGGGCAATACAGGGCACAGCGGCTATGACCTGAGCTTTGGGGGCATCGACTACTACGACGCAAAACAGGAAAGCAAGTACCTAGGTAGATTTCTTCTGCCACCGGCCTCGTATCTCTATGAAAAGAGGGGTTTGGTCATAGACTATGATATTGCTAAAATCAGAAAGAAAATCGGCTACTTCAATAAGAGTAAAAAAAAGCAGGACAGGGTGTATATCGATAGTATATTTAACTCTCCCCAAGATAAAACACTGACCACAATTTCTGCTTACCAGGGAGAGAGTGGCTCGCCTGTTTTCCAGAGAATTGAGGAAAACCAGTACCAGTTTGCCGGCTTGGTACTGGCTGTTAGTTTGGTCAACCAGCTCATTCCCACCCCTAAACACCCTCTGGGATTTTATGCCCACGACAGAACGATAACCCTATTAGCGCACCAAAAACCTATTGTACAATTGCTGAAAGAATATATAAACATTCTAGAAAAAAAAGGTAGAAAGAAATAATAGTAAATTTTATAACAATATCTGTGTCTAATTAGGAAAGGTCGCTAGCTAGTTCTTATGCAAAACAAAACGATATACCTATCTGCATTTCTCTCTTTGTCTCTACACGCTCTGTTGGGGGTTTTGTTCTACCTCAACCGAGACTACCAAGAAGAAGTATTGCTAGAAGTTGCAATTGTACCAGACAAAAAGCCAAAGCCAAAGGTTTTGCCCCAGGGATTTGTGGATTCGTACACACCTCCTCAACTAAGCATGAAAAGCAAGATGCCTTCTGGGCCGCAATACAAGACCCTGCATACTAAAGACAAAAAGCCACCGCAGAAGCAAAAGAAGTTCAATGGAGACTACCAATACAACTCCCAAGAATACAAAAAGTTACTGGGTTTGCTGGAAAAAACCTCTGAATTGCGCAAAAAATTCAAAAAGGTTCTACCCAAAAAGGAACAGCTATTCAGAAAAGATGTACGAAAATCTTATATCAAACGCAAACATGACTATGAGGATATCGTCACCAAAGAGGTGCTGCCTACCTTGGAAACCATTGATAAAAAGTTTTTAGACATTCTAGAAGAATCACAACAAGCCCTAAAAAAGCACAATAAACGCAACCAGATCATCAGAGATTTTCGTACATGGGATTCTGGTATGACAGAAGATGATGTCTTACAAGTTGAGCTCACCTATGATAACGACAAAGGAAACAGTGGCCCGCTTAGCTTTCCTATTGGCAGCCGTAAGGTGTATTTCGACGAAACTTTGACCTTAGACAAAGAATTGCAGCTATCCCGTTTTATCAAAAACTACATGTCGTACGACCCAAATGTGGGAGATCTTCCACACGCCATTCGCGAACTCTACTACCAAAATTTGCAAAGACTCGCCTACTACTACAGCTACGATTATACCTATTTTATGCTAGATTACTTCCAAGAAAGCCTCAACAAAGAGGACTATTTGCGCAACTTTATGGATTTGGCGAGGAAACTACGGGGTAGCAAGGCTGCGATTGAAATCCTATTTACCATCCACGATATCTACTACATCCAAGAAAAGTCAGTAGATTTTGTATTGCAATTTTTGCGTGAATACCCTCGCTTCAGTGCAGAAAAAAAGCAAGCCTTACGCATTGAAACAATGCACCTGATGGCAGAAAAATACCGTCCTCTGCTCAAACAAAAGAAAATTGCTAGCAAAGATGATTCCTTCCGTCTCTACAATGCCAAAAGGTTAGAGATTATCAACCATTTGTTGCAAACCACACCGGACAACTACCGCAAAAAAGATGCTATGTTGCAAAAAGGTATGCTACTCTGGGAAAGAGGTCTAAAATTACACCAGGAAGCAGATCTAGCAGAAGCTATCCGGATTTGGAATGAAATTGCCTCTATTTCTAGCGAGAGTCTATTCTACTACGAGAGAACTTACAAAGAAATCCGTAATATTTTGACTGTATTGCCAGAAAGCCACATTCTATCGGATATGATCAGCCAAAAGCAGATATCAGAAATCTTGGAAGATAGATTCAGCGAGCATTTTGTGAGCAAGCAAAAACGCGAGTATGAACTCCTCTGGACAAATTGATATTTTGGTAAAATCGACAAACACTTAGAGAAATCGCAAAAATAACAAGTATCTCGCTCCCTATGCAGCCTAAACCACTCAACAAAAGATGTCATAAATCTCTGCAAAAATAAATTAATAATTTTTTTACCATTTCACTTACAAATATGTAAAAAAGAGTTTCATTTTTTTTT
>JBCCIA010000242.1:0-9357 GCA_039028475.1 Spirochaetota bacterium | reverse complement strand
GGAAAGTTATAATAAAAAATCCATATACGGGCAGGGCTTATGTTTTTGACATGGAAGTGGACATACACCCAATCATCTGTAAAACCAAAATTAGGAATAAGCTCTTTATTGGTTTTCCAGTCGGGACGTTTGAAGATGTTGGGGATTGCTTGTCTTTGGGAAACTCTAAGATACTTTGCTTGTAACATAACTTGGTATAGTTTTTGTTTCTCTTGCAGGAGTATAATTTTCGATTTGTCAAAAGTTTGTGAAATGAGCTCCGAGGAAACCAAGAAGAATAAGCAAATAAGTATTTTTCCAATCATGTCTTTGATTTGATATATGGTTTTATCCTTAGTATGTGAAAAACTATCTTTTTCGATTTTCTAAGAATTTGGCAAGAGTAAAATATGTGTCAGATAATTATGTTATAAAGTCTACTTTCTAAGATTATGATTAAACTCTCTATCCACACTTCTATCTAAAGAGCAGTTGGAACGATTTATAATTTCGTAGTAACTTTTTATATTGCAATGTGGTAGAATCTTTGGTTGCTTTTTCTTTGCCTGAGCAATCAGAATCTGGTTTCCACCCAAATACAGCGTTTCCAATTTTGGCAATTGCTGAAAAGAGGTTGGAATGATTGCAATAGGATTGCCTCCTAAATACAATAATTCTAAACTGTCCAAACCCGTAAATGTTTGCGGCAAACTCTGGATGCGATTCCAACCGAGGTCTAAGTGCAATAAGCCCTTTACTGGGGGAAATTCAGAAAAAAGATTATGCCGAAGGTATAAATATTTTAAACGCGAAAATTGTTGTAGGGAGGAAGGAAGAGAAGATAAACGATTTCCAGAAGCATATAGATATGCCAAATGCTTCAATTGACCAATAGAATTAGGTAAATTTGAAAACTGATTGTTGCCAATATTGAGATCCGTCAATCGAAGCAGTTGGGAAAATGATTCTGGTACTGCAGACAATTGATTGGCAAAGAGGTTGAGATGGGTCAAATTTTGTAGTTTGCCTATCGACTCAGGTATTACAGTCAGTTGGTTATTCACCAAGGATGATTCTTTTAATTTTGTAAGTTGGCCAAACGACTCTGGTAATTCTCTAATCCGATTGCTGAAATAACCAGATCTTTGCATTTTCTGGAAAAACTCTGATTTTGTCAATTCGGCCGATAAATAGTCCATATAATATTCGGAAGGAATCCTACATTCGTGAAAGTTATCATCACCAAATGATAGGTATTGCAATTGTTTCAATTGGCTAATGGTATCAGGAAAAACCTCAAATCGATTTTTCCCAAGGTACAAACGTTCTAAACTATCCAGCTCTCCAAAAGATTTCGGTAAACTCTTTAATTGATTTCCGGAAAGATCTAGAATCTTTAACTTTTTTAAGTTTCCTATGGAATCAGGTAAGCCAGTCAAATGATTGCCTTTTAAAGAAAGGTAGCGTAAATTATGTAGTTTGCCAATTGACTCTGGTAGTTTTTGTAAGCGGTTAAAATTGATTCTTAATTCGGTTAGATGCTGCAATAGACCTATTGATTCAGGTACTGTCTTTAAGAAATTGGAATGAATGTGTAGGGATTTTAAATTTTTAAAACGAGAAATAGAATCTGGTATCTTGTCGAGTTTGTAAAAATAAGGGTCTGTTTCTGTTTGAGCATCTATACAGGGTTTCATAGGATTGTCATAGATTAAAGAAAGAGAAGTAATTTTTTCAAGATTCAATTTGGAATTTTTATTTTCCGATTCTCTGAGCATTTCTATAATATTACCAGTTGTTTTACTATTGAGTCTTATTTGATTGTTTATGTGTTCTATACTAAATAGAGCTTGAAAATAGGCTATCCATGTAGTAAGTGAAAAAAGAAATATGATTTGTTTCCATAATAAGCCTTTCATGTATCATGAGATGATACATGAGGCAAAATTATAAGGCAAGCTTTAAATTTTATTTCTTTGCATTTTCAGTTATCAAAAAAACACCTTGACTTAATTGATTAAGTATACGATCGTATACTTATGGCAATCGTATCAGGAAAAGATTATATAGAAAGTTTACGCGGGAGAAACCTTAGAATTTTTTTGTTTGGGGAAGAGGTCGAAGAACCTGTAGATCATCCTATTATTCGTCCCTCTATCAATGCAGTAGCAGATACCTATGATTTGGCTCATGAAAACCCAGAGCTGGCTACTGCGATGTCCTCTCTTACCAATGAGAGAGTCAACCGTTTCTTGCATATTACAGAAAGTGCGAAAGACGTTGTGTTGCAGAATAAAATGCAACGCAAGATGGGTCAAAGAACTGGCACTTGTTTCCAGAGGTGTGTTGGTATGGATGCGATAAATTCTCTGCATTCGACTACCTACGAGATCGACGAAAAGCATGGCACAGGATACCACCAGAGGTTGTTGGAATTCATTAAGTTTGTACAAAAAGAAAACTATGTAATTGGTGGAGCAATGACCGATCCAAAAGGTGACAGAAGTAAAGCTCCGTACCAGCAAGATGATCCTGATATGTTTTTACATATTGCCGATCGCAGTGAGGAAGGAGTCTGGGTAAGTGGTGCTAAGGCTCATCAAACCGGTTGTATCAACTCGCATTGGCTGTTAGTAATGCCTACAATGCGTCTTGCGGAGGGTGATAAAGATTATGCCATCGTAGGTGCAATTCCTGTCGATGCTCCTGGTATCACTTATATTTATGGTAGGCAATCCTGTGATACCAGGAATCTGGAAGGCGGTGACATTGATTGTGGCAATGCAAAGTTTTCTGGCCAAGAAGCTCTTATAATCTTTGAAAAGGTATTTATACCGAATAAGTATATTTTTATGGATGGAGAATTTGAGTTTGCTTCTATGCTGGTAGAACGTTTTACTTGCTACCATCGCCGTAGCTATGTTTGTAAGACTGGTTTGGGTGATGTACTAATCGGTGCTGCGGCCACTATTGCTGAATACAACGGAGTTCCTAAAGTCTCTCATATTCGAGATAAGCTGGTTGAAATGACTCATCTCAATGAATCCATCTATGCTTCTGGAGTCGCTTCTTCTTACCAATCGCAGCAGATGAAATCGGGAGTTTGGTTAAATGATGAGATGCTAGCCAATGTTTGCAAACACAATGTTACACGTTTTCCCTATGAAATAGGTAGACTTGCACAGGACATTGCAGGTGGTCTTGTGGTTACTCTACCTTCGGAAAAAGATTTCCGCCATCCTGAAATCGGAGCTTTATTGGAAAAATATCTCTCTGGCCGCAGTGACATTCCTACCGAATTTCGGATGAGGATTTTACGTTTGATCGAGAATATGACATTGGGCAGAAATGCAGTGGGGTATTTAACCGAATCTATGCATGGAGCAGGTTCCCCACAGGCACAGAGAATCCAAATCGCTCGTCAGATGCAGTTAGAGTATAAGAAGCAACTTGCTAAAAAGCTTGCTAATATTGATGATCAAACTGATGCACTTCCTGAAAATTCAGATTATTTCAAAAGGGTATTCCAAGTTGACTGAGAGCCTGAAAAGTTTGGTAGATTGTTCCCAGAGCGGAGTTCGAAGGGAACAGGAAGCTGCTTTAAAAATTATGAGCTATAAATTTAGATCAATGCTAGTAACCTAGCATTGATTGCTTCCGCTTTCTCCTGCATAATCATATGACCGGCATTTTCTACAACTTCTAAGTTCGCTCTAGGAATCAACTTTGCAAGCTGTTCTGAATCTTCTGTAGGAACCATACCATCTTCTTTTCCAGTGATGATAAATGTAGGACAATGGATTGAGCTGACTTGCGAAGTTGTATCAAACTTATCGCAAGCGGTAAAATCTGCTAATATAATTTCTGCTGGAACGCGGTCTAAAATCTTCCTTGCTCTATCCTTCATATCTTTTGGAGAGGATTGGGCATAGTTCATTTCATTCATCAAATCTAACACCCCTGGTAATTTCTCTGGGATTCCTGCTTCTTCTAGTATTCTTAGATTGACCTGCAAATTTGCACTACTAGAGAGTAGTACTAATTTTTGAACTTTCTCTGGAAGCTCTATAGCTAGTTGTTGTGCGATCATTCCTCCCATAGAGTGTCCCATAAGAATGAGCTTTTCCAGTTGTAAGTGTGAGATGAGTTCGGCTAGTAATGCTGCAAACAAGGGGATTGAATCTACCGGACTTTGTCCTTGTTGCAAACGAGAGCGTCCGTGTCCGGGGAGGTCAACGGCAATCACCTGGTATTCTGGATGTTTGCGCAATTCTTCTGCCCAATGTAAATGCACCCCTGCTGCTCCGTGGATTAGGATGATAGCAGGTTTTTGCCGGCTAGGGTCTGCATTGGAATAACTATAGAAAATTTTATAATCTTGGCTTGTAAAATATGGCATGTTAACTTATCTCTTCGTGAATTGTGATTTGCTTTGTAAAAAAATCAGCGAGTTGTCTGGGGTCTGCAATAATATTTTCATCGGTCGCAAGGGATATCTGCAAATTACCGTTATAACTGAGAAAGCCTGTTGTGATTCCTATGGAATTGTTACAAGGAGGAAAAAATAACTGCTGCAAAATAGGTATTCCACCAAGTGTTTTTTCTTCCTGTAATCCTGGGATATTGCTTACTACTGCGGCATATTTATGGGAAAGAGAATTCCAGATTTCCTGTTGTCTTTCGGAACTTTCGTTGCCTAAAGAATTGAGAAAGTGGAAAAAGTCTATTGCTTGAGAACTTTTCTTGAGTTTGCCCATAAAGCGGTGGATTTGGGCAATTCTGCTTTTAGGATCTATTACTCCTATGGGTAAGGGGAGTGTGTACAAACCCAAGAGATTCCCTAAATCGTCTGCAAGCTCTTCGGGTCTGATACTTACAGGTATACTAAGAAAAAGTTTTAGGCTTTCTTCTATATCTATGTTTTTCTCTAAAAAATAGTCTCTCCAAGCACCTGCTAAAATCGATAATAAGGTGTCATTTACTGTAGCTTGGAGAGCTTTGCCAATTTGTTTGATTTTTATCAAGGGAATGGATGGTAACCAAGTAACCTTTTTAATTCCCTCAGGTTTTTTGTGAAAAAATTTGAGGGAAGATATATTAATTTTTTGAAAACTTTTTGCGACTTTATCTACCAAGTTTTTATCGGACTTTGCTGGTAAAGAAAAATCACTTGGTTTATTAACATTCCTTTGGTAACCGTCAAATAACGAACTTAGCAAACGAATGTGGGAAATTCCGTCGGCATAGCAATGGTGGATTCTGGCGAGTAATACACAAGTAGCATCTTCTACAGATTCTTCTCCGTGCGATGCGATACCTTGGCAATTGTGGATTATATAGATCTGCCAAAGTGGATGTTGTGAGTCTAAAGGTTTGCTCATCAAACTTCCAATCCACTCTTCTAGTTCTGTTTGCTTGCCTTGCTGTAATTCATGGAACTTGAGATGGTAGTTCATATCTAAGGTACCAACAGGCTTGTAAGTAAGAGTTTTTTGCTTAGAATCAGTAGTTTTTGCAATTGTACAGTGTAAGCGACCATCTCCATAAGGTACGAAGTTGTCTAAGATTCGCTGCTTGAGCAATTCTTTGGAAGGACTCGTTTGTAAAAAGGATAGAGAATAAACCACCATAGGATTGTTAGGAGCTTCCATATGGTACCAAGCATTGTCGTATGCGCTGACAAGTGTTTCCATAGCTTACCTTTTCTCCTTACCGTTAGAGTAGGCCAATAGCAGGGATTCTATAGACTCTTTGTAAACTCGTTTGAAAGTTGCTTCACTCCAGCCGAAACTTCCTCCTAAGTAGAGAGCACATAACCCTGTAGATTGTGCCAAAAAGGAAACGGTTATTGCTGAGGCCTTTCCTTTGGTAAAAATCCCAGCTTGTATACAATCACGGATTCTATGCTTTAAGAAATGGAAGGTGGGTAGAGATTCTTTGCGGATTTCCCGGCTTACCTTTATATTATTGATTGGATCTATGGCTAGGTAGATCAGTTCAAAGCCCTTTTGTTCTGCTAAAGCAAAATACAAAAATCCATCTGATGTAGCTCGTAGTCTTTCCAAAGGAGTCTTTTTCTCTAAGGCAGGGTAAAGGTATTCACCAAATGTGCGGAAAGCTCTTCCCATCAGTTCCTTCTGCAAATCTTCTTTGTTTGCAAAATGGCGGTAAATGGCCATCGGTGTCAGTCCTACTTCTTTTGCAATCTTACGCATGGATAGACCTGGAGCACCTTGTTCTAAATATAAGTCTCGTGCTTTACGCAAAATTTTTTCTTTTGTATCAGAAGTAGTTTGCTCTTTTTTAGTCTGTTTACTTGTTTTTTTTACCATTTTTTATATCGCTTGCGGATGATTTCACTCATCAGGTTCCTCTCTAAAATTGCAGAGGCACACATAACACCGCCATTCAATGCTCCAATGATTCCGTCGCTGGCAACATCCTGTCCTGTTAGATACAAATTTGCAATAGGTGTATGAGGTCGCAACCATTTCTGCTGGAATCTCTCCGGTGTAGCTTCTAAGCCTAAAAAACCACCGGTAGGTTTGTTCAAGAAATGTTGGTAGGTTAGGGGAGTGGAGACTTCGTAGTAGGCGATATGATCTTTGATTGCGGGTAGGTATTTGAATAACTCTTCGAACAATCTCTTTGCAATCCCTTCTTTCAATTCCTGGTAGTCCTCTCCTCGCCGTCGCCACTGCGAACCCTGCCATTTTTCAAAGTGAGAAAAGTTGGTGAGGGCATACATTTCTATGGTAGCTTTGTTGGGAAAGCGTGAAGGGTATTCGGGGTCTTTGGCAGAGGGAAAGGTGATAAAATACCAGGGAAATGGGTTGTCGAAATCCTCCATATGGTTCTGGATATTTTTATCAAAATCTGTTCCTGGGTGTGCCCATATGTTTGCTGGATGGATTCCCAATTCGCCGGCACTTCTGCTGAGTCCAATGTTTAAGCCAACTGCTGTTCGAGTTGGTTTGACTGTTTGTAACAGTTGTTGTAACTCAGAGTCTTGGTTGTTTGGTTTGGGCATTAGGTTTTTGTAAGTAGTATCGGCTCCTGTATTAGAGATGATTTGGTTTGCGAAAATCTCTCGACCATTTTCCAAGCGAACCCCAACGGCATTGTCTTCTTCGATGATAATCTCCTTTACCTTTGCATTGTATAGTACCTTGCCACCTTGTTCTTCGATGATAGGGGTAACTGTCTCGGCAAAGATGGATGAGCCACCGATTGGGTAACAAGCTCCATTGAGGTAGTGGCTCACCAGCATGGCGTGAACGCCAAAGGAGGCACGCGAAGGTTCGACTCCGTAATCTCCATAGTTGCCACAAAGCACTGCGATTAATTCTTTGTTCTGCGTTATCTCAGATAGTACTTCCAGGACTGTACGTTGGGAATATTTATAGAAGGTATTTTTCGCTTTGCCGTTACTATCTTGCAGGTTTGCCGGGTGTTGTGTGCGGTCGGCGAAATAGCCATTTGAGCTTTGGGTTACCTCTTTGACCAATTGCATATAGCGTTGCAAGGCATCTGTTTCTTGTGGGAAATACTCCGTCATTTTGGCGAGAAATTCTTCTTTGCTGGCGTGGATTTCGTAGAGTCGATCTTCGATGACGATTCTGTTGTAGAGTGAGGGTAGTGGGTGCCATTTTACCCCGCCACGGGTGACAGCATCAAAGAGGCGCCAGGATAGATTGCGTTCTGTGTGCACATCGCCCACGTAGTGCAATCCTACACTCCACTCAAATCCTTTGCGGCTGAAGGTTTGTGTGCAACCACCAATGACGTTGTGTTGTTCGAGGAGTAGTACTTTTTTGCCTGCCTGTGCCAAGAGGGAAGATGCGCTCATTCCCCCCATGCCGGAGCCGATTACTATGGCGTCGTAGCTGTCTAAGACTAGTTCTTCTTTGAATGCTTGCCCTACTTTCATCTTTTCTTCCTTTAATTCTCTTTTAATAACCTGTAAATCGTTCCCTGAGCGGAGCGGTGTATTGAGCCTGTCGAAATGCCGAACGGGAACAGAAATCTGTGTTTAGCCTTCTAAGGAAGCTGCGTGTTGGGTGTCTAAGTATTCTTTGACATTTGCAAATTTTCCGTCTTGGAAGGTGATAAGAAAGTGGTAGTGGTTGTGATAGACTTTACCGCTGGTGGTGGTTCCTTTGGATTCTGCGGTGGCGGATACTCGGTTGCCTTCTTCGGTGAATTCGCCTAATTCGAAGCGTAGTTCGGAAAAGAGTCTGAAAAGGAGTTTGAAGCCGGTTTGCATGCCGCGTTTGTCTTTTTTGCCAGAGACTTGGATATTGCCGATGATCCACCATTGCAAATCGTCGTGGAAGTAGGTGAACGCTGTTTTGAATTCTTTTTTGTTGAGAGCGTCAAAGAAATCTTTGATGCTTTGCTTTTGCTCGGTGAGTTGTTCTGTTGCTTGCATTGCTGCTTCTCCATTACATGTATAGTATTAGTGCAATCATAAGTATACGGTCGTATACATTCAAGTATTTTTTTTGTATGTGTGTGAAATTTTGTTTTTTCTTTTCTGTAAGGGGTGGTTTAAACCACCCCTTACAGAAAAAGAATGTAATTTTTTGAGGGAATGTTTTTTCTTCTTAGAACACCTGTGCTTCGAGTTGCATGCGGAGGACTTTCACCTGTGCTTGGGCAAAGTCTCGGTAGCGTTCGCGTCGTTTGGCAGAATAGGTCTCTGCGTTGTGCATACGGTCGATAGCAATTTCTAGATGATCTAAAAATTCTGCGTAATCTATTTGTTCCATGGGAACCCCCAATTGTGTTTTGGTTCAGTTGCCCAAGGGGGAAGAAAGGACTTGACTGTGTACTGCTTAGTACACAGACTTTTCTTGCGTCCTCGGGCGTGCGTTTCTCAGTCCGGGGAAAAGTTGGTAGCTTAAGACCGGGCTGAGAGCTTATCGCTTATGAACTCTTAGGGTAAATTTTTGTTGGTACGTTTGGCTTGTCTATACTTTTTTTGTGGGGTGAGGGAAAAAGGGAAATGTGTAGACGTTGGTATCAAAATATAGCTGCAAGATTTATTTGATCCTTCAAATGTTTATTTTCTCTTAACTGCTATCATAAAATTCAATTATCGCTAAAACTTTCCTATAAAAGACTGTCAGAAAACACTCCTATAGGCTCTTGCAGCTAACTTTTTATATAAGAATAAACTTATTTTAAGAGTTTGTCTGAAAATGTCGGTAGATCGTTCCCTGAGCGGTTCGAAGGGAACATAGTACTGTTTTCAGACACCCTCTAAACGAAATCTCTATTCAAGTTAGATCAATCAGCTTCCCTTCATTAAAATATGAAAATAGTGCATAATATGCAAAAAAATACAAAATTTAGTAAATTTATTATTGACTTAGG
>JBCCIA010000241.1:0-9446 GCA_039028475.1 Spirochaetota bacterium | reverse complement strand
GTTAAATAAAATATAGGAGTTATAAAAATAAGTAGTGTGAGAAAAAGAGACGTACCTACTAGGATTTTGTCTAACCAAATGATGCGTACTTCTTGAAATATGCTCGCAATGAAAAGAATAACAACAGATGTTCCTAAATAAAAGGTTAAATACTCAAGACGGAAAACAAATTCCCATGGTAGATGGGGGAGAAGCTGATATATCTCGAATTCCTCAATGACAAGTGGCCGGATGGAGAATAAGATAGCAAAAATTCCGAAATATAGTTCTGACTTGTCTTTCTTACGTTGTGAGTAGATGCTTAAATGGTGAATACCTATCAATAAAAAACTACCAAATAGAAAGAAGCTAAAGTAATTGACTTTTTGTTTCTTCTCATGCAATTCTTTTCGAACACCCAAGTAGGCTTCATACCAAAATCCGCTATAGATATGTGTATAGTTTGCAATATGAACAATTATTTCTAGATCCTGGGTCATCTTAGGAATGTCTAAGATACAAGTTCTATAAGCGGCTTGAAAGCCTTGTGCTGAGGTTGTTACTTTGCCTGCCTCAAAGACTGTTTTACCATTTAATAGAACCCGATAAGCTGTACCCATATTAGAAAATTTCAAGGAATACGTTTCTTGTTTTTGTGGTAATTTTACCCTTAGTCGATAACTGGCATAACCAAAGCTAGTAAGATTTTTTCCATCCCGTTGGAAGTTGTTCCAGTATGATGGTACAGGAATTAAGCCGGTTCGGTTTATATTTTTTCCAGTACTAGGAATGAATTGTTTCCAATAAAACTCCCATTCCCCTTCGATAGAAACAATCGGTTTTTCAGCAAAGTTCCATTTGGATAGATCTAATGTACCAGCTTGGGCTTCGGGAATATAGGGTTGTTTGCAACTGAAGAGGAAAACAATACAAGCTAGAATGATATATAGGAGTTTACTACAATAAAATCGTATATCTGCGAACATATAATTGCTTTTAAGCATGAAATTTAAAGTATAGGGAATATGTTAGAATGTCAATGGATACAATTTATGTTTCTCTTCTAAAAAGCAATGGAATTTTTTCATGGATCGAAACGTTTTCGCGGCTGTACATATGCTACAAGGATTTTGGCTTGGGATTGCTAGTTAAGATAGAACGATCTATGCAAATCTGTAAATACAAGGAAAATTTGTAAGCCTTACTACTCAATTAAAAAAGGATATAAGGGAGAGGTAGATCTTAGTGTTTCCATGGCTAGTATTTTAAAATCTTGTTTGTCGATGTGATTTTTTATTAGGTATTCTTCGATGTCTTTACGTATCTGTGTTTCATAGGTAACTGTATGAGCCTTTTTCTCACACGACGAGGTGTACCAGCCAAAGGTAATAAAATAGGTAAAACCTGAGAGAAGAGAGAATACAACTACTAGAGTTAGACTTGTGAGAAATAAATACAACGCATAGATCGTTCCTCCCCAAGCTAGCAAACTCGCCAAAAAGAAAGTGATGACTCTCCCTTCAAACATGTCTTGCTTCGCTCGTAAGATTTTTTCCAGACCACGAATATATATAGCCAACGATTCTTGTTCTTGGGTTTTCCAAACCTCTAATTCGCAGCCACAGTATTCGCAGGAGGTACTGCCACTGATGAGAGATGCTCCACATTGGGGACAGGTATGGCTCATAGTAGAAGTATAAGATCGCTTGTAAAAATTTAACAAGCAGAAAATTAAGGACTTTTATAAGAGCCTGTCCATTAGTAAATAAGTGGCTCTTGCAGCTTGCCATTAGCGTAAGAATAAACTTATTTTAAGACACGCTGTAAATCGTTATTTTTAAGGAACAGCGGAGGAAGCTATTTTTTTAGGTATACAGATTCCATTGTTCCCATGAGTATGTACATTACTAAATCAAAAGCAATATGGCAGAATCTATGAACACAGAAGAACTTATTTTACCGTGGACAGAAGAACCGTTTCCCGTAGAAATCCGTGAAGAAGCACAGAGGGTTTTAGCCGAATGGCGAGCGGGTGCACAAAACCCAGATATAGAAGGGTATACCATTCCTCTTGAATTTGGTACAGGTGGCATCCGCGGTGTCATTGGCAACGGACTGGGTCGTATGAATCTCTATACGATCGCCCGAGTTGCCTTGGGCTTGTCGCGACACCTATTGAAAAAATCTAAAAAGCCTATCCTCGTGATTTCTTATGATTCTCGCCGTATGTCTAAAGAGTTTGCCGTTGTGACTGCTGGGGTTGCTGCTGCCAATGGTATTAAAGTGAAGATCTTTCCTAAACTAGCACCTACCCCCGTTCTTTCGTTTGCGGTTCGCCATTACAAAGCGACCGGTGGTGTAATGATTACCGCTTCGCACAATCCTCCTGAATACAATGGTTTTAAGGCTTATTTGAATGATGGTGGACAGTTGGTTTCTCCTGATGATGCACAAGTGATAAAAGCCGTCAACCAAGTAAAGAATTGGTCAGAGGTACCGATTCTCAACAAAACTAGTCCAGTCTACAAGAAGTTTGTCAGTGATGTAGAACCAATTGTGTTTGAAAAATACAAGAAAAAGGTCTTTGCTTCTCTCATCTACGATAAGAAGAAAAAGGCGGAGCAAAGAAAGTCCATCAAAGTCGTCTACTCGCCATTGCACGGAACTGGCGGTGTCTATATGAAAGAACTACTTACAGAGGCAGGTTTTAGTAAATTTTATTTTGTCAAAGAACAACAAAAGCCTGATGGAGAGTTCCCTACCGTTGCCTATCCCAACCCAGAAGAAGAGGCAGCTCTAGAACTCACCATAAAAACTGCCAAGGCAAAAAAAGCGGATGTATTTATTGCGACAGACCCTGATGCGGATCGTCTCGGTGTCGGAGTCAGAAAAGTTGATGGGGAATATGAACTCTTGAATGGCAACCAGATCGGGAGTCTGCTTTGTGCGTACATGGCAGAAAAATATACCAATTCAGCAAAATACAAGTTCCATATCTACAAGACTATTGTTACTACAGATTTGCAAACCAGCATTGCCAAGAAGAACAAGATCAAATTGAAAAACGTTCTCACCGGCTTTAAGTTTATTGCCAATGAAATGGCTAAGTTGGATGGAAAAAAAGAGAATCGATTTTTATTTGGTGGTGAGGAATCCTATGGTTATTTGCCTGTAGACTTTGTCCGCGATAAGGACTCACTTTCTTCGGCGCTTCTCTTCTTAGAAGTATGCAAGGAAAAGGGAGATATTCTTGGCTATTTAGACGAAATCTACTTGCGCTATGGACTGTACCTAGAGTCATTGAAGTCCTTAACTTTGCAAGGAGAAGCAGGTAAGAAGAAAATCCAAGATAGCATGGATAGTCTAAGAAACAAAGAGCTTGTTGGGTTGAACATTGGTGATAGAAAGGTAATTTCTTTTCTGGATTATAAGCATAAAACGGTACGTGGTGCTGCGAAAAAGTCCGTATTTTCGGGAATTCCAGCTGCTAATGTGATCCAATTGGAATTGGAGGGAAATGCGAAAATCACTATTCGTCCTTCTGGTACAGAGCCAAAAGTGAAAGTATACTGCTCTTTTTGTTCTTTGGTACAACCCAAGACAATCGAGGAGATTGCTATCCAGAAAGCTGTTCTGCAGGCAGAGATACAAAAATCAGAAGAAAAATTTGTGGCAATGGCGGGTCTACATGAGTGAAATTACACATACAAAATTAGAAGAAATCAAAGAAAAGACTGACAAATACCTCGTCGGCAACTACAAAAGGCAGGACATTGCCTTTAAATACGGTGTTGGAGAGATGTTGTTTGATATGGACAATAAGCCGTACATTGATTTTTTGTGCGGGATTTCTGTAACCAACTTGGGCCATTCCGATGCGGATATCATAGACGCTTTGCGCTCTCAGGCAGATATGTTGTTTCATACGTCAAATCTATTCTATTCAGAGGAAGCAGCGAATCTTGCCGAAGCTCTTGTGGAAAATTCGTTTCCTGCTAAGGTTTTCTTTTGCAATTCCGGCACAGAGGCCAATGAGCTGGCTTTCAAAATCGCTAGGCTACATGGAATCGCGCAAAAAATGGAAAAACCAGTTGTGCTTTCCTTGGCTAAGAGCTTCCACGGAAGGACAGTTTCAGCAATGACAATTACCGGACAAGAAAAAGTGCGGCAAGGTTTTGGAGAGCTACTACCTGATATCGATTATATAACTGAAAATGATATAGATTCTTTGCAGGCAGCTTTCGATAGATACCAAGGGCGGGTCGCTGCTTTTATTATGGAGCCAATCATTGGGGAAGGGGGAATTATCCCGATCAGTGATGAGTTTGCTATTTTGGCACGTAAGTTGACCCAAGATGAAAATGCTCTTTTGATCTTTGATGAGATCCAGACAGGTATCGGTAGAACGGGTAAGCTTTTCGGTTATGAGCACTTTAATTTCCAACCTGATGTGATGACACTTGCCAAAGCTCTTGGTTCTGGTTTTCCCATTGGTGCCGTTATGGTTGGAGAAAAGTATGAGTCTTTGCTTACACCAGGTACACACGGTTCGACCTTTGGTGGCAACCACCTAGCGATGCGAGTTGCCTATGAAACTTTAAAGATCATTGTAGGGCGGGAGATCTTACAGCATGTAAACGCTCTTTCAGACTTCTTTTTTACCAAGTTAAATATAATGAAAACAAAATACGATATTTTAAAAGAGGTTCGGGGTAAGGGTTTACACATCGGCTTGGATTTTACGATCCAAGCTCCACAGATTGCTGAGGAATGTTTGCGAAATGGCTTGGTTGTGAATGCTACAGCGGGTAGCGTGATTCGCATTATGCCCCCTCTCAATATTTCGATTGAAAAGGTGAATGAGGGACTGTCTATTTTAGAAAACGTAATTGCGAAATTTGCTAAGGATTCTAAAACGGAATCTTACAGCGTGTCTTAAAATAAGTTTATTCTTGCGCAAAAGATAAGCTGCAAGAGCCTGTAATTTTGTTTTAAGACAGGCTCTTATACCATTGCAGGAGAATCGTAGCATATGAAAAAAGTTGCTGTGTTAGCAGGTGACGGGATCGGACCAGAGGTGATGGATGTTTCCATAGGTGTAATTAAAAAGGTCATGGGAGAAAAAGCCAAAGACTTTTCTTTTGAATCGGCTTTGGTGGGAGGAGCAGCAATTGATGCTACTGGGCATCCACTACCCCCCGAAACGCTAAAGTTATGTGAAAACTCGGATGCAATCTATTTTGGTTCTGTAGGTGGTCCTAAGTGGGAAGGTTTACCTCCCGAAACACAACCAGAAAGAGGAGCTCTGTTGCCTTTACGCAAACATTTTGACCTATTTGCCAATATGCGCCCCGCTATCATCTATCCTGAATTGCAGAATGCGTCTCCGCTCAAGAAAGAGATACTAGGGCAGGATGGCCTTGATATTTTGATTATGCGTGAGTTGACGAGTGGTATCTATTTTGGCCAGCCAAAAGGTCGAGAGGGAACAGGGGATGCTGAGTTTGCCTACGATACTAAGAAATACGCCAGATCTGAAATTGAAAGGATTGCCAGAATTGCCTTTGATGTTGCTCGCAAACGTACAAAAAAAGTTACCAGCATCGATAAAGCCAATGTTTTGACTACATCTGTATTTTGGCGGGAAGTTGTCGTGGCGCTACATGCGAAAGAGTATCCTGATGTAGAATTGAACCATCTCTACGTGGATAATGCAGCTATGCAACTGATTGTCAATCCTAAGCAATTCGATGTAATCCTGTGCGGCAATATGTTTGGTGATATTCTTTCCGATGAAGCCTCGGTGATTACGGGTTCCATCGGTATGCTTCCTTCCGCCTCTCTATCAACTGGTGGTTTTGGTTTGTATGAGCCTTCTGGTGGATCGGCTCCCGATATTGCTGGTAAAGGTGTTGCCAATCCAATTGCGCAGATCCTGAGTGGGGCTTTGATGTTAAAATATTCATTTTCTATGGATGAAGAAGCAAATCGGATTGACAAAGCTGTTAGACTCGCTATCAAAGATGGATATAGAACCGGGGATATTGCCGAAAAAGATGCTAAAATTGTCGGTACCAAAGAAATGGCAGAACAAATAGAGAAAAATCTATAAGAGGGTAAAATATGTCTACACCACAGGGAATCGCACCAAACGGAAGACCGTATACAATCATTATTGCTGAATCCTCTAAATTCCAAGCGAAGCAGTTGCAGCAGATATTGGAATCAGAAGAATATCAGGTATTGGCACTGGCGGACTCTGGAAAACAAGTCATGGAATACTATGATCAGAATAAGCAAGTAGACTTAATCATTATGGAGCTATCGATGCCTGTGATGGATGGCTATGCTACCTTCTGGGAGTTGAAAGAGTCTTCTGCGATCCTACCAAAAATTTTCTTCATTACGGACGAAACGACTCCCGCAGTATCAAAAAACCTTTTAGAAAATGGTGCTGTAGATTATATGCTCAAACCCATAAAAAGAGAAAAGATTTTAGAACGTGTGAAAGATGCGATAAATAAGGTTAACCCTACGTTTAAGTAGGTTCCGCATACTTTTCTTGGATTCTATTTGCGATTGGTTCTTTAGTGAGCCTATAGCCTATTTCAAGTCTAAAAGTCTTAGATCAAAATAAAAAAGTATATAACTTGAGGTATAGTTTGAGAGTAACAAATTCGCTCAAGAATTACAATTATTTAGAAGATACTGAAAAAATTGCGAATACTCCTGAGGCAATCAACTCTTGCAAAGAGGCAGCTACAAAAAAAGAGCTTTTGAATGCTAGTTATAGTAAAATATTGCCTTAACTGTTATACAGTTTTTCTACAATTATAGTTTGATTCCAAACTATAATTGTAGAAACGTTTTAGAGATGCCTATGCTGGATTAGGTTCAGCCTCAAGTTCTACTTTTTGGGCTTTGTTTTTTTTGTTTTTATACCATAGGTATGTCAAACCACCAAAAGCTCCGGCAGTTGCAAAAGGGAGTGCACCAAGTAAAATACCCCCTGTTATTGCTTTGCCTCCTACTAATGCCCCTACTGATGTCAACTGCGAGACAACTGCTGAAGTTTTTACCCCTCTGGATAGGCCGATGACAGCTGTACCTGCAATTCCTAAAATGGCACCAGTATTCGTTGCGCTGCGCGCTTTGTCTTGGATTTCCACTTCTTCTGGGCTTAGTTCTTGTTCATTCGTTTCAGTTTGTTCTATTGTTTCTTCACTCATAATTTTTTTGAAAGTATTCTCCATTATTTCTAAACACACGGGCTTGTGTGCTTTAGATTTGCATTTTCATTTTTACAAGGGATTACTAACTTTAGATATAGTTTAAAATTAGTAAAGTACATAAAAGAAAAATTACTTTACGTTTCATTGCACCACGCCTTAGGAAGGCCATCCCCAACCATCAAAATCTTGCCTTTACAGAAAATTGCCTTTTACAAAAAACACACTTGCAAAATAGATAGATATAATTACATAGAAGGGAGTAAAGGATTCATTTTCATGGGTTTATCAGATATTCAGTCAATCAAAGCAAGAGAAATAATCGATTCGAGAGGAAATCCTACTGTAGAGGTAGATGTGTATTTAGAAAGTGGTGCTATGGGGCGAGCAGCTATACCTTCGGGGGCATCCACTGGAGAATACGAAGCAGTAGAACTACGCGATGGAGATAAAAAGCGTTATTTGGGAAAAGGTGTACTCAAGGCTGTTGCCAATGTAAATGATAAGCTTGCAAAAGTTGTTGTTGGTAGAGATGCTTTGCAACAAAAGGCGATTGATGCAGCGATGATTGCAGCAGATGGTAGTAAGAATAAGAAAAACTTGGGAGCAAACGCAATTTTAGGGGTTTCTCTCGCGGTAGCAAAGGCTGCTGCAAACTTTTGCCAGCTTCCACTGTATCGCTACATTGGGGGTAATTTTGCCCATGAGCTACCCGTTCCTATGATGAATATCATCAACGGCGGCTCTCATGCTGACAACAATGTTGATTTCCAAGAGTTTATGATACTCCCTGTTAGTGCACCTTCCTTTTCTAGTGGCTTGCAAGTAGGAGCTGAAGTATTCCATAGTTTGAAAAAAGTTCTCAAAGAGAAGGGTTTGAATACAGCGGTAGGAGACGAAGGTGGCTTTGCCCCTGATTTACAAAGTAACGATGCAGCTGTTGGTGTGATTTTGCAAGCAATCGAAAAGGCTGGTTACAAACCAGGTGAAGATGTGATGATTGGTTTGGATGTTGCCTCTAGTGAGTTTTATGATAAAAAAAGCAATAGCTATACTTTTGGCCAAAAAGTAGCAGATTCTTCTGCCGTTTTGCAAAAAAATAGTGAAGAAATGATCGAATATTACTCAGAATTAATCAATAAATATCCGATTATTACTATAGAGGACGGTCTAGATCAAAACGACTGGCAGGGGTGGAAATCACTTAGTGATAAACTAAGGTCAAAAGTCCAACTGGTAGGAGATGATCTTTTTGTTACTAACATTGAAAAGCTAGAAAAGGGTATTGAAGATGGGATATGCAATTCTATCTTGATAAAGGTCAACCAAATCGGTTCCTTGACAGAAACCCTTGCTGCCATTGAAATGGCAAAAAAAGCAGGCTATACAGCTGTGATAAGTCACCGCAGTGGTGAGACAGAAGATACTACGATTTCACACATAGCAGTTGCTACCAATGCTGGTCAGATAAAAACTGGTTCCTTATCTCGAACTGACAGAATTGCAAAATACAATGAACTTTTGCGGATAGAAGAAGAGTTGGGAGATTCGGCTACGTACCGAGGGAAAAAAACTTTTTATAATTTGGAAATTTAACTACTAACACATGTCAACAACTTTGACCATATTTTTATCTTTCTTACTTGTATACTTCTCTTTTCTAAGCGAGACTGGCTTATTGGAGCGCAGAAACCTTAGTACTCGCTTAGCCAGTTTACAATTGGAAGTGGAAAGATTACAAACTGAAAATCAATCTTTGGTGGCTCGTAGGCAAATTCTAAAAAATGATGAAAAAGCTATCCGTCATGAAGCACGTAAATACTATCTATTGGCACGTGACTTTGGTGTGATCAAATTTAAGGAGCCACTTCGAAGCCAAATCGAAGAAAAGGTGCTAATTGCTTCGCAATTTCCTCATTTGCCAGGTTGGAAAGATTCGAGTGAAGCAGGTGATAAGCCTCCATTAGGTATGGTCAAAGCCTTTTATATCATGACAGCTACACTTATGGGGATTGGTCTCTATATGAAGCTAAAAAGTTTTGTTTGGGGACAGGCTTCCAGAACTTCTAATGGAAACTCCTAAGAGCTAGCAAACGCTTATGAGGAGTTTTCTTCGTACTTTCTTTAGGAAATAGAATCCTTATCCTATAAAAAAATTATCTGCAAGGATTTCTCTATACTTGCCTCTCTAGCTACTGTCGATAATATCATAAGGAATGCAGTAATGAAAAAAAGTAT
>JBCCIA010000240.1:0-9462 GCA_039028475.1 Spirochaetota bacterium | reverse complement strand
CCGATCCGGTATATAACGCCCCTGACGTTCCATCTGGCCCATCGGCCGCTCCTACTGGCGCCAGATGGACCAGATAGAATTACATGTCTTTGATTCGTGTATATAACGCATCTGACGTTCCATCTGACCCATCTGTCGCTCCATCTGGCGCCAGATGGACAAGATAGAATTAAATGTATTTGATTAGTGTATATAAAGCATCTGACGTTCCATCTGGCCCATATGGAGCACCATATGGCGCCCGATGGACCATTTATAAATAAAAGTATTTGAGTTTTAGCTGAGTCAAAAACGCGGTTGAAAAGTAAGGAAGGAAACGACAGATTGCAATTGTTTATGAAATATCTTGTTGTCGTTTCCTATAGTATTAGGTGGAACTTGTAGTACTGGAAGTGGAAGGACTTGTCAAATTTGTGATCCACTCTGGCCATTCAAAACCAGCTTTAATATTACTTTTAACCTGTATTTTTTGTTTTTTCGTAGTCTTCTCTTCTTTAATTTCTTCTTGCATGGCAATCTCCTTTTCTCCTATCTTATAAGAGTTAGATAATACTACTATATTAGAAACTGACTTGTAAAGTTTTTTTTTACAATTGGTAATTTGCTTGCATGTGTGATTTTAATATCTCTGAAGTAATAAGGTTACTATAGTAAAGAATTTATGATTGTTGTTCTGAAAACGTGTCTAAGATACCTTTTTTGGTAGATGTATATTCCTTTTCTGAAATAGCTCCTAACCTTTTGAGCTCTTCTAACTTTTCGAGATTTTGAGGGTGTTCTTTTTTCTTGAATTTTTTTTTGATATTTTGGCTTACTTGCATTCCCTTTTTTAAATACTGATTGTATTTGCTTTTCATTTGTTCTATATCTAGATTTAGCAACCCTTTATTTTCTTTAAAATGGTTTTCGAAGAGTTGCCCTAGGGCATATGTAGAGCTTCCCGCTAGCAAGGCTTGCGTAGTCATACCAATCCATGTACCAACACCTGGAATCGTTTTTATCACACTTGCTCCTGTTCTGGCGAGAGTAGCTCCAGTCAGTGAAGAAGCGATAGATTTTCCTATTTCACGATTGAAGTCGACGGAATATTTGCCTGCGAGTTGGCGAATCATCTCGATTTGGTTGGCAGTTACCGAGGCAATATCCAAGAATGGTACGGGAATCGTTCCGATCAACATACTGTAGATTGTGTGTCTATAGATAATACCTTCAGCAGATGCTGCTACTTTTTGCGGTTTTTGTGCTGTTTTTTTCTCTATATCTGTATATAGTTCTTGCGCTAGTTCTTTTTTTTCATTTGGATTTGTTTGCACTCTACCATATTTTGCACGCCAGCGGTAAAAGGTATTCTGACTGATTTCGTATTTTTGGCATATATCTTGGATTGACGTACCTAACTCTTTTTCTTGTAGAATTTCACTGATTTGCTCTGAGTTATATCTTTTTTTCATAGTTTACCCTCTATACCTAGTGTCGGCGAATTGTATTTTACCTAATACTGTATTTTTTTAAGAAAGATATATTCGAATAAAAATAGGGGACAATAGTCTTAACCTATTAGAATGTTCTTTAGAAAAAGACTTGTAGCATCAATCAAGTCTATCTATTAAGGTATTTGTGACTGACCAGAAATATTTGATTCCTATTGCTGAATTGGCAGAACTATTAAACCAGCCGATTGATTTGCTAGCCAAACAGGTAGATTCAAATGAATGCATTGCGTTGCCAGGAAATAAAATCGGCATTCCTGCAAATGTTGTTCGTAGTGTTTTAAAAAATGTTGGTGTAGATTATTCTCCACGAATTATTTCATTTAGCAATTTAAAAGGTGGCATTGGCAAGACTACTAGTGCTATTTCTGTGGCAACTAGAGCTATGCAGTATGGCTTCAAAACTTGTATCATTGACATGGATTCGCAGGCGTCCGCATCGCAATCATTCGGTGCGGAGCCTGAAGCTGATGAGGCTATTTTTTATGATGTTTGGCAAAAACCACAGGAACATGTTATGCCATCTCTAAAAAAAATACGAGACAATCTTTATCTATTACCATCTTCTTTAGAAAACGGCTTACTCGATTCAGCCCTTGTGAGTCCTGCTTCGCAAAAAAATGCAGTTCGTGCTGTCTGTGATGTTCTAAAAAATAATGGTTTTGAAGCTATTATCATCGATTGCCCCCCTTCCTTAGGAACTGCGGTTATTTCAACTATTTGCGCCTCAGATACCATTGTAATTCCTGTTTGCCATGATATGTTTTCTTTTAAAGGTCTAAAGTTGACGCTTGCAGAAATAAGTGCAATCGTAGAAGCGTTCGGCTTGTTGAAGCCATCGCTACGCATTTTGTATACAAAATACGATCGTAGGTTATCCCTTTCTGAGACTAGTGCGAAAAAACTAATGGCAGATTTTAAAGAGGAGTTTATCCCCACGCCGATCCGAACAAATAGTATTTATGCAAAAGCACTTGAAAAGCGTGAAACTATTTTCGCTTCTTCTAACAAACACCCTGCTAAAATAGACTACGATCTATGTTTCCAACATCTATTTGGTTGGTTTCATATTCTTAATAACAAAACTGATAGTATTATACATGAGGTAGAATCAGCATGAAAGTAGAACGCAAAAGACGAAGGCTTTATGAAGAACCAGATGATACGCAAGAGACTGTAAAACAGCAAGAGATAACAAGTGAACCGGCAATAAGTGATTCGCAAGTAAAACAAGAAGTAGAAAAAGCGGAACAGACAAACCAACGCGATAAGAATACAACTGGTAAAGAAAATAGTGAACAAGACTCTCTTAATATTAACAACCAATTGGCGAGCCAACTCATCAAACGTTATATGGTACTTGCCCTAGCTCCTGCTGTTATCCCTTTTCCTTTACTTGATTTGGCAATTAGTTCGGGTATACAAATTCGAATGTTGAGAAAACTGAGTGAAATTTATGGTATACCTTTTAGCAAGAACCGAGCAAAATCGCTATTGGTAGCATTGGTGAGTGGTGCGCACGTTGGCTTGTATTCTGGTACCATATTAAAATTTTTACCAGCTATTGGCACTGCTGGGAGTATACTTTCCATGGCAATGCTTTCACCAGCCGTGACATACGCTGTAGGGTACGTCTTTGCCCGCCATTTTGAATCAGGTGGTACTTTGTTAGATTTTTCACCAAACTCTGCCAAAGTTCATTTTCAAAGGGCAGTCAAGCAAGGTAACATAGCTAGTGAAGATCTGAAGTGATTCTCTATCATTCAAGGATGAGCGATAACTAATAGCGTTTGTGCTCGTTTGAGAACACATTCTAGAGAAAGTCTAAGATTTTCAGGATCAAGACTTGCAAAGCTTTCATCTAGTATAACTAGGTCTGATTTTTGCAAGAGTGTACGAGCTAAATACAAGCGGCTCTTCTCTCCATGTGACAATTGCCAGCCACCTTCACCTACCATTTGCATGAGACCGCCTGGCATTTTTTCTAATAATTCTCCCAAACCCAATTCTCTACAAATAATTTCTGCTTCTTGTAGATCCTCCGGTTCTGGAGGCCAAGTACGACCCATCAGTAGATTGAAAGCAAGAGTTTCGGTCAGAATATGATTCTCATGAAATTGTGGTGCAGAAGCTATTCTACGACGCCATTCATCAACTCCAATCTTTGCTTGTTCCATCCCCCATAGATAGATTTTCCCGTCACTAGGAATTCTTAGCCCAGAAAGCAATGCCGCAAAAGTAGATTTACCACCACCTGATGACCCTTTTAATAGTATAGTATCTCCTTTGTAGATTTTTACTACGCAATCTACGATGGCCAAAGGATTTTGGGGCAAGTAGCTAAAGTTTACGTGATCGCATTCGAGTAAGGGGGTTTTATTTTCTTTTCCTTCATTCTCTAATTCAATCGGTATTATTGTCCTTTTATTTCTATTCTCTTCTGGCCGACTGGCTGCTTTAAAAATAGGTTTGATTTGCTCCCAGCTAGCGAAGATCTCAATAACATTCCAAACAATACCAAAAATTCTAGTCAAAGCCTGAGATGCCAATAAAATACCACCTAAAGAGACAATAACTGCAACATTGGCTATGGGAGACTGGATAAAGGCAGATGCAACACTCGCAAAGGCAATTATAAACCAACCTTTGATAATTACTGGTTGCAATATAACAAATTTATCGAGCTGGCGAGAATGCTCAAAATAATCGTCTAAAATTTCATCTTCTTCTATATGCCATGTCTCCCGTTTTTCTTGTACTAAACGAGTTCGTTGGCCAATCATTCGTTCCACGAGATCATTCGTCATAATGCGATATTTGGCTATCCATGTCTTACTTTTTTTGTAATAGAACCAGCATATCAAACAAGCTAAACCTATCCAAAATAAAAGCATAAAATTGGTAAACCATCCATGAAAACTTATAGATAAAACCCAAAAGGCTGTTACTAGTTCAAATATTCCCAGAAATGCTGTGAAACTCAATCCCAAAGCCAGTGAGGTTAGGTTGCCAGATTCCATTACCATACTTAGGTATTGTCCAGCTCCGAGACTTTTCGTTTCATCTGGTTGCAATTTTAAAATACCAAAAAGCAATCTTTGTCTAAAAAGAATTCCTAAATCAAGCGATAATAGATTTTGGTACCAGGATCCAATAATATAAAAAGGAATTCCTGTAAAAAGCAATAGAGCACATGCCATCAATTCTACACTGCGGAATCCATCACTGAGAGAACCTTTGCCTATGATGTACCATTCTAAAATAAGAAAAGCCTGTCCTATAAATATACTAGCAAAAATACCTGCTAAGTATTTTGGAATGCGTGATTTTTTAATTTGTTTCAAAAAGTTACTGCCAGGACTGGTACGTAATAGCCAAAATCCTGATATAGTTTTTTGGCTTAACTGTTGCTCTACTATAGATGTTTGAGTATATTTTCTGCGGTCTGGTTTTAAATTAATTCTACTGAACAATTGCTGTATTTCGAGCTTTAAGTCTTTATTCAATGGGGCTTGTATTACATTTTTAAGGTCTTTCAAACGAATTTTTGCAATTCTATTGTTGCGAGCTAAAACCGATAGCATCCCTTTTTTTGTTTGTACGACTAGTAAAAAAAAATGCTTTCCATTGACTTTTAGATGAACTAAACTAGGGGCAGAATTTTCCAGCATTGTTTGCAATAAAGAATACTTCGTTTCAATAGCTTCAATTTCTATTTTCATTTTTAAAGCAGCGATTTCTAGCCATTGAGTTATCGTTTCACTTTCGTATGTCAAATCATAGGGAGCTAAAACTTTTGATGTATCTGATTCTTCGGTAAATCCTACTGTTTCTACGAGTAGGGGAAGCGCCTTATGGATTTCATTTATAGGCCATCCTAATTTTTCTATATTCGATAAGACTGGATTCAATTTACTTTTCTTTTAACCTTCCCTTCTCAATTGTTAACGTACGCCATTGTTTATGTTTCCATAATCCAGATCGAACCAATTCATCAGAGCGGTTTAATTTATAGTAAAAAGAATCTTTTTCTTGTATCAATTTTTGTGGCACATCATCTTCAACAACTCTTCCAGTATCGATAACTAGAACCCTATTGAACTTCAGTGTTTCGCTAACGTCATGTGAGATAAATACTAAAGTCGCTTCTTTCCAGTAATTACGAGCTCTAATCAATAGCTTTTCTCTGGTTTTTCTGTCAAGACCTCGGAATGGCTCATCGAGAATAACCAGCTTTACATTATTACGAAACATAGCTCTAGCAAAACGAACACGTTGTCCTTCTCCTCCAGAAACTAAGCCACCACTTTCGCCTAAAAGAGTACTTTCGCCATCGGGAAGGGTTTTTAAAATATCAACCAGATCAGCCTGTTTGATGATAGTTTCTAGGGAGGATGTGGAAGCAGGAGAACCATATTTAACATTGTCTAAAATTGTACGATTCCAAATTTGGATTGCTGGATCTACCCAAGCAATCTGTTGTCGTAATTCAGCCAGCTTGTCACCATGTAGCAATTCATCATCTACCAATACACGCCCTTTTGCAGGACGATGCCATCCTAATAATAATCCCACTAGACTAGATTTTCCAGCACCAGAACTTCCAACAACAGCAATGTGTTCGCCAGGTTCAATATTCATAGATATATCTGAAAGAATATGGTTTCCGCCTGCTACAATATCGACATTCTCTATTTGAATTTTCACTGCTTGTGAATTGGGATAAGTATCTCTGCGAGGTTGGTTAGAAGAATTGTTGGTATTTACGATTCCTTCCGTTTCTATATGGTACCAAAGTTCACTTTCTTCTGGTGTATTTAACGGCTCCAACAGTCTTAATACAATATTGCGACTCAATGGGTAACGGTTCGTAGTTTCTGCTAATGCCTGCCCTAGCACTGGTAATTTTAAGACCCAAAAGAGGAGAAGAAGTAGAGAGCCTATATTTTGTTTTACTTCGATAAAGTTAAAAAGTAGCCAAACAGTGAAGCAAACATTTACCAAAGCGATGATAGAAATCAATAGACTATCTATCTTAAATAGATTCAATGCAGATTTACCCCATTTCACTAGCAATGTTTCATATTCACGGCGAATTGCTTTCGCTGCACTATGTGTTCGAATAGGAATCAATCCTAGTAAAGCATCTAAATAGAACCTTCCTAGAGCTCCTTCGTGTGTTCTATATTTAAGATCTTGTTCCCATAAAAGTGGTTGTAGGATTAAAGGCAAGGCTGTTACAATGACAACAGCGGTAATTACTAGACTTTTATTAGCAGGACTTAACCACAAAATACCTATTGTTGTAAAGATAATTTGAAAAACTTGTTGAAAAAATTTTGATGCTAAAGTAGGTAGTTTGCGTAATTCTCTTAACTCATGTGCTCGGTGTGCCATATCAGAAGTTAACCTACTATGAAAATACCTGTCACCCAATTGAGGAATCTTTTTTAAGAAGGCTAAACGAAATCTAGTTTCGAACCGACGCCCAATCCGTGAAATGCTTGAAAACAATGATAATTCCAGTACTAAAATAAAAATAAAAAACAAAAATAATGATACAACGATAGTACTTCTTTGGCTGATTAAGTTAAAGTATTTACTCAAATTTAGAAGCTCTTTAAAAAAGAAACCTTCACATACAACGCCAATACTCGCAAAAACCAAACCTAGCAAAACTACAAGCGGTGTAAGCAAACCATCTTTTTTGATAAAATGAAGGATCATTTGGCTAGGTTTCGAATCATTAGCTTGTAAAGCTACAGTAAGTTCAGGAGATATTCGCTTCTTATCTTCTTCTTTGCTTGTTGAAAAAGGCTTTCTTTGTGGAAGGAGACCATTGATTTGTACAAGTACAGAACCGCTCAATAGTATCTCTTGTGGTTTCTCTGATATAGTTTGTACAGACCAGTACGTGCTAGGAATAATTTCATACGATATTCTGTCTTTTTCTAGGACGAGGTTGAAAATTTGTGATAAAATTTCTTGGGCTTCTTCTCCAAGTAAAACTCCCTTGGCCTTTATAAGTGCGCTTACCATCCTAATAGAAGCATCGAGACTCGCAAATCCTAACCATATTTTTTTTGTATTAGCCTTTTTTATGTACTCCTCACTCACAGCTTGATCAATTTCCAGTAAAGCAAGACGTTCCAGAAGTGATGCTTGGAATGATTGGGAAATTACATATTCTTCCCAGGTTTCAATAGGTATACTTGCAGTATGGGTATATAAATCCTCTAAGAAACGATCTTGGTGAATCCATCTTCGTCCAGTCGCTGGATCCATTATCTGTAAAAACTTGCCATACTGCCTCCATAAAACTACAAAGTGAGTCATTCCATTTGGGTTGCGTACTACTATGATTGATGGAAAAGCTTGCGTTTCTTTGAGAAATAAATAGTCAGTTGGAACTATGATTTGTTCTGCGTCTAGCCCTAGAGTAATTGCTATTTCTTCTAAGGTATCTATAGAAGTTCCATCTACATCTGTTTGGCAGGCCTCCCTAAGTCTACCATAGTTTACAGCAATGTTGTAGCCACCGAGAAGAGCTTTTAATGTTGCTGGACCACAATCCATATCTGAAGTTTGGATAACTTCAGGGATAAGAAACTTTCTTTTTGGGATGGCAGTCTTTTTAATCATTTTTTTGGTTTAGCTTTGCAGCTAGTTTCAATCTATTCCTACAGCTTTGATTGCAATATTGGCCGGAGTTGTGTAACCCACTTCAATGTTTACAAAACCTAACATATATTTAGCTTTTAAGTCAGGAAGAGTATCATTGTAAGAAACTATTAACTTTACAATACTCATTTTCTTTTTAGGATCCCATTTTGTTTCTTTTACGACCGCTTGGAATTTTTTTGTTCTATTTTTCTTTTTATCTTTAAAATGAACAAAGGCTTTTTGGCCTCTCTTGATTCTTTTGGAGGAATTACCTGCAAATGACGCAATCAGCTTTCTCTGTTTGGTACTTACTGGTCTTGCGCCTGCTAAAAATTGGGTCTTAGTAATTTCTTCCGATGAAAAATTAAGCATATTCTCTACACTGGTTTCAAACACTGAAATCCGTGCATTCATAAACCAGTTTATCCAGGCGCTTAGCAAAATAATTACGATGGAGAGTATTACAACAGAACTATAAAAACTGTCTGCTTCAATTGCTTTGGTTGTGTTTGAAAAAGAATTAGCCATTCTCTAAGTTTCCTCGATAATCATTCATAAAAGGTAATTCAAGTAAAGAAAACTGAACAGCAGAATTGAAATGGTAATATAAGTATTTACTGTTCCTGGCTTTCTTGTTCAGCAATTTTATCTAATACACTTTTTTTAGTAGCTTCGTATTCTTCTACTGAAATTGCCCCAGCTTCTTTGAGTTGGTATAATTTATCAAGAGTTTCCAAATCGTTGTTTTTTTTAAACTTTGCTTTTAGTTCTTGTGCAACTATTTTACCTTTTTCTAAGTATTCTTCATAGCGCTGCTTCATTTCATCTGGGTCAATGTCAAAAAGACCGTTATCTTGTGAAAAGTGATTCTTAAATATTTGCCCTAATGCATAGGTAGAACTTCCTGCTAGTAAAACCTGAGCAGTTATACCCAGCCATGTTCCCACTCCTGGTATTGTTTTAATAACGCTGGCCCCTGCTTTCGCAAATGTTGCGCCAGTGATAGAAGTAGCGATTGATTTACCCATATCTTTGCTATATTCTACAGAGTATTGCTCTGCTAGTTGACGGATCATATCAACTTGATTTGCAGTTACAGCAGCGATATCAACAAGTGGTATTGGGATTGCTCCTGCAGCCATGCTATAGATCATATGTCTATAGACAATTCTGTCTGCAAAATTATTGTTTTGTTCTGTTGTTTCTTCTTGAGTTGTCATATACTCTCCTTAAGATTGCATTTTTTAATAATAAGGTTCTTTTTCAATAAAATAAATATTAAATTTTTATTTATAAAATAATTTTTATT
>JBCCIA010000239.1:0-9467 GCA_039028475.1 Spirochaetota bacterium | reverse complement strand
TTACTTCTACTAGGTTGGGATGTTTGATCCGAGCAGGGGTTTTGGCCTCTTGCAAAAAGCGCTCGCGGATTTCGGGGTCTTCTGCGTAATCTTCGCTTAACAGTTTTACAACGATCTTTCTTTCTAGGGCTTCCTGCTCTCCTAAGTAGACGGTTGCCATTCCGCCTCGGCCTATCTTTTGTTGGATTTTGTATTTAGGAGACAGACCGCGGTTTAGTAGTTCGATTTCTGCTTGTGAGGTGAAAGATTTGGACTTTAGATTGTAGCCGCAGTATTCACATACAGTTGCAGTGTCTTCGTTTTCTAATCCGCAGGATGGACAATTTATTGGCATTCTTTTTTCCCTTAGGGATGTTCCTTATAACTCTTAGTACGAAAGATTTCTTTATAATACAAGTATATTTCTAATTTGTAACAAACTATTACTTATAGTATCGAAAGATCCAACGGGAAATTGCAGTGTTTCTAAAAAAAGGTATGTGTACTTGGAAATTAATGTACTGGTTTTGTGACATAAGCAAAAAAACCAGTACGATACCTAAGTTATTGTTTTAAAAGAGTGTATAGATAAATGGTGCAATCGCCGAGCCTTGCGTCGTTACGATAAGTACACCTAGCAACAACAAGATTACAATAATCGGTGCCAACCAAAGCTTTTTTCTTTCTAATAAAAAATCCCATAAGTCTTTTAGTAAATCTGCCATATCAAAAAGGCCTCTCCATATGTTTTATCTCACGTTCCTGAGATTTTACTCTGTAGGTATTAGACGACTTGTCCAATTTTTTAGACAACAAATCTTTGCCAAAAATCTTAAATACAATGGCAATTGGGGTGAAGAGGGTAAAGAAAATTATGCCTAGAATGATACGCGTGTTGATCCAACCCAGAACCGCTCCTATTTTCATCCAGACAATATAGGGGTATTTGAGAATTTGTGGAATGAGTAGGGCTATAGCAAGGAAGCTGATACCTAGGTATAAGGGTATCTCATAGATGAGTTTGTGTTTCCAGTAGGGTATGAGTAAGCCAAAGACCCCAGCGGTGATGATTCCGACGATTAGGCCAAACTTTTTGTATTCTGAGTTGTTTAGTTTGAGTTCTGCTTGCATATTAATCCAGTTCAAACTCCTCTTTCCAGGATTCATCTTTTTCCCATTTCGCCTGTTTTCCTTTGGCCAATAGGACGTTTTCCAGCACTAAATAGTCCATTTCCGTGCGCATAAAGCAGCGGTAGGCATCTTCTGGTGTAGAGACAATAGGTTCTCCTCGCACATTGAAGGAGGTGTTCACCAGTACGGGACAACCTGTAAGCCTATCAAACTCTTGTAAGAGCTTGTGGAACCTTGGGTTGGTTTCGGAATGAACGGTTTGGATACGAGCCGAGTAATCTACATGGGTGATAGCTGGAAGGGAAGAGCGCGGGACATTGAGCTTTTCGATGCCAAAGAGCTGTTTTTGTTCTTCGGTCATGGCTATGCGTAGATTTTCTTTCACATCGGCAACTATCAACATATACGGGCTCTTGGTATCGATCTCAAAATACTCCTCTACCTTTTCTGCAAGCACAGCTGGAGCAAAAGGCCGAAATGACTCACGGTATTTGATTTTCAGGTTCATCGTTGCCTGCATTTTGGTATTTCTCGGGTCACCTATAATCGAGCGTCCCCCCAAGGCTCTAGGTCCAAACTCCATTCTGCCTTGGAAGAAGCCTATAACATTGCCCTCTTCGAGAATTTTGGCAAGTTCTGGGTAGAGTTTTGTTTCGTCTAAAACGTTATAGTTTGCCGAGATGGAATCTAAGTATTGTGTAATCTCTTCTTGTGAGTACCTTGGTCCCAAATAAGAACCTTGCATGCTATCTGATTTGCTGGTCGTACGTGGGTTTTGGTAATACTCATGCCATGTGGAGAGAACGGCTCCTAAAGCACCCCCAGCGTCTCCCGCTGCGGGTTGGATAAAGATGTCTTTGAAGATATTTTCACGGAGAATTTTACCGTTTGCCACACAGTTTAACGCTACTCCACCCGCTAAGCATAGGTATTCGGCGTCCGTTTCTTTCCGTACCGTACGCGACAAACGTAGCATAACCTCTTCTGTGACTTCTTGGATGGAGCGAGCCAAGTCCATTTCCCGTTGCGAGAGTTCCGACTCCGGTTCTCTTCTGGGAGCACCAAACAGATCGGCAAATTTTGCATTGGTCATAGTCAAACCAGCTGCGTAGTTAAAATATTCCATATTGAGACGAAAGGTACCGTCTTCTTTGAGATCCATTAGGTTGTCATAGATGAGCTGCGTATACTTAGGTTCCCCATACGGAGCAAGTCCCATAACCTTATATTCGCCAGAGTTCACCTTAAAGCCAGTATAATAGGTAAAAGCGGAATACAATAGTCCCAAAGAGTGCGGAAAGTCGATCTCCCATAGGGCTTTCAGCTTATGGTCATCTCCCAACCATACCGAACTAGTTGCCCATTCTCCTACACCGTCCATGCAAAGCACAGCCGCGGATTTGTAAGGACTCGGAAAGAAAGCTGATGCTGCATGAGCCTGGTGGTGCTCGGTGAACAGCAAAGTGGGCAGTGCGGAGGTCTTACAATTGCCAATTCTAGCGAATTCTTTTTTTAAAGTGCTCTTCAAAAAGAGTTTTTCCTTCAACCAAGTCGGCATGGCCGCTGCAAAGGAACGGAAACCCTGTGGTGCATAGGAAAGATAGGTCTCTAAGAGCCTTTCAAACTTTACAAAGGGCTTATCATAAAAAACCAATGCTTGTACATCTTGCAAAGCAATATTGGCCGCTTGCAAACAATAGTGAATGGCGTCTTCTGGGAAACGAGAATCGTGTTTTTTGCGGGTAAAGCGTTCTTCTTGCGCTGCGGCGATGACTTCACCGTCTTGCAAAAGTGCCGCCGCGCTATCGTGGTAGTATGCAGAGATTCCTAAGATATATGTTGCCATTCTAACTTACTTCCCTTGTGAAAGTATGGTTTTTTACACTTTTTTAAAATAATGCTGGCTTGGATACCTGTTTTCGCAAAAAGGATTTGCCGAAAAAATAGGATTGCTTAGTCTATTCTCTAGTATGGGTGAACTTCTGCGGCAACTTCCCAATTTGTACGAAATTTTACAGGTATCGTATGGAGCTGAAACTGAAGAGTTAAAGCGCAGTTTTCGCACCTTGGCAAAGAAATACCACCCTGATAACCCTGTCACTGGTTCACGTGATACTTTTTTGCGCATTTTAGCCGCCTACCGCTTGTTGGAAAACCCAGAACTACGGCAAAAGTATGACCTTACCTGGCAGAAGCGTATGCAGGAAAAGGCAGCGGCAGAACTGGTCTTACCACCAGAACGTATTTTGTACACAACAAGTGTCACAAGGTTGGCTCGGTATGGACTTATGCGTGTTGGGCTAAGAAACCGTGACAGAAGCCGCCTGGCGGGGATCGATTATGATGCTGACATTATTCTCAAAAAACAGGAATTGCAACAGAAAATTTTGATCAAATACCCTCTTACGGTTCGTATTGTTTGTCCTGAATGCCATGGTTCTGATATTTTTTGTCCCTGTTGCAATGGCAAGGGCAGTTACAAAGGAACACGCTATTTACAAATGCATTTCAATCCAGGTCAAATCGTTGCGAATACTACCTATGAATTTCTGCTCTCCAAATTCCGTCCTGATACATTTGTCCATTTCAAAAAGAAATTTTTACGCGTAAAATTTCGTGTTGTATAATGGTATACTTGTATTTGCTTTCCCTTGCTGCTTACCTTTTATATAAGAATAGATATGTTTTAGGACACGCTACAAAAATTTCATTGTCTAAAAAAAAGCTCCCTATACCACAGAACTATGCAGGGAATCTTACGCTTTCAGCCAATATACAAAGAAACAATCTGGGGTGGACGAAAGTTAGAATCTATTTACCAACGAAACATACCAACGGGAAAAATCGGTGAGTCCTGGGAGATTTCAGACTATGGGCAAGATCTCTCTATTATTACCAACGGAGTTTTAGCTGGCAAATCCTTTCGTGAATGTTATAAGCAGTACAAGCAGGATATACTGGGAACGATGTTTGCCGATACCAAACGTTTCCCTCTGCTGGTGAAAATTATCGATGCTGATGATTGGTTGTCTGTGCAAGTGCACCCTGATGATGCCTACACACAAAAGTATGCTCCAAAAAAATTTGGTAAAAAAGAAACTTGGTATGTCCTGCAAACCGATGCAAATGCACAAATCATCTGTGGGTTTGAAGAAGAAACTGACAAAGAGTTGTACCGGCAAAAGATCTTAGACAACAAGGCTGAGATTGGACTCAAACATTTCCTACCCAACCCCGGTGATCTATTTATGATCGAGCCAGGGACAATTCACGCAATAGGTAAGGGAAATTTGCTATTAGAAGTGCAACAATCCTCTGATTGTACTTATCGTGTCTATGACTATGGACGCAAAGACAAAGAGGGAAACTTGCGTGAACTGCATATCGACAGAGCTTTAGAAGTATTAAATTTCTCTAATAAGAATGATGTGACTCCTAAAGCCAAGAAGATTGCTTTCCCGCATGGTGAACGTGTTGTTTTGACACATAACGATAAGTATCGTATGGATCTTTTTACTGTCTCTTCCTCTTTTACTTCTCAGCAAGTTTCTCCAGTGAGAACCTTCCAAATTGTTTCCATTGTAGAAGGAACCTTGGAAGTAACATGTGAGCAAGAAGTCGAAAAGTTCCAAACCGGAGATTCCTTTTTGATTTCGGCGTATGGTTCTGATAAGGTTACTTTGGTACCCCAAGTAACAAGAACCCGTTTGGTAGTAACACTTCCTGGTTTGGATTGGCTAGCTTAATTGTTCCTACTTTTAGATATATTTTCCCTCAATAACGAACATCATCTATAAAACATCGATTCCCGACCAATGTCCCTGGATCGGAATCTTTCCAAGTAAAGGTATTTGTTCCAGCATGGAAATCAATACGATACAGATTATCGCTGTTGAAATTTGTCGAATTGGAAGTGGCTCCTGTGATCGTAAAGGTGCAATTTTGCGAACCACCCGCTCGAACACCCAAAAAGGAGATGGTTCCCGCTTTGGCAAATGTATGTGTAATTATAACCCTAGCATTTGTAATATTCTGAGCACGGATACAACCTCCACTACTTCCAGAAGGACAATTTGTGTTGAGTCCAGTAGAGGATTCCCAATCCGAGCTAGAAAAGCCGCTTACGGAAGAAAGTGTAGAGTATAGGTCTGCATAGACACCTATCTTCATCAGCATTTTGCACTGTATAAGAGGAAGAGTTCACTCCTTTTTATAAGGGAACGGACGAAGCAGGCTATTCGGGAAAAGGGACGGGGCTTGGACTTTCTTTAGATTTTGTAGAACTGCATCGAGGCAAGATCGAAATTAAAAGTAAGAAAGGACAAGGAACACAAGTAAGGCTTTTACTCCCTATTTCATAATAAAAAATCTGACTTTACAGGACTTTCCTAGTCTCTAGTATCATACCAAAATGCAAAAATTTTTCAATACAGCTGGGCCGATGATTCTCGAAGATCATTATACTATACCGCCTTTACAGCGGTGGGACTTTGAAGAAGTTCTGTCTCTTATTACCCAAAAACGCTATTTTGTTCTACATGCACCGCGACAAACGGGTAAGACCTCTGCTTTATTGCAGCTAATGCATTATTTGAATAAAGAAGGCAAATATAAAACTCTGTATGTAAATATCGAAACCGCTCAAACAGCTAGGGAAGATGTCGACAGAGGCATTCGAACCGTAATGAGTGCACTCGCTAAACAAGAAGGTGTTTCTCTCCAGGAAGACTATATCCAGCAGCATTGGCATGAAATTTCTGAACAAAACCCTTCTGATCAAGCCTTAAATACATTACTCGCCCTGTGGGCACAAAACTCAGAGAAGCCGATCGTTTTGTTGTTGGATGAAGTGGATGCCCTGGTGGGAGATACTTTGATATCTGTTCTAAGACAAATTCGAGCTGGATATGGAGATAGACCCCGCTCTTTTCCCCATTCTATCATTTTGTGCGGGGTGAGAGACGTCCGAGATTATCGGATTCATAGTGGGAAATCCAATGAGATCATCACTGGGGGAAGTGCTTTTAATATCAAAGCCGAGTCATTGCGTTTAGGCAATTTTTCTCAATCCGAAATAGAGACATTGTACTCACAGCACACAGAAGCGACAGGACAAGAGTTTGTACGAGAAATATACCCTTATGTATATGAACTTACAGGAGGGCAACCTTGGTTAATCAATGCTCTTGCCTACGAAGCCTGCTTTCGTATGAAGGAAAATCGTGACAGAAGCCGAACGATTACTAAAGAGATAATCGAAAAAGCTAAAGAAAATCTAATCCTTAGACGTGATACTCATATCGATCAATTGCTATATAAGTTGTCAGAGGAACGAGTACAAAGAGTTATCGAGCCTATATTGCAAAACGAAGGATCAACGGATGGTATGAAAGAAGAGGATGTGCAATATCTTATTGATTTAGGTTTGATCACCAGAAAAACAAATAAAAAAGTGAGTATTGCAAATACTATTTACCAAGAAGTAATTCCTCGAGAGATTACCTCTGGTTTGCAATACGGAATCCACCAAGATAATAATTGGTATATAGAATCTAATACTGGTAAATTAGACTTTGTAAAGCTATTAAAAGCCTTCCAAGAGTTCTACAGGGAAAATTCGGAACATTGGTTGAAAGGAATGCAATACCGCGAGGCTGGATCACAGTTATTGTTGCAAGCGTTTTTGCAACGTATCATAAATGGTGGTGGTATGATAGATAGGGAATATGGTTTAGGTCGTAGGCGTACCGATCTATTCATTCGCTGGTTTTATGATACAAAGGATCGTAGTAAAATACAAAAGATTGTTGTTGAATGCAAACTTATCCATAAGTCAAAAGAAAAGACTTTAGCAGAAGGTTTACAACAAACTTTAGATTATAAAGATAAATGCGCTGGTGAAGAAGCCTACCTTATCCTCTTTGATAAGGCAGAGAATAAGTCTTGGCAAGAAAAAACTTATCTAGAAAATCATTTTTACCAAGAAACCGAAATTATCGTTTTAGGAATGTAGAAATAGTCTATAAGAATGATATAGCACTAGGAGTTGAAATATGCAAGAGCAAGTAAAGAAAATCTTAATCCCTATCGATGGCTCTGAGAGTTCCCAAAAAGCCTTAGAAATGGCGATTTCGATGACAGAAGTTACAAAGGCTAATTTGACTGTTTTAGAAGTGATTGAAGACTTCGGACCTCTCCCCGGTTATTATGAGAATGCCCCTGCTGGTGAAAGCCGTGTAGAATGGATTTCCGAACAACGCTTTGAAAAGGTGCACCCCCCTTTAGAAAAAAGTAAGATCAATTGGCAACGAAAAGTTGTGAAAGGCTATCCAGCAGAAAAAATTTGTGAAGTGGCCGAAGAAGGGGCCTATGACTTGATCATTATTGGCAGTCGTGGACTTTCTGCTGTAGGGCGTTTCTTTTTAGGCTCGGTGTCAGATCGTGTCATCCACCATGCCCCTTGTTCGGTTTTAGTTGTGAAATAAACTATCCTGTTCTCCACTTAGCAATTTTTTTATAAACCTAGTGAATCCCCTAACTTTCTATATTTTAGGGGTTGGCATATTTGTATTCAATAGAATCCTAAAGCTATTGCTATCGTGGGAGGACTTTCATGTATAGAACTATTGTAGCAGACGATCACCCGGCTACTCGAAGAGGAATCAAAGCAAGCATTGAGAAAAATCGCATGTTTAAAGTAGTGGCAGAGGTTAAAAACGGCAAGGAACTGAAAAATATTCTAGATACTCGAATGTATGATCTGATCATTCTCGATATCAATATGCCAGATATGGATGGGCTACAATTTTTAAAGATGTACCGCAAACAGATTATCACAAAAAAAGTGATTATTTATTCTATGCATACAGGGCAAGGATTTTTACAAGAAGCCCTTGCAAATGGCATCAATGGCTATATTCTCAAAAATGACGAGATTGATGAGCTTGATCAAGTTTTATTAGAAATTATGAATGGAGGTATGTATGTATCCCCCAACTTTTCCGATTCAGCACATATAGAAGAAGAATTAAATCTAACCCATAAACAAAAAAGAATTTTACACTATCTTATGGATGGTAAGAACTATACGGAGATTGCAGAAAGTATGGGTGTATCCTACCGCACCATTGAGTTTCACGCGAAAAATTTGAAAGATAAATTTCAGGCAAATGACCTGATTGATCTTTTGAATAAGGCGAGAAATCAATTTTACAAATGAGATATAGTTTCTTGGGAAATACTCCTTAAGATACTTGTTTCGTCAGCACCACTCACAACTTGCAGGTTTACGGAACCAAGTCTAGGGATTGTCGTTTGTGAATAGATATAAACCCTGTAACCCTCTTTTTCTTGTATGCTTTGTACAATTTTTTCGTTTTTATAGAATGCATCGATATGCACTAAGAGTACATTTGGTTTGATGTTCTCCAAAGTCTTGAGCAATATTTCTGCTTGGTAAAAATAGTAACCGATATAATTTTCAGCTTTTACAACCTTGTTTTTATCATCCTGGACTTCACTGCGTAAGAAAAAAATGATATATTCCATAAACGGCTGTTCGATGGTAAAAATACTACCTTTGTCTAAAGAACTTTTTACTTTAATCTCCCCTCCATGTGTTTTGACAATATCGTAGCTAAAAGAAAGGCCAATACCATTCCCCAATTCTCCCTGGGTCCCCTGTGTATAGAATCTTTGGTTCTTTTGAAAGAGGATCGGTTGGCGTTTTTTGGGAATTCCCACTCCAGTGTCGTGAATGGAAATTTTGTAAATATTATTGTAGTAGCTACAACGAATGGAGATAGTAGAGCGAGAGTAAGAATATTTGATTGCATTGGAAAGGAGATTGGCAATGACTTGGCTGTATAGCTCTGCATCTCCTACAAAAAAGGCATCTTCGTCTATATCTATTTTTAAGGTAATTTCTTTTGAGATGATTGCGGGAAGGTGGCGTTTTTTGCTGTTTTCTACTAGTTCTCGTATAGATATAAAGTCAAAATTCAATTGCAACTGGTGGAAGTAGAGTTTGTCCATTTTAAGGATTTCCCTGGTAAATCTACTGACTATTTCTAGACTTTGTAAGCTGTTGTTTAGGTTTTCTAACAATTCTTTGCTAGAAATTGTCCGGTGAGAGTTACGCGTAATTTTTAATAAGTTCATTACTCCTGAGATGGGAGATACTAAATCATGCGATACAGAAGAAACAAATTTGTCCTTTAAAAGATTGGCTTTTTCGGCTGACTCTTTCTGTTGTTTCAAAGCGAGGGTTCTTTCTTCCACTTTATATTCGAGATTTTGGTTCAATTCTTTTAGGTCTTTAGATAAGTCTTCCACAGTATGGAGAGCATTGGTAAAAC
>JBCCIA010000238.1:0-9467 GCA_039028475.1 Spirochaetota bacterium | reverse complement strand
TTCTTTTGTAATGTATACAATCGAGTCATTTAGTTGCGAATAGATGCTATATCTATTGTTTAAAGATTGTTTTGAGTGTATCCTCAGCTAACTTTATGTCAATAATTTTATTCTTAAAGCAAAGATTTGAGATTGACAGCGTACTACCTATTTGGGATATATTGATTTGATTTCACTCTGGTATTTTTACCGACACACACGTCAATATGAAAAAAGAACGACTCACACAAGCAGACCGCACTGGTTTATCTGATAGGCGGATGTTAGACGCTGCAACCGATCTGATTCTGGAAAAAGGCATATTGCATACTTCTTTAACAGAAGTGGGAGAAGCTGCCGGCTATAGCAGAGGTTTAGCACAGGCACGATTTGGTTCTAAAGATCAGTTATTGGAACGTTTGTTGAAGCGGAGCTATAAGCAGTGGTTAAAAAGATTGTTACGCTATGTATCTGGGAAAACCGGTTTACATGCTTTTGCCGCTTGTATTGATGCTTTGGAAAGTGCCATGCTCGACAACTCTAAATGGTATCGAATGATCACTATACTCTGGTACCATTCCATTGTACAACAATCCACTTTAAAAAGCAAAAGCCAAGAATACCAGGCTTATCTAATAATAGATGTTATTAGGTGGATGGAAGAGGGGAAGAACGACTCAGAGATCGTAAAAAATCTGGATAGCCAAGATATTGCAATTCGTCACCTATCCTTTATTTTTGGTATTCTCTATATGTGGATATTGAACCCAAATGTTGTTTCAATCAAAAAAAACTTTGCCAGCTATAAAGAGAAAATTTTGCATGAAATTTCTGCTCTTTCGCATTCTTAAAAATCTTTTTGATAGATTTGTTTGTAAAAAGTAATTGCTGCTCAAAAGAAAAGTTTCTTCTTACTTTCTCTTACAAACAGCAATCGATGACCTTTTCTGTTCTAGTTAGAGAAGTTCATTTTTCCTTCTCCTTCTGGCTTCTTCTTTATCAAACTCTTCTGTGGTAAAGGTATTTTTATTGGCATCTGCATGGGGGCAGGAAAAGCCAAAAGAATAGGTGGAGGCATCGCTTTTGGGATTGTTTTGGAAGTCTGCAAAGCCTTTGTATTTTTCTGCATCGGTTCCATGCAACAATGGATTTAAACCTCGTTTGGAATAGTACTGCCCTACGACGCTGCTAAAGTTATAGTCCGGTTCTTGCCATTTTGTGGCAGGAAGATTTTCAACCGAGAAACGTAAACCGTGAGCTAAACTTTTGAGGATCGCATTGTAGAACCACTGATTTTTTGCTTTGATTCCTGCACGTTGCATTGCCCTTTTGTCTACGGTTGCATAGAGTAGGTGTAAGAAAAAATCTTTGGCTACAAAGGGATAGATTTTGCTAAGCGCTCTGGCAGAATCTGCAAACATATGTGTCAATAAGCTGTGACTCGCCTCTGAATAATTGGTATCGATGGTATTTAAAAAACCCTCTTTTCCAAATACTAGATCTAGACATTCCTCATAAGAATTTGGTGGGTTGGATATACCTAAACCTTCTGCAATTTCTTGCCATAGTAGGTGTATGGCTTGTTCAAATTTACGGGTAAACCTACCGAAATATGGAAAATGTTTAGCTTCTTTTTCTCCTAAAGCATTTTGCCAAACAAGCGGCATTCCTACTGTAAAAAACGCGGTTGTAATAAGCATTTTGTAATTGGTAATACCTGGATACTTTGTATGCAAAAAATTGACTTTATCGAAGCATATTTTCTTCGCTTCTTTGGTCAATCGGTGATCTAAGAATTGTAAAACAAAAAAGATCTGATCTGAATTTCTTTTTTCTGCATTGGTTACCATAGTCCCGCGACCCTTGCGATAGGTAATATAATCGTAGGATTGGTGCATCAGAACACCCATAGAAGAGTTGCTGGCATAAACATAGGGAAAGACGTGCGACATAGGAAAGACAATTAAATTGATGATGAGCCCTACAAATTCAGCGTAGTCTTTTTCTACATCTATAGCATCGAGCCTTTTCTGTACCCAATACATATCGCTGAAGTCTACCTTGGTTCCCTTTTCCTCTAAGATTTCCGCATAGGACTTTCTTTGCTTCAAACTAATTTTTGCTTTGGTTTCTAACATAGTGATCTCCTCTATTTTGCTATACAGATTTATAAACTTATTTGCTTGTGACAAACAAATAAGTTTATAGAATGTGAGTCAAGTTTTTTTATAACAAGGTGTTCAATAATAAATAATTGGCTATTCATCCGCGACTATTTTTAGCGCTGGAGATGGGGTAGGCACGATCCACCAAGAGAAGTCTATAAAAAAAACATCGCGCAGATGGTGAATGAATACCAACAGGCATTCAACAATTTGAATCAACTATAACAGTGTTTGCAATCTATCCTTCCGGCCAATTCCTTGGCTCTGTTGGTGGGTATAGTGGGCATGGCATCAACTTCTTTTGATTTACGGTTATTGCAAATGTAGTATTGGCAATTGCCACCGGTTACAAGACAAATTTTGTTTTTAAATAGATCTTTTGTGAAGATTGATTGCATGGATACCCTATTTTTTTGCAGATTTTTGGATTAGTTTTTGAGAAACTTCTGCGAATTCGTGTGTAAGAGAGCGAATCTTGTCTATTTCGGAAGTTCTCTGTTCGGTAAGAGAGGCTACTCGTTCAATTTCATTAGAAATTTCTGCAACTAGGTTTGCTATTTTGCTACTTGTAGTGGAAATATCACTATTCAGGTCTGATTGTGTTTCAGACAATTGAATGCTATGTTGCATGAGATTGCCAAATTCTTGGATATCACGAATGATCTCTCTAAGGTTTTTCTCTATATCTTTGCTATTAGAGTTTAGAGTTTGGATTCCCGAGTAAGTGGAATCGCTAGATTTGCTCATATTCAAAATTCCCTCTTTTAGCTCCGATAAAATACCTGTTATTTTTTGTGTAGACAGAGAGCTCTCTGTTGCCAACTTTCTAATCTCTTCTGCGACTACTGCAAATCCCTGTCCTTCTTCCCCTGCCCTAGAGGCTTCTATGGCCGCGTTTAAAGAGAGTAGGTTTGTTTGTTTTGAGATGGAATGAATTGTATTTAATACAGTACTAATACTTTTTGCCCTTTCGATCAAAGACTCTGATAGTGCTAAAGTATTTTCTCCTTGTTGCAAAGCATTCGCAACAGTTCCTAATATTTCCTGTAGCCTGTTGTCGGAATTTGTAGCGGATTGTAAAATATTGGAGGTTTTATTTTGCAATACATTAGAACCCTTGGTAATTTCAGCTGCCGTTGTGCATGCCTTGTCGGTCTTTGTATCTAAACCAAGAGTCAAATCTTTGATGGTAGTTATATATTCTTTGACATTTTTAGATTCTGCAAGAACCGAGTTCATGCCAAAAGAAATATTTTCAGAGGATTGTTTCAGTTCTTTTGTGGATACTTGGATGAATTGTCCTTGTTCTTCAATCATCAAAAATGCAGCTTTTAGGGATTGTACCAATTCTAACAGAGCATTCTGGATCATAGCTATCTCTAATTTAGAGTCACTAGCAAATTTGATATCATAGTTGCCTTGCTTGATTTTTTGTACATTCTCGGTTAATTTTTGCAATGGTAGGGTGATGGATTTACTGAGCCAGAAAGCCAATCCTAATGCTAAAAGGAGAACTAGTACTATAGCAAGTGTGCTAAATGCTATTTTATTCCGCAATTCTTGGAAAATAGCATCTTTCTCTACTTCAATGCAATACAACCAGTTATTTGTTAAGCGAATGTAGGAAAAAAGTGTGTTTTCAAAAGTAAACATACCTTCCCGAGAGGATGATACTTTTTTATACAACTGTTGGTATTTTTCCTCATTAGAGTCCTTTAGGTTCTTGATTTGCTTCCATTTGGGGTGGTAGATGAAATTTAGCGAAGAGTCTAGTAAAAATCCGAATCCCGTTTTGTAGTATTTTGTGTCTGCTATCTTTTTGGCAAAAAAGTCTGTTCGAATGTCCATTCCTCCTTCACCCAAAAATATTCCACTAGAGTTGAAGTAGGGGGTTACAAAACTCACCATGCTAAAGGCACCAAGGTTCTCATCCGTATATACAGATGTCCAAATTCCCTTTTGCAACTTCTTTGGTTGGAAGTAAAAGTCATAAGCAGAGTTATCGGCAGTAAAGTTCTCTAATTTTTGTCCATAGGCTTCGCTATCTAGAAACTTGTCTCCTTCTTTGATATAGTTGATGAGAGGAAGGAAGTTTGTAGTGGAAAGTTCATGGTCAATAATGACGTAGGCGTTGAGGCTCGCAGAATCTTTGTTGCCGATATTTCTCACAAGTTTTTTAATCTCATCTAAATAGGTATCGATATAATCTCTCTCTCTTTGTGCTTTTTGTCGTGAATAATTGGCTAAACCCAGTTCTACCATGTCCTCTACTCTTAGTTCCATTGTTTTGATGGTTGTTTCCAACTTAGAGGCCGTTTTCGCGGTAGAGTTTTTTAGATTTTTTTGTGATTCGGAAGATAAAATCCCTGCAAAATAGTATAAGTAGACAGAAGCAGTGATGATCGCTACAAAAGAGCAACTGGCAAAGATGATGAGAATAACTGTATTTTTCAGACTTTTCACTGGATATACAGCAATTTTTACAGCGAAAATTGTCAAAAATATTATCCACCCAGTCAAAAAAATCATAGCTTTGTTGATAACTTTGGACAAAAAATGGATAAATAGAGATAAGAAATAATTACTTGACCTTGGAAAAAAAATGATTAAAGTAAGCATATGCTTAGAATAGGTGTATTGTTTTCTCTTTTGGCTTTGCTAACTAGTTTCTCTGTGTATTCGAGGCCAGGAGGTGGAAGAAGTTATCGCTCTTCCAGTTCTAGTTCTTCGAGTGGTAGTTCCTATCGTAGTAGTTCCTCTTCTTATCGTAGTTCTAGTTCGAATTCTTATAATAACAGTTCCAGTAGTTCTTCTTATTCAAGCGGTTCGACAACAAGTTATTCAAACAAGCCGAAACCGGACCCGTATAAAAAACACTCCACTTCCTATACCATTTTACAGTACGGTACAAGGCTAAAACTCCTCGAAGATTCTTCCCTGATTGTGGAAGAAGATGTAGAAATTAGACCCGACAAAAAAGATATTCCAGGGATGAAATATCTACTCCCCTTGATGTATAAGGGGGGAGCGCATGTTAAAATTGATAAACTCAAAGTAAACCAAAAGACGGCAAGGATGTCTTACCGTACAACAGGCAATTTACCCAGGGGATTTGCTGATGCAATACTGGAGATCAAAAAATCGGAATTATCTTCGACCGAGAAGTATAACTTACAATACCAAGTTTCCCAAACGGTGGATTTTTCCAAGAAGAAACAACAATTTTTCTGGCATATCTCTCCCCATTACGGAAATAAAAGTCAGTTGTCGCAGACTTCTTTTTCGATCGAAGTTCCCCTTTCAAAGGGATATGATACAAAAAGCATAAAAGTAGATACGGTAGATGTCTCCGGTAAACCTATCCGTGTAGCTATGAAGTCAGAATGGGAGGGGCAAGAACTCAAGGGGCAGATTGTAAACCCTAGGCAGATCGTTCTACTACGTTTAACCTTGCCAAAAGGTTATTTGGACCCCTACAATATCTCTTATGCCAAAAAAGGTCTCAAGCACTTCCTGAAAAAGGTAGAAGTTCGTATGAAGGTTAGAGATGACTCGATCTTGGAAATCTCTGAATTGCTTACTTACAAATACCGTATCAAAGTGAAGCACAATAGAAAGTTTCCCAAATATTTATTTTTTGCTAAAGAATATTTTGTTCCTGAAATGGTAGTGTATGGACAGAATTTTACACCAGAACCCAAGACATACTCACGTTATTCGTATTCTGGTGCTTTGAACCCTACCTGGGTCTTTGGTGAGGCCGTGAAAGGCAAGCAGTACCGAGAACAAAAATTGACTTTGCAATACAAGCAATACGGTAGTATCTACCATAAACCGACGGAACAATATTTGTTATGGTCTTTTAGCAATGAAGACTATGTGAATATGCCAGTCGAAAAAATGAAGATAGATATCGAATTTCCCCATACAATTTCTCCCAAGAAAATTGTTTGGCAAGTCAAAACCCAGAAACGAAAAACACGAGTATTGCGCAAGATCAATGGCAATACGGTTCAATTAGAAGTGCAAAATATCCCGAAAGGTGATAGATTCGAACTCATTGCGAAACTACCCTCCGCAAGTATAGACAAAGCAAACTTTTTCTTATCAGCGTACATAATGTCTCTAAGTACGTACCGAGAATATAACGTCCTTTTCAAATTGGGTTTTTCGCTTTTAGGATTGATTTTTGGAATTGTTGCTTTGACAAAGGGAATGTCAAAATTGCGTAAAAAGCGTCGGGATGAGTTTGCTATCCAACGAGAAGAGAAAGAACGTAAAGAACAGGAACAACTGGTTTCCTTTGCAAAAGATCCAAAATTTTCTTTAGATGACTTCTTACAGAAAATACATTATGCTTCTAAAACTCTTATCGGGGCCTGGCTTTCTGGAAACATGTCACGTTCTCGTAGTGTCGTTTCTTCGGGGATTTACAATCGCTTTCGTGTACAGCTGCGTCTTATGCAAGAGCAGGGCGTGGTAAATGTAATGAAGGATCATAAAATATCCTCTTTACGAGTCTTACAAGCGGTGGAAGAGGGGCCATTACAAACGATACATGTTCGCTATACTGCAGAGGCAAGAGATTTGAACCTGCCGCTAGATTTGAGTCAGTCTGAAAAAGCGAAAAGACTTGCGGCTACTCCTTTGGAGTGGTACACCGAAATTTGGTCTTTTGTCAGACAGACGCAAGCACAAACAGAGTTAGGCAAAGGTCTCCACCTAGGAACTTGTCCAAATTGTGGTTCTAAAGCTGACAATTTAGGTGAAAGTGTTAAGTGTGGCAGTTGTGGTTCTTTGTACAATTCAGGAGAACATGATTGGGTTTTGGCAGAAATTACCCAAGAAGTAGAGTGGAAAGGAGCACAGGGAGAATTTGCTGGCTTTTACAAATTGCGTGAGCAGAATCCAAAGATGAGTGTACAGCAAATTGAAGACCGTTGTTCCTATATTTTCTGGAAGTGGATTGAAACCTGTCTACAGGACAGTCCACAGCCTTTGCGAAGGGATCTTGCCTCTAACTTGCAAGGAAGCTTTGCAGCAAAGAAAAAAAATCTTTTTGATATGGCGGTTGGAGCAGTTGATTTAAAGAAAATCCAGGTAGAAGGCAATGTTGCTTATTCTCATATACAGATCAAATGGAGTGCTGCTGACGCAAAAGGACAAGAACCATATTACCGAGAGACTGAGTTTACTCTAGCCTATGAAGATCTAGCGAAAGAAGTTTCAGGTTTTGCAGAACATAGTTGCGAATCATGCGGTTCTCCTTTGCCGGAGTCAGATGCATCCCAATGTTCTTATTGCGGAGCAAGTATTTCTGCCATTTCGAATGATTGGATGCTATACGCTATCCGTGAAAAATAAAAAAGAATTGTAAAAAAAGAATGAGAAGAAAAACATAATCCTATGCGTTCCATGATGTTTAAGCTAGGATTCATCGCAGTGATGATCCTCGTATTTTTGCTTCCCATTGAAATGATCAAGTCAATCGCTCATGAGAGGGAAGCTCGTAAATTGAATGTGATGCGTAAAATGTCTTCCGTTTGGGGCAAAGAAAACCGTATCGGTCCTATTTCTTTTTTTAGAGAAGTGGCTGGGCGAAGCGTACGAATTCCTTCTGAAACAGTTACTGTCAGTGGAAAAATGCAAGCAGATATTCGCAAGAAAGGTATTTTTGAACTACCACTCTATGAATCTGTTGTAGAAATAAAGGGTACCTTGCCAAAATTGTTACAAAGCACTGAAAACCTTACTGCATACTTAGAGCTGAACTTTACATACAAACCAGGTGTGGAAATCCTTTCTTTCCAATGGGGAAGGGAGGATACCAAGATCAGACGAGGCAAGAAAGGAAGGTCAAATCTACTGTATATAAGAATACCTCGTAAGCCAAGTAGCAAATATTCGTTGAAGTTACGTATCAAGGGAATGAACGAATTGCACTTTGCACCAATCGCCCGTAAAACTGAGATATCCTTACAATCGAATTGGCAGTCTCCTAATTTTAATGGTTCTATACTCCCTACCTCACGCAAGATAGGTGCGGATGGTTTTCAGGCAAATTGGCAACTCAATACCTCTGTACCAGTTGATAAGCTGTTTCGTAAGGATGAGCAATGGACTTTTGGTGTAGGGCTATTTGTTCCTGTGGATGTGTACCAACAAACCATGCGTTCGATAAAATATGCTATACTGTTTATTTTTCTAACTTTCCTAACATTTTTCTTGATTGAAATTATGAATCCTTTGCGTATTCATCCATTGCAGTATACACTTGTCGGTTTTGCACTTTGTCTATTTTACCTACTCTTGCTCTCTCTGTCTGAGCATTTATCTTTTTTACTTTCTTACATAGTCGCTACAATTGCCATCGTTGGTTTGATTACTATGTACAGCTCCAATGTATTGAAGCATAAAGGACGGACAGTTCTAACGGGAAGCCTTTTGACTACCCTATATGGTTTTTTGTACATACTTTTACAAATGGAAGAATATTCCTTGCTTCTCGGTTCCTTAGCACTATTCTTTATTCTTGCCGCTGTGATGTATTTCACTCGGAATATCGATTGGTATGAAATTTTTGGAGAGCCCTCTCTTGTTGAAAAACCAAGTAGAGGGAATACGCCAAAAGATGAGAACGAATCTTGAGCTATAAGAGCTTTATTTTAGCCTTTTTTTTTACTCTTTTTTACCAATGCGGCAGTTTGAAAATGGAAGAGTTAAAAGCGGAGAGGATTGTCACATTGCCTTTAGGCGATTCATTGCAGTTCATTGATGCACCTCTCGTAAATAAGTCTTATGCAAACTTACCTCTACAAATTCCTGTTTTGATCAATAGACTCTATATACCTGATTATAAAAATTCTTTGGTGAAAGTCTTCAATCGTAGCGGTGCTTTACAGTATGTTATTGGAACTCCCGACAGAGGAGTAGACAAGAAAGTCAAAGTTCTCTATCATAAGTTTTCTTCTATTGGTAGCATTGCAATCACAAATGATGAGAATCTATACGTACAGACTTTACTTTCTAGTAAAGAAGTCAAGCAACAAGTCAAGCAAGAGTTATTTCGTAAGAAGAGTGGTGAGTTTCAGATAAGCCAAATAGATATTGCTCCTTCCTATATTTTGCAGATCAATAAGAAAGGTGATATTGAGTCGATCATTGGTTTTGAGGGAGCCAATACAAGGCCATTTCGGTATATTGAAAATTTATATGTTTCGCAACAGCAAAGGCTTTTTGTGTACCATAGGTATGCAGCAAGAATGTTGTTAAGCTACTATGAAAAGGGTGTATTGAAAGGAACGATTAACGAAGCTGAATTAG
>JBCCIA010000237.1:0-9519 GCA_039028475.1 Spirochaetota bacterium | reverse complement strand
TTTTTCTTACTCTTTTGCCGTTTAGAATTCGCCATAATGATAGGTCCCTTAGTGTTAATAGGGAAAGGATGCAAAAGCTGTTTGGAAAGGCAAACGAAAATAGTGATTGACTCTCCATATCTATACACTATAATCGAAAAAAAACCGATTATAGTGTATAGATATGGAGAGTCAATCACTATTTTCGTTTGCCTTTCCAAACAGCTTTTGCATCCTTTCCCTATTAACACTAAGGGACCTATCATTATGGCGAATTCTAAACGGCAAAAGAGTAAGAAAAAAGTAAAATCTTCTCCACAAAAACAAAAAAAGCAGAATAAGGCTAAGAAGAGCCACCACAAATTATTGCTACGCAACACTCTTCCCTCTGATTATGAGGACATCCGCGAGATCATGAATTTGGTTTACCCCAATGCGGGAGGAGCTTGGCGAGAACAAGAGTTTCTTTCACAGATCGAAAACTTTGCCGAAGGGCAGATCTGTATCGAAGACAATGGTAAAGTCGTTGCCGCTGCGGTAAGTGTTGTTGTCAATTACAAAGATTATGGTGATAAGCACACCTACGACCAGATCACTGTCAAGGGGAAGCTGACCAACCACAATCCAGATGGAGATACACTGTACGGGGTGGATGTATTTACTCATCCTGACTACCAAGGTTTGCGCTTGGGTAGGAGGTTGTACGATGCACGCAAAGATTTGTGTGAACGTTTGAATCTAAAACGAATTTTGGTTGGTGGTAGGATTCCTGGTTATAGCAAGCACCATAAGGATATGTCACCACAAAAGTACATAAAACTGGTGCGAGAAAAGGAATTGTATGATCCTGTATTGAGCTTCCAAATGGCCAACGAGTTTCATGTAAAAAAGCTCATGATGAATGGCTATTTCCCGGATGATACAGAATCGAAAACCTATGCGGTTCTATTGGAGTGGTTGAATATTTACTATGAAGAGAAAGTTTACTTAATTGGTGGTGTTAAGTCGATAGTTCGGGTTGGGGTTGTGCAGTGGTACATGCGCTCTGTTCCTTCCTTTGCCGCTTTGCTGAAACATGTCGAATTTTTTGTCGATGCCATCGCTGGTTACCAGTCCGATTTTGTTTTGTTTCCTGAATTTTTTACATTTCCCCTTTTGGCGCACCACAACCAGGAAAGTCCCTCCGAAGCGGTACGGCAGTTGGCTAAGCATACCGAAGAAATGCGCGAAGCGATGTTGGAGATGGCAGTTTCGTACAATATCAACATTATTTGCGGGAGTCTGCCCGTATATACCGGTTCGCAACTGTTCAATGTGTCTTACCTTTGCCGGCGTGATGGCACCTGGGACCAGCAGTACAAAATCCATGTAACTCCCGATGAAGAGGCCTATTGGGGAATGAATGGCGGCGACAAACTGAAAATTTTTGAGACGGATGTAGGGCGGGTGGGAATTTTGATCTGTTTTGACGTAGAGTTTCCCGAACTTGCACGCATCCTTGCAGAACGGGGGATGGATATTCTCTTTGTACCCTTCGCGACCGATACCAAAAACGGTTATTTGCGTGTACGGCATTGTGCACAGGCAAGAGCCATCGAAAATGAGTGCTATGTGGTAATTTCTGGCAGTGTTGGCAATTTACCAGATGTGGAAAATATGGATATCCAGTATGCACAGTCTGCGGTTTTTACACCTTCGGACTTCGCTTTTTCCCACGATGCGATTGCTGCGGAAGCGACTCCCAATACAGAAATGACGCTGCTGGTTGATTTGGATCTGAACCTTTTGAAGGATTTGCATGTCCATGGTAGTGTGCGTAATTTAAAAAGTCGTCGTCCCGAGTTGTACCGTTTGAGCTGGCACGGCAATTCTATCTAAATTTCTGAAAAAAGAAAAAAATACTATTGATCCTATTTTGAAAGTTTTTATACTGCAAGTGGAAATTGATTGTTTTTAGTTTATTGCAATTTTATTAATTTTTTTTGAGTCTAAGACTTGTACACGTACTCATAAGAAGGAGTAGTCATGGTAGAGTTTACAAAAAGAGCGAAGCGAGTTATCAATGAAATGGCACAGGAAGAGGCAAAACGTCTCAACCACGATTATGTTGGGCCTGAGCATATTTTTTTAGGTTTACTGAAAGAAGAAGATTCGGTTGCCGTTAAGATTCTCATCAATCTAAATATCAACCTTGCAGAGTTACGCAAGGAGGTAGAGAAAAAGTCCAAAGAAGGCAATCTGCTTTTGGACCTACCAACAAGCCAAGAAAGATACCAGAGGATTGTCGAAGCTTCTAAAGAAGAAGCCAAGCGTATGAAGCACAACTATGTAGGTACCGAGCACATATTATTGGCTTTGCTACGCGACAATAATAATATCGCTTCGGCTGTACTTACCACCTTTAGCGTCAATTATAACGTTATCAAAAGTGAAATTTTACGTTTATTGGGAGTGCCGCCCGTGGGAACGGTGGGTGTGGGGCAAAGTGGTCAATCCAGTTCGCAACAAAGAACCGAGAAGAGCAAAACTCCTATTCTCGATGAATTTGCCCGCGATCTGACGGAACTTGCCAATGATCGTAAACTTGACCCCGTGATTGGACGTGTCAAAGAAATAGAACGTGTAATCCAAATTCTTTCTCGTAAGACAAAGAATAATCCTGTACTCATTGGTGAATCTGGTGTTGGAAAGACGGCGATTGTCGAAGGTTTGGCACAGGCGATTATGGATAAGACAGTACCCGATTTGCTCTTTGATAAGCGTGTACTCTCGCTAGATCTCGCTGGTTTGATTGCCGGTACCAAATACCGTGGTGAATTTGAAGAACGTCTGAAAAAAATTATGAAAGAGATCACCGCTTCCACCAATATCATTATTTTTATTGATGAGTTGCACACGTTGATTGGAGCGGGAGCTGCTGAAGGTGCAGTAGATGCAGCGAATATCCTCAAACCTGCTCTGGCACGTGGAGAGTTGCAATGCATTGGCGCAACTACTAACGCGGAATACCGCAAGTATATTGAGAAAGACTCTGCTTTAGAGAGAAGGTTCCAGACTGTGAAGGTCGAAGAGCCTTCTGTCAGTGATGCTATCCAAATCTTGGAAGGTTTGAAAAAGGCCTACGAAGCTCACCATCGGGTAAAATACTCTAAAAAAGCCCTAGAAACTGCTGTAAATCTTTCACACCGCTATATCAATGACCGGTACCTTCCCGATAAGGCGATTGACATTATCGACGAAGCTGGTTCCAAAGCACGTCTGGCAAATTGTGGCCGTCCACAAGAAATCAAGGACGCCGAAGAAGAAATTCAAACTTTAACCCAGAAGAAAGAAGATCTCGTGCGTGAACAAGAGTATGAAAAAGCTGCCAGTGTTCGCGATGAAGTAAATCGTAAGAAATTGCTTCTGGAAGAGATGATTAAGGCTTGGCAAGAGAAAATGGAAAACTATTCCGTAGCGATTGATGAGGAAGAGATTCTCGCTGTGATTTCGATGTGGACTGGAATTCCTTTGGAAAAAATGGAAGAAACCGAGAACACCAAGCTGTTGAAACTCGAAGAAATCCTCAAAGAACGCATTGTTGGCCAAACCCAAGCCATTGACAATCTTGCAAGAGCGGTGCGTCGAGCAAGAACTGGCTTTAAGAATGAAAAGAGACCTACGGGTTCCTTTATTTTTCTTGGTCCAACTGGTGTCGGGAAAACAGAGCTGGCAAAAGCCTTGGCTGAGTTTCTCTTTGGCAACGAAGACCATTTGCTTCGCGTAGATATGTCCGAATATATGGAACCACACGCTGTGAGCCGTCTCATCGGTGCTCCTCCTGGATACGTTGGTTACGATGATGGCGGGCAATTGACTGAGTTTGTGCGTAGAAAGCCGTATAGCATCGTTCTTCTCGATGAGATTGAGAAGGCACACCACGATATTTTCAATGTGTTATTGCAGATTATGGAAGAAGGGAATTTGACAGATACCAAAGGTAGAAAGGTAAATTTCCGCGATACCATCCTAATCATGACTTCCAATATTGCTGCCAGTGAAATCCAAAAAGGTGGCCGCTTGGGTTTTGAAGACTTTGAAGGTGAGAAGGAAAAATCAAAGTCTGAATTGACCAAAGAAGAGCTGAAAAAACATTTCAATCCTGAGTTTCTCAACCGTGTTGATGAGGTAATTTATTTCCATCCTCTCACCAAAGAGCAAATCATTAGCATTGTAGATATTATGCTCAAGCAATTCAATAAGCGTTTGTTGGAGAAAAAGATTCTTATCACTATGTCTGACAAGGCCAAAGAGCACATTTCCAATATAGGCTACGACAAGCTATACGGAGCACGTCCTCTACGTCGTGTATTCCAGAAAGAATTGGAGGACTACATGGCCGTGCAAATGCTCGGTGGTGCCTACAAATTGCCAACCATCATCCATGTTGATTCAGAAGATGAAAAGTTCACCTTCAAAGAAGAGGCTTGGGATGACTATGGTATCGACAAAAATGATGAAAACGAGAGCAATGAAAATACCAAAGAGGTGGCTGTTTGCTAACCTAGGTTATGATTTGGTCGATTCCTTTCATTTGTCTTGTCTCCTATCTGTTTCTACGGTTCTTTTGGAATTCGAACCGTAGGATACAGATACCTGCGTTGATTGAGAAGATATCCATTTGTACAATGGACAAGGATCTGATTGTCCCGGAAGTAGACGTGCATTACAAGTACTACTACAAAGATGGCGTTTACTACGGCAGTGGTTTCTTGGTTTTATCGGATTTTCTAGACCAACAGGACTACAGCATTACTTTTAACCAGGGACATATCCCTATTTTAGAAACTTCTGGTAAAACTTTTATTACAGAAGAACATATCGAAGCCTATTTATTAGAGTTGCACGACCGTGTTTCTATCCATGTTGACCCGGTGGAGCCCTTTCACTCCAAAATCGAAGGCCTTTCCTCTGAATCTGTCAGCATCAACATTTAACCCCTAAAAACCAATTTCTGGAGATACTCTATGAATTTTAGATTGCCTTTGCTCAGTCTATTGTTATTTTTTACTAACTTTCTCTCCTTTGCACAGGAAGCAAAAGCCCCTAGTTACCAACAAGCCTTGAAACTTTACCAAGACAAAGCCTATTCGGAGTCTATTCTTGCTATCCGTCGCATTATAGAAGCGGAAGGCAAATCGTATAAGATCCACTATTTAGCAGGATACAATTATTGGAAGTTAGGCAGTTTGGAAAAGGCACGTCTACATCTACAAGCCGCTAAGCAATTCGATAGCTCAAAAGTGGATATTTGGTTGGATCTGGTTAAGGTATATTCGCTACAAAAGAAATATGCAAAGGCTCTAAAAGTCAATCGTGCCGCCATAAAAACATTCCCTGACTCTCTACCTTTGAAATTGTTGGAAGCCTCGGTTCTTGCTCGCAACAAACAGAGTAGTGCTGCTCTTAAAAAAGTAGAAGCTCTGAAAGCGGCATACTCTTCTGACTACCGCCCCCTGTCCTTGGAAGCTCGGCTATACTTTCGCCGTAAACAGTATGACAAAGCTGAGTTTAGCATGAAGGTCGCTGAAAGTCTGGCTCCCAAGCACCCTGGAATCAAGAACAACATAGCCTTGATCTACGAAAGAATGGCACGTGGGCTTTTGTGGAGGAGTAAAACTTTAAAGAAAAAAGGCAAAGTGGAGAAAGCCAAAACTTTGCAACAAACTGCTAAACAAAAGTTAGCAGAGGCGACTCGTTATTTGCAAAAAGCCCAGGAGTTGCAAACTGCTAAAGTCTACCAAGAAAACCTAACAAGAATTCGTAAATTGAGTGAGTCTCTGTAGAACTCCTAGTGGACAATTGGGTCGTTGTATCTTAGCTAAAAAAATATAAGAAACATTTTACAAAAGTCGATTTCTAAGTCTGACTTAGAAATCGACTTTTGTTGTGTGTAATTTAAAGCAAATCCTGCCATTTCACTTTATTTTTCTCAACCAGCAATGCCAAAGCATTCCAGATACCATTTATATCCGAACGATTCTCTTGCATCTTATCTCCTAAGATGGATATACTTTTAGAATCTAATAAAAAAGAATCTTGCAAGAGAGTAAGGATTTCTGTGTTTGAAACTCCCGTTTTTTTTTGAATTTCTAGTATTTTCGCAAGTTGCAAACCTTCTGCAAATGTATCACTTCGTAGCTCATAAATATAAGGAACCAAGGGAAATTCTTGCAAGATAAAATCAAAAGAATCCCATAGGGTCTCATCACATGGCCCCTCAATAAAATAATCGGCAAAGCTTTTAGAAACATGTGATTTCGTGATATTAAAATCTAGTAAGCTGCCTTGTTCACGATACGACTTAAAGATTCTAGGAAAAGAAGTGATGGGGCTGAATAATTGGTAGGAGGTTCCAGCGGAAAGGAAAAGATCGGCATGATTTTTAATCTTCATTTTAAGTAGTTCTATCATACCACTCGGGTACTTTTCACCAAACAAAACCACAGGGATACGTAAGACAGAATCGCATTTTGGGCAACGAAGGGGGAGAGGAACCTGTTCTTGCTGTTGTGCTAAATAAGCTTTGGTATTAAAAACAGCTCGGCAGGATAATAGATTTGTACACGTTAGCTGCGATACATGACCATGAACTTCGGTTACATTTTGTGAGCCAGCTCGTTGGTGTAGCCTCTCTACATTTTGTGTCACTAAGGAAAATCCTTTTTGTGTGCGTTGGCAATATTTTTCTAAAAGTACAAGTGCTATATGTGCACGATTGGGTTTTACAAAAAGACCAGGAATCAATGTTTGTAGCTTGAATTCCCAGAATAATTTGGGGTTAGATTTTAACATTCTAACATGAGAAATTTCACTTGCTTTGTAGTTTTTGTAGTTAGATTCTAAAATGCCGTCTTTACCACGGTAGGTTCCCAGTCCTGAGGCTGTAGAAACACCAGCACCGGTGAAAACAAAGATGTTCTTTGCCTGTTGGATTTTTTCTTCGATTTCATGTTTCATTTTATGCTCTGGTGTGATTCTAAATATAGAATTGAATCTTGCAAATAAAATTTACTATCTATCCTGACAACTTTTGATAAAATGACGGTATTGGAGAGCTGCGAGTTCTTAAAGAAAGCTATGAGAAAAAAGAAAAAATCTACACTCCTGTACTGTCCCTGCTGCCAAAAAGATGTCGACAGAGAAAAATATACGCAGCTCGTAAAGTTAGAGGAAATTGTCGTCAATAAAGAAGCTCATCCTTGGCGCCCACAATTGGGTTGGGCTGTCGCTGCTGCTCAGTCGAGGAATTTGCAATGGGCGTGTGACCCTTGCTTGAAAGGTGGCGTTGCGAAAGCAGGGCGGCCGTGGTTGCAATTGTTTTGTGATCTCAATCCTTATTTTGCCTATACGGACAAAACGATTCCTTGTGTGACTTGCAAACAAGATTTTATCTTTTCCAAAGCAGAGCAAATCCATTGGTATGAAAAACTACAGTTTTGGGTACAATCGGTGCCGAAGAACTGCCCGACTTGTAGAAAGAAAATCCGCCAAGATAAGAATCGCAATACAGAAATATCAGAAATCGTCCAACATATCAAAGAAGATTTGCAGGCAGTGTCTGTAGAGAAAATTTTACAACTAGTAGAGCTTTACGTGGAAATAGACAAAATTGATAAGGCCAAATACTATCTCTCATTAGCGAGGAAAAAAGCCAAACAGGTTGGAGAAGCTGAAGTGCAGTTAGTAGAAGATAAAGCCAAATCAATAACAACGAGTCTTTTGGAATCGAACTAATGTCTGTGCCCTGGTACTTTGACCAGACTTTTGGTTAAAATTGCACTTATGAAGATGAGTGTAGCCACACCCCAAAATAATTGGGCAGGAATTATATATGTATCTACCAACCATATTCCAAGAAAAGGAGCGATAACACCTCTGATTCCAGTCAGAAACGTATGTATAGAAAGGTAGCTAGCTGCTTGTCCTTCTGGTGCGAAGTCTAGTATGCCGATACTCCAGGCAAGTTGCCCGCCACCACGACCAAATCCCCAAACAATTGTTCCAATAGTAGCTCCCCAAATGCCATAAAAGGGATAGATGAAAAAGCCAAGTCCCATCGTGATACTGGTTAGTATGCGAAAATTAATAATATCGATTCTATCAAAAATAGCTCCCCACAAACGAACACTGGCAAACATAGCCAATGCAGGTAGTACACCCACAATGAGGGCTGCTTTTTCTGGAGACAAAGCAAGGTAGTTTTTGTCATTGGCATACACTTGAAAAACAGCAACTCCCGCAATATTTGCCATACCAAGTAAGAATTGAAAAAGCAGAAACAGCATGAATTGTTTGTCTTGCAGTAAAATGTTTAAATAATTGTGAAAGGAAATGTTTTCACTTTCTTCTTTGTTTTCCTGAGAAGATTCAATTGTCAGGAACGATAGACTTGCCAGCAAACCAAGTATCCCTACCAAGCAGTATACCGGAGGGTAAAAACTTGGAGAGGTTTCGACAAGATATCCTAATAACCATGATAGTAATAGAGTAGATAGTACTTGCCATTGTTTTATCTTACCGACAACCACACCCCGAATTTTAGGACTGTAAATCTTTTGGTAGAGAATGCTTAGGCTAGGCATACTAATATAAAACAGTACTAGTGTTATAAAAACTAGTAAGGAGAAAACGAAACTGGTTTGGATAAAGGCACATCTTACCAAGGTAAACCAAGCGAATATTTGCGGCAGAGCATAGTCTTTCTGTGCAATACCTGTGGCAAGGTAGCGAGTATAAAACAGGGATAGCAATAAACCTGCCATAGAACCGGATTGGATCAAAGCAACCTGTTGGTTGCTTCCATGAAGAACCTGTTTTAAAATAATGACTGCGCTGGAACTCACAAGAGGTTGCGAACAGCCCAGCATAACAACATAGATAAGATTCTTGTAATAATTGCTTTTGTGCGTTCCGGCGGGAGGAGCAATCAGGCTAGATAAGACATTTAACAGGTAAGGTACTTGTTTCATTTTTTTCGATGATATGCGATACACAAGGCAGGAATGTATCAGGTGCAATGTATTGGTGGTAACAACCAGAATTTACCTATACCAAGTATGATTTATTTCTTCCACGGAGGGTTGTCCAATATCTCCTTTCCCCTTTCTTCTGAAACCACACCATCACCAAATTTTTCTTTATTTAACTTTTGCCAGAATTCTTTTTTTAGTTTTTTATCATAAATTTTAAATTTTCCCTCTTGTTGCAACTTCTGCAAATATTTTCTTTCTGCTTCGGCTGCTTGGTGGAAACCAAAAGCGGAAAGTACCATATTGCCACCGTACTTTTCCAGTAAGAATTGGTTGCATTTCCAATTGATAAGAAACCACTTATTAAAATCATTCCTCGCTTTTTTCTGAACTTTAGAGTATTTTTCATTTTCTTTATAAAAAAAATTGTTTATCTCTTGTATTTCTTTTTTGGTAATAAGGTTGTTTTCCTTTACACAGGCCAGTAAGGTTCTACTATGAATAGAATGCACAAAACTTTCTACTGTCA
>JBCCIA010000236.1:0-9533 GCA_039028475.1 Spirochaetota bacterium | reverse complement strand
GGAAAACTTTTGTTTGAGTTCATCGCTAAGCGTTTGCTCTGTCACTAGAATTTTGCTGTTTGTTTTTTTGGTCAGACTTTCTACTCGGGCAGCAACATTTACTGTATCTCCAATCACAGTAGTATCTAACCTCTCTCCAGACCCAACTGTCCCCAATGTTACAATTCCAGTATTGATACCTATACCAAAATCTATGTTGGGTAAGCCCATTTGGTTTCTCTCTAGATTGAGATCTACCAATGTTTCCTGCATCAATAGACTTGCTTTGATGGCTTCTTCCGCAGAATAGAAAATTGCCATGATAGCATCGCCAATGTACTTATCGATAAACCCGTTATGCGATTTGATGATTGGTTCCATTTTAGCGAAGTACTTATTGAGTTCTAAAAAGATGTTCTTGGGAATGCTAACTTCTGAGTATTGGGTAAAGTTTCGAATGTCACAAAATAGAATGGTAAGTTCAAAATTATTGCACATACCGGAGTGCAAATTAGAAATATCCGTAACTTGCAACAATTGTAAGAAATCGGTGGGAACAAACTTACGGCTTGAGTTTAATAGGGCTTCGATCCTTTTTTCTTTCTCAATCACCTCTGTGATATCGGTACGAATGGAAATGAACTCACCAAACTTTCCCTCTCCATCCAATAGGGGCATGACCAAAGTCTTTACCCAATACACTGATTTGTCCTTTGCAAAATTCTTCAAAATACCTTGCCATGGTTTTTTATCTCTTTTGATGGTTCTCCACAAATCTCGAAATACTGCCTTTGGCATATCGGGGTGTCGTAGGATGTTATGAGGTTTGCCCATCAATTCATCTCTGGAGTATTTGGATATTTTTAGAAATTGATCATTTACGTAGGTGACATTGCCATACTTGTCTGATTTTGACACTATGGAACTGAGGTCAATCGCATCTTTGTATTGCTCCAATAGAGTTCTATGCATTTTGCTATACTCCTTCTTGGGAAAATGCCTTCTTTCCAATACTTGCTAACAATGTATAAGAGCCTGTCCTAAAACATTACTACAGGCTCTTGCAGCTTACCTTTTCTGTAAGAATAGACAGGTTTTAGGACACGCTGTAAATAACAATAGCAAGTAACATATTACAATAATACCAACCAGAAAAGCTGCAAGTAAAAAATGCGTGTGTTGTCTGTTTAAAAGTTTACAATGCCCATAGCAGTTAACCTGTCAAAGTTACGCTATAGGCAAAAAGGATTCATCTTTTATCCCAAAACTAACTTTGACCATTCTTTCTTGTCAGGCAATTTTTCACCGACACTATTTCCTGTTTCACTGTGGTAAGCTAAGCCATTCAGCAGCTTGGTAAAAACTCCTTTCATCATAGGAGCCATCAAAAATTGTCCCAATAGCCATCCAAAGGGGCCACCCTTGGCGACGAAAGTGGTCGACATAAAAAGTTCACTTGTGTTGTTTGTAACTGCTTTGACTTTCATTTCTGAATGCATATTTTTTAGGGGAAAGGAATATTCCGATAACTCCATCGTATAGCCTTCTCCTTCCTCGAATTGGATGATCTCTTCTACCAAACTAGAACCATCTTGAAACGTACACAAACGCTTGGCACCTAGGCCAAAGGGTTTGTCGTTAATGATGGGGGACGATTTGATAGTTACCGCAAAACGTTCTACGCTACTAAAGTCTTTTAAAACATTCCATATTTTGCTTGCAGGGATATTTACTTTTACTCTTTTCTCTACATAATGTGCCATACTACATTCCTTCTTCTTTTATTTTTTTTAACTACAATGCCTCTAGACCTTTCAGTATGATGGGAACGGCTAAGGATAGGTCCCGTTCGAAATCGGGCTTTAACTCTTGAAATATTTCTTGCCTGTAAACCTTTTTTAATGCCTCATTTTGTCTAGAACCAGCTTGGTAATTGCATGTTGCGGCAAAGCTAAGATTTAAAAATTGAAACGCTTGTTCTATCTCCAGTTTTGGGTATACTCGTACGATTTCTACTGCGATGGAATAGAGTAGTTCCTTAGACTTTGTTTTAAAAATCACCAGTTGTTCGTAGGAACTATTTCTTTCGAGAGAGAGAAATAGAATAGGGGCTAGATCGAGAAACTTAGGATGAGCCAATTGGCAATCGACCCATGTTTTTGCAAAGTCTTGCATATCTGCACTTTCTGCTAGCTTGCCTAGGCGTTTGTTGCAATCTGTAGTCCAATCTTCAAATAACTCGGTGAATACATTGAGAAAAATCTCCTCCTTGGAGGTAAAGTAACGGTACATATTGGACTTGGTAAAACCGGCTTCAGCGGCAATTGCGTTAAAACTCACTTTGTCGTATCCATCCTCTTTGAATAGTTGGAAGGCTGCGTTGCAAATCGCTTCTTTTCGCTCGATTTTCTTGTCTTCTGTTCTTGCTCTTTGCCAACTCATACAATTTTTAAAAGACCATTAGTCTCTTATTTACAATAATAAAAGACCAATGGTCTCTTGTAAAGAAAAAAGTTTCTCTTTTGTGTAAAATTTCTATTGAACCCTATCTTTCTAGGGAGAAAGTTAGCAACATCGTTATGAAACTGTATTTTTTAGGAGTTGGTGAGGCTTTTGATGAAAAATTGTCCAATTCACATTTTGTGTTAGAAACGCGCAAGCATAGTAAATTGCTAATAGACTGTGGCTACCAGGCACCTCGAAATATTTGGCGAACCTTTCCCCAGGCAGATGCGATTGACTGTATCTACCTAACCCATTGGCACGCGGACCACAGTTTAGGCATTCCGGCCTTGTTGACGCGCTGGATGGAAGAGGGTAGGTCTAAAGAGCTGCTAATTTGTGGACAAGATGGTACGGAAGGATACATCCAAAACCTATTTTCTTTAGCCTATCCTACTATATTTGCTAGGCTCATGCAGGGCAAGCCTTACCAATTGGTGTTTCGCGAAGGGGAGGAGAGAATACAGTTGCCAGCGTTTGATTTGCGTCTAGCAGCTAGCTCGCATCCACAAAAAAATTTGGCAGTTAGGGTAAATGTTTCAGAAGGGAATGTAGAGAAAAGTATATGCTTCAGTGGTGACGGAAATTTTACTCCAGAAACCAAAATGCTTTTCCAAGCAGTAGATGTACTGGTACACGATACATACCATGAAACGCCACAAGGTAGGGGGCATTCTTCTTTAGAAGAAGTTTTACTCTATGCAAAGGAAGCTCGTGTTCGTAAAACAGCTCTGGTGCACCTGCAACGAGAATTTCGGCAAAAAAAAGGATTGTCTTTGCCAAGAGAATTGCCAGAGACAGTTTTCCTTCCTGAAGAAGGAGAAATATGGTTGTGCTAAAGCTAGGAGCTGGTATACATCAAAACAATTACCATAACCGTCCAAATGACTCCTGAGCTTAGGACGCTGATGTCTGTAAGGATTGCTTTGGTGGGATTGTGCCCCATGTTTTTGATGTAAATAATGTACAGGCTACGAAAAATTGCGTATACTACCAAAGGAATGGTAAAAAATAGACGGTCTGTTTTTAGGTTCTCGATTGTGTCTGGGCTTATCGTATACATCGCATAACTCATAATGGTGAGTGTAGCTACAATGCCCATCATTAGGTCTAAAAAAGCGGGAGAGTATTCTTCTAAAATTTTGCGATGCCTACCCGCAGATTTGCTCAACAGAGTCAATTCTCCCCTACGTTTGCTAAATCCCCAAAATAGTGATAGCATAAAAGTACACAGTAATAGCCAATTGGAAATGTCTACTTTGACAATCACGGCACCTGCAATTGCTCGTAAGATAAAACCTAAGCTAATACTCATCACATCCAAAATAACTATATGTTTGAGAAATTTGCTGTACACAAGGTTGAATAAGAAGTAAAAAATACAGATAAAAAAGAAATCAGGTTCTAAAACGTAGGAAGAGACGAGAATGATAGGCAATAGGCACGCCGTAAGCGATAGAGCAATCCCTGGTTCGATAGCTCCAGATGCCAAAGGTCTATATTTTTTATCTGGATGGTTTGCGTCTTCTTTTCTATCTAGATAGTCATTGATTACATATTGACAACTGGCTATCAGAGAAAACATAAGAAACCCACTCGTACTACGTAGGAGCATATCGGTTTCAAAGATCTTTTTGCCAAATAGGATTCCTGCAAAAAGGATCAAGTTTTTCACCCATTGTTCCGGTCGCATCAAACGTATGTAATTGATAAAAATTCTTTGTATCATCTACTTAATTTGTCCTTCAACCAGAGAGCTAGTTTGGTCAAAACATTCTTTTGTGAATGGATTCGTAGGATTTCTTGGGAGTTTTTGATTTCTAAAGGAGTAAAATCGACTCTTGTATTATTTTCTTGTAGTTCAATCATGAGTTTGGTTTTTTTATCTTTGGTATCGACTAATTTTGCTTCAATAGAGTCCCAATGCAAGGCTTTTGCAGCTTCTAAGCGACGGCTACCTGCAATTAAATTGTAATCTAAATCGAGTATAATAGGGTGTAAAAGGCCGATGTGATTCATAGATTCTTTGAGTCCTTCTATGTCACCAATTTCTTTGCGAATTCTCTTCCCTTGCTTGATTTCAGAAATACGAACCTTCATGGGATTCTAAAAACCAGCAAGTTGTTTTCTCGAAAAGAAAAAAACTTTTTCTGTGCGAGAAAGCTCTCTTTCAGGAACAAGGTCTTATATGAATCAATAGATTGACATATAGTCGTACATTGAGATTCTAGTTTTCATTCCAAGGAATATTCATAAGAGCAAACCAATAGTATTTTTCTATATATACAGCTTGTCCACAAGCTGATGCAGTAAGGTAAGCCTTGGAAAGTATAATTCCAGAGAAAATCTGGGAAATATTGGTAAAAAAAGGAAAAATATGTCACTTAATAATTTTATTTTTACTTCTGAGTCCGTATCCGAAGGACATCCAGATAAAGTATGTGATCAAATTTCAGACGCTATTTTAGACGCTTATTTACAGCAAGACCCGGCATCTCGGGTAGCTTGTGAGACTTTGGTATCTACTAATTTAGTAGTGATTGCAGGAGAAATTACCAGTACAGGCAATGTTGACTCCGCTAAAATTGCTCGCGACGTGATCCGAAAAATTGGTTATAACGATATAGCGATGTATTTTGACGCGGATTTTGCTGTTGTTTCCTCTCATCTACACGAACAAAGTCCTGACATTTCCCAAGGTGTTACCGCTGGAGAGGGGTTATTCAAGGAGCAGGGGGCTGGAGATCAAGGTTTGATGTTTGGCTTTGCTATCAACGAAACTCCCGAACTGATGCCCATGCCGATATACTATTCTCATAAAATTTTAGAAAATTTGGCACAATTACGCCATAGTAAGACTTTGGATTTCCTACGACCAGATTCCAAGTCACAGGTAACGGTTGTCTATGAAAACGGGAAACCGGTAAAGGTTGATACTGTTGTTGTTTCCACCCAACACACTCCCGATGTGAGCCAAGAGAAGATTCGTGAAGCGGTGGTAGAAGAGTGTATCAAAAAAGTAGTGCCACTTGATTTTCTGCAAGATACTCGTTATTTTATTAACCCTACTGGAAAGTTTGAAATTGGTGGACCACATGGTGATGCTGGTTTGACCGGTCGAAAAATCATTGTAGATACCTATGGTGGTTATGGAAGGCATGGTGGTGGTGCTTTTTCCGGCAAAGACCCTTCTAAGGTAGACCGTTCGGCTGCGTATATGGGACGTTATATTGCTAAAAATATCGTTGCAGCAGGCTTAGCAGACAAGTGTGAGGTGCAGTTGGCATATGCAATTGGTGTAGCTGAACCAGTTTCTGTGCTAGTGGATACTTTTGGAACGGGAAAGGTTTCAGAAGAAGAGTTGACCAAAAGAGTAACAGCAAACTTTGACCTTACCCCTAAAGGCATTATCACTTCTTTGAAATTACTTGAAAAAGAAAGAAACTATATCGATACAGCCGCTTATGGGCATTTTGGTAGAAGTGGTGATACCTTTACTTGGGAAAATACAGACAAGGCGGAGGCTCTAAAATAGATGGGTGGCGTTGATACAAACCAATCCGCTGAAAAGAAAGCAACAAGAGATGGTTATGGAGATGCGCTGGTAGAGCTTGGGGAAAAGAATACGAATGTCGTTGTTTTAGACGCCGATCTCTCTGGATCTACCAAAACTGCGTCGTTTAAGAAAAAGTTTCCTGATAGGTTTTTCAATGTTGGGGTCGCAGAACAAAACTTAGTGGGTCATGCCGCAGGTTTTTCTCTTTCAGGCCTTATCCCATTTGCCTCTTCTTTTGCTATGTTTTTGTCAGGTAGAGCTTGGGAAATAGTGCGCAATAGTGTGGCATACCCGGGTCTCAATGTCAAATTAGTGGCATCACACGGTGGAGTTACGGTTGGCGAAGATGGAGCCTCGCACCAATGTATTGAAGACTTTGCTCTTATGCGTGTAATCCCTGAAATGACCGTGATCTGTCCTTCTGACTATGAGGAAACCAAGCAGGTTATACATGCAATTGCCGCTTATAAAGGGCCAGTATATGTTCGTGTGGGTCGTCCAGCAATCCCTATTTTACAGCGAGAGAATTACCAGTTTTCACTGGGCAAAGCAGAAGTGCGTCGGGAAGGTAAAGATGTTTGTATCATTGCTTGCGGCCTTATGGTGGGTGAAGCAGAACTTGCCGCACAGGCTTTGCAGGAAGAAGGTATTGAGGCAACTGTCCTCAATATGGCTACTATCAAGCCATTAGACAAAGAACAAATTCTTGCTAGTGCGAAAAAAACAGGTCTTGTAGTGACTTGTGAAGAACACAATGTGATTGGTGGATTGGGTTCTGCTGTATCTGAATTGCTTGGTGAAGAATTCCCTGTACCCGTTTTAAAAGTCGGGATGCAAGATACTTTTGGTAAATCGGGGAAATGGAAAGAGCTATTAGAAGAGTTTGGACTGAACGCTAAGGAGATTGTTGCGAAAGTAAAAAAAGGCATCCAGCTTAAAAAATAAAATTTTTTCCTTTAGAAAGAGAAAATGCTTGTACCTTTCGCGTTTCTCTTGCTAATTTTTCTCTTTCTAAGTCCGATACTAACAATAAGTGATAGCTATTTTTTGCACAATCCGTGTAATAGGAAGTTATCTGATTAGGGAGTGAATGAAGCTTATGATGGATCCTGAGATAGAAACTGAAAAAATTGTCACCCACAATAAGACTTTTTTGGTGGACTTGAAAAAAAATCAAGCTGGGTTTTATCTGAAAGTTTCAGAATGGTCAAACAGCAAAAAATCTTCTATTTTCATCCCTGCGGAAGGAGTCGATAGGATGATCGAAGTTCTATCAAAATTTAAAGTAAAGATGCAGGAAAACAAAGAATAAGGTTTGCCAATTTGACCGCTTTAATAGTTAAGTATTAAATTAGTCCGTTCAATTTATGAGGAGAGATTCTAATGAGTTTTAAAAGATTTATCGCGATGGTATCGATAGTACTACTATCAGTATTTTCAGTTTATGCTGAAGAGCCTACTGGTACTGATAGCACTGCTACTGACGCCTCTGGAGATGCTTCAGGTGGAGATAAGAATGATCCGCTTGAAAGAGTAACACTGGAAGATTTTGAAGAAGCTGAAGATTGGAGCGCTCTTTCGACCACTCCTCTTGGTGATACAAAACTTCTAAAAATGGTTCAGAGAGGGATAATCAAAGATGTATTTGATGAAAAGTCAACCCCAAAGGGACAGCCCACTGGAAAAGAAGGAATTGAGAAGAAAAACCATTTTCTGGGTGTAAAAACTTATTTTGCCGAAAGGGGATTTGATAGAGTAGAAGTTACACCTCCTCATGAATATATCATCAAGGGAAAAGCGAGACAAGTTTCTGTCTGGGTTCTTGGAAGAAAATTCAATCATACATTGTATGCTAAATTCCGCGATTACAGAGGCAAGTTACACAGCATCAGATTAGGAAAGTTAGACTTTTTTGGCTGGAGAAAATTAACGGCTACTATTCCAGGGTACATCCCACAAAGTAGCCGTTTTTCATTGCAAGACAAGAACTTGCACTTCGTTTCTCTGTTTGTAACTAGTGGTCCACACGAAGTAGGAGGAGATTTCTATTTCTATTTGGATGACTTAGAAGTTAGAACAGATAAGTCTGATATGATTTATCCCGGATATGAAATCAAGGATAATTGGTAGAATCTAATAAGGTGTTGAAAGGGGAAGAAAATATGAATCAAATACGAAAGACATCTGTAGTACTTTCGATATCGTTATTCGCTCTATCACTAATCGGAGGTTTTACATTTGCTAAAAGTAACTCTGTTGGTACAGCGATTGGAAATGATGTAAGTAGTTCTGAATTAAAAGCCATTACGGTTGAATCGTGGGAATGTACAAAAGCTGAATATGGATGGGAAGTCTTTACTGATAAAGACAAAATCATTCCTCCTACTTACTATGACAACAACTTCAAATACGAGCCAAAAGCAAGCTCCTCACAAGCAATCCGAGAAGCTAAGATTGTAAATGGAGTTCCAGGAGACTTAAAGCACTATCTAAAGAAAGATAATAAGTTGATGGCAACAAAGTTTCGTTTTACCTATCCTGGGTACAATGAAGTGACAATTAGACCACCTCGTAACGATTCCTACAAAGTAGAAAGAATCAGAAGCTATGTTACTGATAACGATCTTTCTCGCCAAGACTACAAAAAAGATGCTAATAAGCGTGGCGTTAACAATGCTGTTTACGAAATCTATGGGATCGAGTTACCCGGTGTTGTACGCAAGCTATCTGTCTGGGTTTTGGGAAGAGGGAACGAGTATACTTTAGAAGGTTGGTTAGAAGACTGGAAGGGTGATTCTCACATCGTAAAATTCGGATCTTTGGATTACATAGGTTGGAGACCTTTAACGGCTACTATTCCTGCTTATGTTCCTCAAGATACAAATTCATATCCACAAATTAAGACTTTAGTTTTCAAACAATTCAAAATACGTTCCACTCCACAAACTAGTGGTGAAACAGTGTACCTATTCTTCGATGAATTGAAAGCACTAACTGACGTGTTTGAAGTAAATTTTGATGGAAATGAAGTAGACTTTGATGATGAAGACAAAAAGAAAAAAGTACACCTAAGAAACTTGATTAGTAAATTGGGTTGTGGAAAGTCCGATGGAGGAAGTTCCAGTGGTGCTACTGATTCTGATGGCCAACCAACAAACTAACCCTCAAAATTAATGAACGGGGGCATTGTCATTCTGTTTTAGCAGAATGACATCGCCTCATCTGTTTTTTTTTCACCAAAGAGAATAGAAGTTTTTCTTTTCGTGAACCCAATTTATAGTTTACTACAAACAAACATCTGAAAGAATAGTAAGCGATTCCGGTTTATTTTACAAACTCGCAATTATTATTCTATTATCTACAATTATAATACCGCAAAAAGGAACATTTGGAGAGTTTTCATGTCCGAACAAACGATTGCTGAAACTGATTCTGAAAAAGTTAGAGATGATTTAGAAAAATTATCCTCACTATTCAATGAGGAAATATATTTACG
>JBCCIA010000235.1:0-9578 GCA_039028475.1 Spirochaetota bacterium | reverse complement strand
TAAAAAATGATAAGATACAATAAGTAGTTTACTTAAAGACTCGCTCTTTAGGAAGATTTTTTAGAAATTTCAGGACACTTATCGTTGGGTGTTAAGGGAAGGGAATTAAAAAACTACTGTGTCGCTTTCATACAAACACTTTCGCTTGAAAGCCTTCTGGATTGATAATGCTCGCACTACTACCGCTACACAACGATGTTGCTTTCAAGATCATTTTGGCGTCGAAATGCAGACATACCCACAGAATTACTACGCAATACGAGTGCTCTACTACTGGTCAAAAATCTATACAAAGCAGATAAGTCGTGGAGAGGAGTTTTACAAATTGAAACCGGTGTATTCGGTGTCCTTCCTGAATTTCAAATTATTGCAGGAACCAGGGTATCACTTTAATTTCCATGTGCTAGAAAAAGATAGACCACAAATAACCTTGACGAACTATTTCGAGATCCATATCGTCGAACTAACAGAGTTTCTCAAAACCATACCAGAGTTGGCAAGCGAACTGGAATGCTGGATCTATCTAATCCGAGAAGCTGGAAACATGCAGGAGGCAGAATTTAAAGCACTCAAAGAAAGAAACCCAGTCATCGAAGAGGCAGTAGAGGCATTGCAAGACATATCCCTGGATCAGAAAACCCGCGATTACTACGAAATGCGTATTAAATCAGAACGCGATTTTGAGGCTATGAAAGACTATGCTTATGATAAAGGAATTGAGCAAGGCATCCAGAAAGCGCGAAAGAGAGCTGAAAAACTACAACAAGTTCGAGATAGAAAAAAGTCTCTGCGTGTGGCAATCAAATTGAAAAAGAGTTCCCATTCCTTAGATTCTATTGCAGAAATTGTAGAACTCCCGCTTAGCTACTTACAAAGATTTTTTCAAAAAATAGGTATTTAGAGTAATCTGTCCCTAAAAATATCCAAGCAAAATTCTTTCGTAAATACACTAAAAATTACTTCTTACTCTCCTTGATCAGTCTTTTTCTTTCTTCCTTAGAGAGTTTCTTTTTTACCGGACAGGAACCACAAAATTTACCCTTTCTTTCGTATTTTACACAGCACTTTGACATGATCGTTTGTTACCACCCCTTTCGTACAAGATAAGATATATGTTTTTGATTGTCAATCTCAATTGTATTGGTTTGTGAAAAGTTACTATGATATTCTTATTGGTAAAATTTGTCTAGAATAGATTGCACTGTATCTAACATCGCACTATTATTCGAATTATCCAACACAATAAAGGTATAACCACTACTGAGATCGCGGCCAAAATATGTGCGGAATCCCTGCCATTCTCCAGAGTGTTCGACGAAATCTCCACTGGGGTACAATTCCCAACCAAAGCCATAATAACTCTTTTTGCCTTTGATTTTTGCCGGTTTGTAGGCTTTTCGCAAAGTCGCATCTTGCAGGAGTTTGCCGTTTCGTAAGGCGTTATCAAATTTGAGTAGATCTGTCACATTGCTGCATATATTGCCGTCTCCAGATACACCATCTAGGTATGTCTGGTGGTAGAGCTTGTTTCTTGTTTTTTTACTTCGGAAACCAATGGCTTGTAAGGAAGATTCGGGGCTACCTGCGTTACATAGATGGGTGTTTGCCATTCCTAATTCTGTGAATATTTCTTGTTGTAAGAATTCTTGTACGGTTTTCCCAGATGCTTTCGCTATAATATTTGCAAGAAATGCGTAACCCGTATTGCTATATTCGAATTTGCTTCCAGGAGAAAAATACAACTTAGGTTGTAACTTTTGGAAAAGACGCAACACATCTTTGTTTTCTACCTGACGTTTCTTTGTCCAATGCTCATCCATCAGTTCGATATAGTCAGCCAAACCTGAAGTATGATGTAGTAAATGACGTACAGTAACCCCTGGTGCATACAAGCCAGGTAGGTATTTGGTAATAGGATCTTTGAGACGCAATTTTCTTTGCTCCTTTAAGAGGAGGATGGCTGTGGCAAAGATGGGTTTGCTAACCGAGGCCAAATTGAAGGTAGAGGCAAGGGATAATTCATTGCCGTTGCGAAAGTCTGCGATTCCAAGGGCTGCCTGCCATAAGACCGTATTGTTTTGTGCAAGCAGAACGGTTCCATTGAAATTTTTCTCTGTGTAAAGTCGTGTAAATTTACGTTTGAAGGTGTTAGCAATTTCTTTTTGGGGCATATGTTTACACTCTAATAGCATGATCCATAGTACTAGAGAAAAACAAACTCTTGGAATTGTATACACACTCTTTTAAGCAACCTCTAATAGGTCTCCGATAATTTTTGCCGTTTCCTCGGCAATCTTGATGTCTTCTTTGCCCCAATATCTAAGTTCTTCACAGTGCTCACAGCAAATGACTCCTCGCACGATTCCAGTCGTATCTCTAATCGGAACATCTAGGAGAGAGAAGATTTCATTTGGTTCAAAATATCCATCGGTGAAGTCTTCTGTAGCTGGGTACTGTCTTGCATTGTTGGCAATGATAGTTCTGCCTTCCGCTAATTCTGCAAAATAAGCTGGACAGTCTTCCTCATAAATGAAAAAACCAGAGATGAAATCTTTTCCACGGTTGTCAAATAGCGTTTTGCATTCTATGCCACTTCTATGTTTGTTATAATACCAGACGCTGCTCCGTGTATTCCCTCGCTCATTTACGATATAACTTGCTATGGCTTCGTATAACTCTAAACACAATCCCTTTTCTCTACTCAATTGTTCTAAATTTTCTATATTCATAGTTTCATTTTAAGATAATTTCATATTCTTACAATAGAAAATTTTCCTCTTCTCGCTAGAAACGTTCTAACTGGCGCTTGTGGGTTTACGGTATTTCTGATAAAACTCTTGTACTTTGTCCAAGGTATGGTAGTTTTTATATTTGTCAAATAGCGGTTGCATCATATCTTGTAAGCTATCCGGGATCTCCGGCATGGCTCTACTGGTATCTCGTAAATAGGCTAAGGGGTAGAGAAGTGCAGACATAGTTAGATCAAGTCTGCTAAACTGATCTCCCGTAATATAGGCTTGGCTTGCGAAAATTTTGTCTAATCTTTGCAGGCAAATAGTTAGTTTGTTATGTGCATTTGCGACTCCGTATGGATTGATATCATAACCTGAACTGAGTATTTGTTCGACTGCTGAAAAACCAATACGGTAGAGTGTAGCGAAAAAGAAGTTTTTGCTCCAAAGATCTACGATCCCTTCTGGTGACTGCAATAAGGCTTGGTAGACAAGAGTTTGCATAGGACGGCCAATTTGTTTGTCTAGCATTTTCTCAAAATGTTGGCTTTCGGATTCACTCATACCTTTAGGCTGTAAAAGGGTGCTACCTGAGTGTTCGATAGCAAAGTCAATAATGGCAGAGGAACCACTGAGTATCTTTCCCTCGTATTGCAAGACGGGAACACTACTCTGCCCACTTTTGGGCATGGTTGTTACTAGATGGAACATAGGCATTAAGTCTTCTTTTTCAAAAGAGATTCCACAATACTGTAAAGCCCAACTTGCTTTTTCGCAAAAATGAGAAAAGGGGAACTGGTAGAGACGCATGCTTCATTTTTTTCTGTTAGCGGCACCTAAGTCAAGAATAAACGTATTTTCATAACTAACACAAATTTATTCGTTTACAAAAAAAGAACTCAGATTTAAATGGTGAACAATACTTTTGCGGGAATAGCTCAGTGGTAGAGCACCTCCTTGCCAAGGAGGGGGTCGCGGGTTCAAGTCCCGTTTCCCGCTCATTCGTCCTATTCTCCACAATTTTTGCAGAATCACCATGGAATATAAACTAACAAAAAACGATAACGCTACAGCAGATCTATCTATAACCTTTACTCCAGAAGAAATTGAGGAAGGTTTTAAAAAGGCTTATGAGAGGGCTCAAAAAAGCTTAAAAGTCAATGGCTTCCGCAAAGGCAAGGCTCCCATCGATATGGTTCGAAAGGTGTTAGGCGAATCGGTAACGGATGATGCTCTCAATATCATTATCAATGATTCCTTACTCCAACTTTTGCCAAAATTAGAACATATGCCGTACAATGCCCCTTCGGTAAAGATTGAGAAGTACGAGAGAAACGATACTCTAGAAGCGATTGCTTCCTTTGAAATAACCCCACAAGTCACTTTAGGCTCCTATACAGGACATAAGTTACAGGTTCATAAGCTGAAAGTAAAGCCGGAAGAGATTGATTCTGAAATCGAAGAAATCCGCTTCAATTTAGCTAAAATCCAGCTGAAAGAGGAAGAAGAAACTTCGCAAGATACGGATATGGTAGAGGCAAAGGTACGAACAATTCCGGCAGATCTAACAGAAGAAGAAAAAGCCAAAGAAATCCCCGAAAGCAGTATCCAATACTATATTGGCAAGAAGGCAAATCCTAAAGGTTTAGATGAACACTTCATGGGCTTGAAAACCGGTGAAGAGAAGTCCTTTGCATACACATATCCAGAAGATCATCCGGGAGAACAGTTCCGTGGGAAATCTTTTACTTTTGAAGTAAACGTTGTTGCAGTGAACAAAGTGATGTACCCCGAAATTGACGATGATCTGGCGATTGAATGGAATGAAACCGAAACCTTGCAAAAATTGCGGGAAAACTTAGAGAATGACATTACCAAATACTATGAAGATTCCCTACACGAGATGTATTCACAAGATATCCTAAACCGTGTAGTAGAAGACAGCCAGTTTGAAATTCCAGAATCCCTCTTAAAAACAGAAGGAGAAAATGTATTCAAAGAAATGCTTTACCGACAAAGAATTCCACAATTCACTATGGAACAATACGCGGAAGCGGTGAAAGATACTTTAGAAAATGTGGAGAAAACCTTCCAAGAGATGGGTACACGCAGGATCAAAAACTCCCTAGTTCTCATGAAACTGACCTCTGAGGCAAAAGTAGAAGTGAGTGAAGAGGAAGTGCAAGCAGAGTTGGAAAAAGCACAGCAGCACGCAGAACAACACCAGCAAGACCAAAAGCCTGATCCTAAAGTAATCCGTGAGAATCTGACAATTCAAAAGATTTTTCGTTTTTTGGTTGATAATGCTAAAAAAACAAAATCTAATGACATTACCGTTGATGACGCAAAAAAACTACTCTCGAAGGAGTCCTGAGGTTTTAATTTATGAGTTTAATGCCCTATGTAATTGAACAAACAAGTCGCGGAGAAAGACAGTATGATATATTCTCCCGCTTACTCAAAGATCGTATCATTTTTATCGGTCACGCCATTGATGACAACTATGCAAATGTAATTACCGCCCAGCTATTGTTTTTAGAGGCAGATAACCCTGAGCGGGATATATATCTCTACATCAATTCTCCTGGTGGATACATCTCTTCAGGTCTAGCGATTTATGACACCATCCAATACATCAAGCCAGAAGTGAGAACCCTGTGTTTAGGACAGGCTTCCTCTATGGCATCTCTCCTACTCGCAGGGGGAGCTAAAGGCAAGCGTTCTGCATTGCCAAATTCACGTATTATGCTACACCAACCACATGGTGGAGCTTCAGGACAGGCGAGCGATATTTTAATCCAATCGAATGAAATTGAAAGGGTTAAAAAAACAATGATCGAAATCTACCAAAAGCATACCGGTCAAACGTTAGAAAAGATCAGTGAGGATATTGAAAGAGACTTCTATATGACCGCAGAGCAAGCAAAAGAATATGGAATTTTAGACAATGTCATTATGGATCGCAAAAAGGTAGATGACGAGGCAAGTAAATAAGACAAATTTATGAGTAAAGAAAAGCTACATTGTTCCTTTTGTGGAAAAGCACAAGACCAAGTCAAACGCTTGGTCGCTGGTCCTGGTGTCTATATTTGTGACGAGTGCATAGCCCTATGCAACGAAATCATTTCCGAAGAACCCAGCCAAACCATTGATAAACCAGCCCTATTAGGTGAAATACCCAAGCCAAAAGAAATCCATAAGATTTTAGATCAGTATGTAATTGGCCAAGACGATGCGAAAAGAGCTCTCTCTGTCGCTGTATACAACCATTACAAACGGATAAATTACAATTCTGGTAAAAATGATATCGAATTAGATAAGTCTAACATTTTATTGATTGGCCCTACCGGTAGTGGGAAAACACTAATGGCACAGACTTTGGCAAAAGTTTTAAAAGTTCCTTTTGCAATTGTAGATGCTACCGCCTTAACAGAAGCAGGCTATGTAGGTGAGGATGTGGAGAACATCATTCTGAAGTTAATCCAGAATTCTGACAATGATATCAAAAGAGCCGAGCTTGGAATCATCTATATCGATGAGATCGACAAAATTTCTCGTAAAACAGATAGTGCTTCGATCACCCGCGATGTAAGTGGAGAAGGGGTGCAACAGGCCCTTTTAAAAATTATAGAAGGAACAGTTGCCAATGTACCACCCCAGGGGGGTCGCAAGCATCCGCACCAAGAATATATCTCGGTAGACACCAAAAATATTCTTTTTATCTGCGGTGGTGCTTTTGTAGATCTGGATAAAATCATCAATTCCCGTATTGGTGTGAAAAACATCGGTTTTGATAACGCTACCGACACAATTAGCAGAGATACCAGCAAGGCAGAGATCTTCAAAAATGTAATTCCAGAAGACCTACTAAAATACGGTTTGATCCCAGAATTTGTCGGTCGTTTGCCGATTGTAGCAACCCTTGATGAAGCGGATATAGAAGCCTTAAAACTAATCTTTACCAGACCAAAGAATTCCATCATGCGCCAATACACACAAATGCTAGAGATGGAGAATGTGAATCTCAAGTTTACCGACGAGGCAGTCGAGGAGATTGCACGCCAGTCTATCAAACGAGAATCTGGTGCTAGAGGTCTGCGAGCTATTGTAGAAGATATCATGCTAGATGTGATGTTTGCAATCCCTTCTCGCAATGATGTGGAAGAGGTTATCATCACCAAAGAAGCTGTACTCAATGAGGATCAACCTGTTTTTGTATTAAAAGCAGACGAAAAGATCGCTTAAAAAAAAGTTTTTTTGAGGAATCTAAATTTTTCTTTCAAAATACCGAAGAGAGTTATATGAACTTCCTGAAGAGTATTGATTTAAAAAAATTTTTCCTTTTTCTTGATGATCTCGCTCGTAAAGTCCCAGAAAATGTGGCTAGTTTCTTACGGATGATCGCTATTTTAGTATTCATCTTACTCCTCGGGTTTGCCGCTTATTATGGTTGGCAAAAAGGAACTGGACAAGCAACCCAAGAGGGTCAAGACCTCGCAAAAGATACCCGTACGTTATTTCAGGAAGAAATCGAGAAAGACTACAATCGTAGAAGAACTGATATTCGCATGCCTTCAATGGATCTGCCCAAGCAAGAGATACGCCAAGAAATGCGCTTCCAACCCTACTCCTCGACACCACAATCTTCAGAAAAAAACGAGTCAGGAGTACAAAAAAAAGAGGAACAACCCGAGTTAGATGCAAACCATGCCGTCAATGCAGGTCTTTTGGAGAAGGATCAAAGGTTTCTCAATGAAAAGAGTAGAACCTTGAACTCACTACGCACAGGTAAGAAAAATCCTACTTTATATGAATACTCTAATGACCAATTGCGGATTGAACCTTCGGATCGTTTAGAAACAAATTCTGATATTCGCAATCCATATTCCAATCCTCCTAAGCTGGAAGAATCCCAACTCTTGCAAGATGGCTCAAAGACAAACGAAAAGAGTATCTTGAAACGCGGTAAAGTAAATTATACCGATCGGATAGGGGAGAAAGCAAATGCCAAAACGGAAAAAGGTAAAAATGTACCAGAGAAAATTCGTTTGCGCCCTAAATACCAAAGGTCTGAAAATGTTCGTAAGACCGAACTATTGCCGATCGGGGAGTAAAAAGTTGCCAAATACTAAACTCTACACTACCCTTGTTTTCTGTTTTTTTGCAGGCATTGGTCTATCTGCCGAAGAGATCTATTTGCCATTTCCAGGCATAGGAAATAGTTCCAACACCTCATCCAAAACAGGAGAAAATACAGCTGGTACAACAAATAAGACAAACTCTGCTAATAATACCACTGGCAAACAAAACAATACATCACGCGTAGAGGTTTCGCCAGAGAGTTCTACCAAAAAAAACAATGAGACTGGAAGCTCGTCTTCTACCAACCAAGTTAGTAAGTTGCCGAATTTGAAAGATATTCGCTCTAAGTCCAAAAGGCAAGGTGGCAAACGCCAAGATGAATCAAAACCTCCTTTTGATAGAGCGCGTTACTATATGAACCGTGTGCGTAATAAAGAAGCTGTGGTAGAATTACAGGACTCTATACAAAAACAGGGAGAGTTTTCTACCAAAGCCAAGTTGGATCGGTTACGACTGTTGGGGATGGAACGTGACCTTACCGCTGCAAAATCTCTTTTGCAAGGCATCCAAGAGGAAGATGTAAAGTACAAAGCCTACTTTGAATTGGCAATGGCTCTAGCTACATCTGCAAAAGATAAAAAACAAGTCAATGAAGCGATACCATATTATTTGAAGGTGCTCACCGAAGCTCCAAAAACCGATACAATTGTAGCAAAAACTCTTTGGGCTTTGGGAAATCTGCATTTCCGTTTACACGAATATATACCAGCCTTAGATTACCTCTCTCTATTGATTTTAGAGCACAAAAACTCTAATTATATTGACGATGCCTACTACCTCAGTGGTAGGATCTACCAGACCGGTGATACAAGTGTGAAAAATGAAGAGAAGGCACGAAAGTACTACCAAGGATTTCTCCAGAAAGCCCGCGCAGAAGAAAAGTTTTTTAAAGACAGTATCTATTTAGACGAAGTGATCCGTAGGATGCGCCATTTATAAGATTGCGATATTGACTTCTATTTGTCCCAACTTAGAGTAGAGGTTGAGTGATAGTGTAGTTGTATTACTAAAACGAATAGAAGTATCATTTACTTCAATAATGTTTGGAGTGGTAATATCTACAAACTGACCGCTAGAAGAAAAAATATTAACCGCATTACCAGTTGTCATATTGCCAATCTCACCAATAATATCCTTGTATTCATCCTTTACAGTATTGTCATCAAGGCTTGGCATAAGCTTTTTGGCCATTTTGTACGCACAATCTAAATTCATGCTGTATACGACTTCACCCTTATAGGCACCAATGACACCAATGACTATAGCAGCTTCGTATTTTGGAGCCGGAGTATCTTTGATTTTCAACTTTCCACGAATTAGTTCCAATTGCAGCACTTCTTTGAATACAAGAGATGCTGCTTCGATAAACGGGTTTACGAACTCTGCTCTAATTTCCATATTGTTGCTTTACTAGTTTGCCTGTTTTTGTTTTGTATTATTCTTTACAATTGGGTATGCTTTTCCAATCGATTTTTCTATTTCTTCTAAAAATGTCATAAGCAACTCTTGCGAACGATTAGCCTGTAACGTATTGGCTTCCACTGGCTTTGACTCACCAATGTCAATGCTTTGGAATTCGACAAAAATTGTTTTGCCAACATCCTTGTAAGGACCTCCAACTGTTTTCTTAGAGAAGTCAGCCGAGGACAGGTCTTGCATAAATTTTGAGTCAGAAAGGAAAACAGAAGATTTCTCTTGTTTCTC
>JBCCIA010000234.1:0-9579 GCA_039028475.1 Spirochaetota bacterium | reverse complement strand
GAAGAGGTGGACAGCGTTGCCCTGTGTATCGCCAAAGACTTGGATTTCAATATGGCGGGGGTTTTCGATGTATTTTTCGATAAAAACGCGCTCGTCGGCAAAGAAATTTTTTGCCTCTCTTTTGGCAGACGCATAAGCCGCTGCAAAGTCCTCCGCCTGATAGACCCGTTTCATTCCCTTACCACCGCCCCCGGCACTGGCTTTGATGAGAATAGGATAACCGATTTTCTCAGCTTGTTCCAGCAGCTCGGACTCCGACATGGTTTGGGCGTGAAACCCTGGAACAACAGGGACTCCTTCACTACGCATTTTTGCAATTGCCGAGACCTTATCTCCCATCAAGCGGATCGACTCCGCTTTTGGGCCAATAAAGCAAATCTTATGATTTTCCAGGGCTTGTGCAAAATTGGCATTTTCGGAAAGAAAACCGTAGCCGGGATGTACGGCATCTACTCCAGCTTTTTGGCAAATTTTGATAATTTTTTCTATGTTTAGATAGGATTGTGCAGCCTCTGAAGAATCCCCTAAGGAATAGGCTTCCTCAGCGGCTTGGACAAAAGGGCTATTCACATCGGCAGGAGAATAGATAGCCACGCTAGGGATGCCCAAACTGCGACAAGTACGCTGGATTCGTAGGGCAATTTCTCCGCGATTGGCAATTAGGATTTTTCCGATTTCCATAACAGATAAATAATCTTATAAAAAACTGGGAAAGAATTGACACTCTTTTTTTTCCTAGAGAACAGTGAAACTTAGGGGCTTCGGCCGTCTAACAATTATCTTTGGAGGTAATTTATATGAGATCATCAAACCCTGCATTGAGTGAAAGGGTATTTTCCGAAAACCGGGGCATCGCAGCTACTAGTGATCGGATGACTATCGACGGAACAATCAATAAAACATTTCTACTCTTCTTATTCGCGTTGGTTCCGGCTGGCTTTGTATGGGAGCAGTTCTATACTGGTGGCATTGAAAGTATCACTACCTACATGATAATTGGTGTCATTGGTAGCTTCATTATGGCTTTACTGACTATTTTTATGCCTCATTTAGCTGGCTATACAGCTCCTATCTACGCAGCATTAGAAGGTCTTTCTTTAGGAGGGATTTCCGCTTATATGAACAGTCTCTATGGTGGGATTGTCATCCAAGCCGTTGGTTTGACCTTTGGTATTATGTTTGCCATGCTGGTTCTTTACAAAACTGGTACCATTAAAGTAACTGATAAGCTACGCTCTATTGTAATGATGGGAGCTTTTGCAATTATTTTAATGTACCTAGTTACTTGGATTGCTGGTATTTTCCTTCCAGGCGTGGCTTATATTCATGGTAATGGTGCAATTGGTATTGGCTTTTCTCTACTAGTAATAGGAATTGCTTCTTTCTTTTTATTGCTCGACTTTGATTTTATTGAAAGAGGTGCTCAAAGTGGTGCTCCTAAATATATGGAGTGGTATGGAGCATTCAGTTTGATGGTTACTTTGGTTTGGCTTTATTTAGAGTTATTAAACTTATTACGCAAATTAAATAGCGATTGATCCCTTACATACCTTTTTACTAGACGGTAAGTTCGAAATACCGTCTAGTATATATTTTCACCATCTACTTTGGTATCCTCTGAAAAACTTTTACAAATCTTAAGGGAACATTTCGCGTATTCCAACTTCCGGCCTGGACAAGAAGCCGCAGTACGCTCCATCCTATCGGGGCAGGATACTTTTGTCTTGTTACCCACTGGAGGTGGCAAATCACTCATTTACCAACTGCCTGCTGTGTATTTCTCTTCAGGTGTTATTTTGGTCATATCCCCCTTAATTTCACTCATGAAGGATCAAGCTGAATCCTTAGAGCATTTGGGTATTCCTGCCGCAGTATACAATTCTTCGATCGATGAATTGGAACAACTCAAAGCACTTAGCAATGCAGTCACTGGTAAAATCAGAGTTCTGTTCCTGTCTCCAGAACGAGCCGTTTCCTCGTATTTTTTGAACCAAGCCAAGCAAATGCAAGTTAAAATGCTAGTCATCGACGAAGCGCACTGTATCTCCCGCTGGGGGCATGACTTTCGTCCAGAATATACCAAGCTCATGCTGTTGCAAGAAGCCTTGGACAACAAAGCTCCCGTTTTGGCTCTAACTGCAACGGCAACCGCAAATGTGCAAAAAGAAATTTATAAATATCTAGGCTTAAAAGATGCAAATTTTGTACAGGAGAGTTTCTTACGAGAAAACCTATCTTTGGCAGTCAAATTCTGCAGCAGCGACGAAGAAAAACGCCAGCATATATTACAAGAGCTAGAAGCCCTAGGAAGCCACGACAAGGCAATCATTTACTGTGCAACCCGCAAAGCTACCGAAGACCTGGCTAAATTCTTAAAACCTCTGGGTAGCCGAGTCGGTTACTACCACGGTGGCAAACCAGAGGGCTTCCGCGAAAGAGCACAGAACCAGTTTTTAAGTGGAAAAAAGAATATACTCCTAGCAACCAATGCGTTTGGACTGGGTATCGACATTCCGACCATCCGGCTTGTGATGCACTACCAAATCCCTGGTTCTGTCGAAGCTTACTACCAGGAAGCCGGAAGAGCAGGAAGGGATCGGCGTCCAGCTCGTTGTGTCCTATTGTACCAAGAAAAAGACCTGGCCATCCAGAAACGACTCAGTTTTAGCAAGACCCAATCCAATCTATGGGAAAAGGTCAAGGAATACGCCTATAGCCAGGAATGCCGCCAACGTTTTCTCTGCAATTATTTTGCCGAAGAGGTAGAGGACTGCCAAAAATGCGATGTCTGTCGTGGTGACAACGCAAGTGGAGAAGAGTGGCAAAAGACTTGGCAGAAAAAAGAAGCCCAAAAAAAGCAAGACCTCAGTTATAACTTCCAAGAAGGGGAAGAAGAGGCAATTCTCAATTTTGTCGGCAATTTTTCTGGGAAATTTGGTAAAACGATTGTTTGCAACGTCTTGCGCGGCAGTGAGGCAAAGGATGTTTTGAAATTTCGCCTAGAAAACCATCCTCTACATGGGAAACTCGCACACATTCCTGTGTTAGCCCTAAAGGACAAGATCGATGTACTAGTTAAAAAAGGCAGCCTGCGTATCAAAGGGAAGAAATACCCAAAATTAGCAACTCCCTATAGATCTATGGCAATTGCGAAATCGCCCAGCTTACCCAAGCAAATCCAAAAAAACACCTCTCGCAACCAACTGCTACGAGAATTGCGCAATTTCCGCGATAGAGAGGCGCGCCGTAAAAACCAAAAAAAGTACATGATCTTAGCCAATCAGGTACTTACAGATATTGCCGCACAAAAACCACAAACTGCTGAAGATTTGTTAGCAATCAAAGGGATGGGACAAGTCAAGACGCAACTCTACGCACAAGAAATTTTACATATCATCCATTCCTTTTCTTCCGAATAATTTATTTACAAAATAATTACATTTAGGATACTCTGATATTTAGAGATTAGAAGATAGTAAGCCGTTTGGTTTTCTGACAAGGAGCTTATGCATGAAAAAACTGTTACAACCAGTTCTTATTTTACTTATCGTCAGCCTTTTTTCTACTGCCTGTACATCAAAAAAGAAAGAAGACAATTGGCTGCAAACTTGGTTTTTGTTTATGGGGATTGCCGCCCCTGGACTCTTGAGTGATTTTTTAAAAGGTGGCGAGTGCCCAACCTCTACAGAAGCACGTGCCAGCCTAAACCACTGTACGGCAGAACGTTCTAGTTGGGATAATGTAGCACAAAATATCCAATTCGCAGCTATTGCTAGTAAATTTGGTAGAAGCGCTCGTAATACCGTACGTGCCACTTTACCAACCAGTAAATACCTCTACCAACCTACAGACGGCAGTACCAACTACTTTCCTCCGATGGGAAACCAAGGTCAGTACGGTACCTGTGTGGCTTGGGCTGTGGGTTACAATATGAAGTCTTACTTAGAAGCGGTAGATACACAAGCCTCTCCAACGGCTACAACGGCTCAGTTTAGTCCCAAATACCTATTCTGGTCGATTGCGGATGATCAGAAGGGTTCGGGTTGTGGTGGAACAGGTTTTGAAGTGGCTCTTTCCTCTGTCCAAACCAACGGTATCCCCACCGAATCTACAGTTCCTTATGAAAATTTAGGAAATTGTAGCAACTCTACAGCTACTTCTGACTCCAACTGGTCTACATGGTCGACAGAAGCAGCAAACTACAAGATCGAAAACTACCGCCGTTTGGAAACCACCGACAGAACCGCCATCAAAGAAAGTATCGCCAACAACCGACCAGTGGTAATCGGAGCAAAATTAGGTGACAACTTTATGAACTACACCTCCGGCACATTGAACTCTCCAGAAACCTATAACTACAGCGGCCAGCACGCCTACCACGCGATGATCATAGGTGGCTATGATGATTCTCGCAGTGCTTACTTGGTAGTAAATAGTTGGGGTTCCTCCTGGGGAGACCAAGGTACCGTTTGGGTAGACTATAGTTTCTTTGAAAATGAGTTCGGTTTTGCTGCCTTTGTCGCTAAAAATGCCGCGAGTTCTAATAAGGTAACCGACTCAGGCCAAGACTTGGAAGCTGTTTCGATTGCTTTTGCCTCAGGTTCCTCTAGCTCAGAGGTAAAACTACAGTACAGCATCAAAAACATCGGCCAATCTTCTGTGACAGTAAGCGACGGCTCTACTTCGCAATGGCGCGCTGCTGTAGTATACTACAGTGCAACAGATGCCAACGACTTTGGTGTTCTCTACTACGATCGCTTTATCAGCAGCGGGAGTAGCAGCAGTTGTACCACTGCAACGGACTCCACAACCGGTGCAACCTACTGCGATTGGAATATTGACTTCGCCCAAAACACGACTCTGACCCGTGATTCCACCAATTCCGTGACCCTTTCCATTCCCAATGTGACAGGAGAATACTACTTTGCAATCGTTGCGGATTCAGAAGACGATGTATCTGGAGAAAACGATGAGGCGAATAACTATGTATGGTCTACCAGCAAGCCGGTTAAGATCAGTGGTGGAGTAGTAGCTTCAGATACCCAGGCAGCATTGGTAACGGCGTCGGTACGCTCCCTTGGCAATGGCGAAAAATCGTTTCACTTCGCCGAGATGAAAAAGCTCGACCCCAATGCCTACACTCCAGAGGAAATCGGCCATTTGATACGTATGAACCGCATTGCCAACGAGGCTTTTGCCGGACAAAAAACAACAAAGGTACGTTCTACACCTGGAGTTTCTATTCCTGCTCCTACAGTACAGTAATCTGACAAAACCACTGAGTTTCTCAGTGGTTTTGCCACAGCTTAATTGATCTTAGGTGGAGCAACACTGTCTCCATTATTAACCTTAGGCGGAGCAACATTATCACCATTGTTAGGAGGGTTCACCTTATCATTACTCGGTGGATTGACTTTTTGACCATCATTTTCTTGCTCTTGGTTCTTTTGCTGTTTTTCCGCTAACTCCTGTAATTTCTTTAAATTTTCAGCAGTCATCAAAGATGCTAAAGTTTCACAAGACTGTAAGAAAAAAGCCAGAATAGCAATAGCTAATATTCGTTTCATTCCATTCTCCTAAAAAATATTGGTTTCAATATAGATACTATTTCGGATGAGAGTATTTGCAAAGAATAATTTCTTGTAGGATTGTTGCAATCTAGTAACTTGCTCTTGGAGATTGATTTATGAATTCTAAAATGCTCTTATTTCTCATTTTCTTGTTTTTGCTAAGCAGTTGTGGTTCTGGTGCCAAAGAAACCAAAGCCGGAGGAGCCTGCCAGTACAAAGAATTTCCCGGAACGATGGAGATCACAAAGATCGAAGAAGACCCACAAGGCATACGTAATATTTATAAAGACCCCGTTGTAGTAACATTTTCCTTTACTCCCGATGATGCGGACGCTGTAAACAAATACCGCTTTGTCAAATTTCTCAAAGACGGAGGAACCTTACACATCAATGGAGGAAAAAACCCACCCCGCAAATGCATCGAAGAGCAAGGCTATACAGTAGGCAGCAAACACAAAGCCATCCGTACGGAACTGCGCAAAGGGACTTGCACACCGGTCGTATACCTACACCCAGAGTTTGAAGAACACAAATGCTATGGCATGAAAAAGGAAGGAACGGAAAGCCCATAATAGCTAAAATCAAAACAGTGTTAGAATGAAAACAAAATCTTTATCCTCTACATCGCTCGCAGAATTAGAACAACAACTTGATTCCTTAGAATCACTGACACCTAGCCTCGCCATTGTATTTTTATCAGATCGTTTTGCCACAGAAGACGTTAGGCAATGCTTTCACAAACGCTCTATCCAAGTATTCGGTGCCAATAGTATTGAAGAGATCGAAAATGATACGGTACGTACAGATTCTATAGCCGTTTTGCTATTTGAAATAGCTAAGGAAACATTTTCTACTAAAACATTTCTAGCGGAGGATTCGTTCCAACTAGGAAAAAAAGTTACTGCTTGGGCAAAACAAACCTTCTCCAACCCGCAAATCATCATTTCGGCAGGCGGGGGTGGAATCAACGTACTTGGTGATGATTTGATACGCGGTCTTTTTGCTGACGGCAAAACCTATCCAGTGTTTGGTGGCTTTGCCAGTGCACAAACCGACATATATAGAAGCCACGTTTTCAATGAGAATCTTAGCTTGCAAAAAGGAGTTGTAGTTTGTGTATTTGATGGAGAGCGTATTCAGCTCGAAGGTATAGCCATTAGTGGTTGGTTAGAAATAGGCACACCTAAAATAGTTACCAAATCCTCCGGCAACTACGTCTATGAAATGGACAACGAACCAGTGATTGATATCTACAAGAGATATTTTAAAATTATGGGTAGCATAGAAGAGCAATTGTTAGTCAGTGAGTATCCCATTAGCATCCACCGAGAAAATGGCGAACGTATCATGCGGGTAGCTGTGTCTATCGACGAAGAAAAGCAAGCCATCCATTATGGAGGTCCCATTGCAGAAGGTACAACTATTCGCTTCTGTTCTCCAAATATTGTCAGAACATTGGAACATACAATAGAGCAATTGCACGAATTCCAATTGCAGAGAGAAAGAAACGATGTGGATGCAGTACTAATCTTTGATTGTGCCATCCGTTCGCGTTCTTTTGGGAGCTATATGCAAAAAGAAATTCGCTGCATCCGCCAACTATGGCAGGCTCCGTTGGTAGGTTTCTCCTCTTGGGGAGAAATTGGTAGCAAAGGGGCTGGCTGTGATTTTTACCATACCACAATTGCCTTGGTTTTGGTACACGAAGTAGAGCCATGCGAACAGGTAAAATGCCATGCTTTGGATCAGAAAAAAATCCAATCCATTCTTGCAGAGGAAGAAGAGAAAGTCTCTCTAGCAACCTTACAAAAACGCATCGATAAATTAGAAAAAGAAAAAGCTATCCTTTCCAACTTTTTACACCTAACATCTGATGATTTGGACAACGCCTTAAAAGACATTTCCCTAGAAAGAGAAAAATCAGAAAACCTCTTACTAAACATTCTACCTGTTGCAATAGCCGAAAGGCTCAAGAAAGGCGAAAGCCAAATTGCAGATTCCTTCGTCGAAGCGTCTATCTTATTTGCAGACATCGTTGGTTTTACCGAACTATCCAGCCAAGTAAGCCCACAAGAATTGGTAAGAATTTTGAACGAGCTATTTACCGAATTTGATACCCTAACCGGTACATTGTATGCCGAAAAGATCAAAACAATTGGTGATGCCTATATGGTAGTGGCAGGACTACCAGTAGTTTGTGAGAACCATGCAGAAATTCTCTTGCAATTGGCAGAAAAATTTTTACAGGTACTACCGGACTTTAACGCCCAACATAGCACCTCCCTCAATATTCGCATTGGTATCAATTCCGGGCCAGTCGTCGCAGGGGTTATTGGCACAAAAAAAATCAGCTACGACCTTTGGGGAGATGCAGTCAATACTGCAAGTCGCATGGAATCCAGCGGCCAACCTGGGAAGATCCATGTATCGCAAAGTACGTATGAAAGATTGAAAGACCAATACAAATTTGTGGAACGAGGAGAAATCCAAATCAAAGGCAAAGGTTTGATGAAAACCTATTTCCATCTTTAACAATAGTAGGCACCCTATTGCTACAGCCAACACATACAGCAGAAAAGTCGCTACAATTTTTACTTCTTACGTTTCTTAGACTTTTTCTCTTTTGCATAGGCGAGAGCTTCTAACATATAAGCTGGGTATTTCCTCTCAAATTCTAGCGGAATCATTACCCATTCCTTAAACTTCTTTTTGGTAAAGTTAAACTCCAACCCCTGTTTGTTAGCAATCAGTTCGTCCACTCGTTCTGGTGAAACCTTAATAATCAAGGCATCTGCCTTAGAAAACATCATTCCTAAAAATTCTCCGCGGTAGCGCAAGCAAGGAGTTTTCATCATAGTAGACTCCTCTACACCCTCTTCCTGTAAAAGTTTCTTTACTGCCTTTTGGTAGCTCATAATAGCCTCCTTGTAACATAAGTTCTTCTTACAAATTTTCTTGTATACAGTTTTAAGAGTTCCTTGCACAAAGTTTTTATAAAAGTACAGGAAGATTGCATGGATGCGACTTATACAACAATTGACACGATTCGAACCAGATACAGGCGATCTGAAAAAACAAATTCTCCGACTCTTTTGCTAACAAATGCATGGCCACAGAGTATTCGTTGTTGGGATTCCAGTTGGGACAAATTATCACAGCAGTTTGGACTGTTGGCCTATGATATGCCGGGTTTTGGATTGTCTGAAGGAAATTTGGATAGGATGTCTCCCTCACAACAGGGTACGTTTGCTTTAAAGCTTATGGATCACTTTGGAATTGATAAGGTGCATGGAGTCGGGCCTGATGTAGGTATGCCCGTTATGCTTTGGCTTGCCGAAAACCACCCTGATAGGTTGTATAGCATCATTACCTTTAATGGCCCAGCGTTTTACCCACCCTTTGCCTCTCTTGAACTAGACGCACTCATCAAATCCAAAGAACTACGACAAATTACCTCGTACACCGGATTGGGTTTTGCTGCCATTGCCATCATACGCGGCTACCAACACTTCACACCACCTCTAGATGCGCTGTTAGAATACGCACAATTCAATGGCAATGCAGAAAAGTTTTCTCTAACTCTGGAATACCTCGCAAGCTATCCACAAGAACTGAAAGTTATTGGTGAGAAACTCAAACAGATCGATGTCCCAGTATTCCTCCTTTGGGGTGATAAAGATCCCTTTCTGCATATCGAAAATGCACAACAAACACGCAATTTGCTAAAACACTGCAAGTACCAAGTTTTACAAGGCTGTGGTCATTTCTCGCACGAAGATGCAGGAAAAATGTTTGTAGAGGCAGTCTGCAAGTGGTGTTTGGAAGAGTATAAAAATATAGGGTAATTCAATAGCCAAATAGTTATTCATTCTAAAGTTTTTTAAACAAAACTCCATTTTTAAAAACCACGCCCCAGCTACCTACTCCCACATAGCTAGAGCATGGGCTGGTTTCTCTACTCTAGACTTTCAAAATAATCTTTCACAAACTTAACCTGATTTTGCAGCAG
>JBCCIA010000233.1:0-9614 GCA_039028475.1 Spirochaetota bacterium | reverse complement strand
GGAAGCTCGCGGCGGAATTCACCTGGCCGACATTGAGCAAGCACAAAGTTCCCTGGCCACACGTTACCAGATCATTGGACATAGACTTTACCGCAGTAAAAAGTGCATATTCATGGCAAGGTGAGAACTTTTGCAACCAAACATTTCACTTTGTCAAATCTCTAGCCAAACCAGTTCTTCTGGGAATCGTCTGGTCGGCAAGTGTCCTTCTCTTACCACTTGTTTTTATACAGCAAAACATAGAATTTGGCAACTGGATGGCATTTTCTACACTGACCTTGTTATTTTTTATAAATGGCAACTTATTTGATTACCGTGATAAATTAGGAGATAGATTGCATGGCAAAGCAAATCTCGCCAACTATCTCACTGACAAACACTTCCAACAGATGCTTGTTTGCCTTTCCCTACTAGCTTTCTTGCTTAGTTTAGTAGCTGAACAATTTCTTAGCCTGACGTGGATAAGCATTTACCTACTTGCTTTCAATCTTCTAAGCTACCTATACCCCAATTTATGTAAAACTCGGCAAGAATTGTTCTATGATTACTATATTGACTTTCCCTTTCTACTCTTTCCCTTAGTGGAGGTACTACTATGAATTTACATAAATCTATTTTGATAGGTCTTTTCTGCTTGCTTAACTGCCACGAGAGCCTATCGCAAAGCCCAGCTTACTATAAGAAAGTTGGTGATATACCCGTTCCAGAGGGTTTTGTGAGACAAGTGCAGAAAAAAAACTCCTTCTGTCAATTTTTGCGCAAACAGGGCTTAAAACGTGATAAAACAGTCTACCTCTACAACGGCCGTAAAAAAGCCAACCAATCGGCTCAATTTGCAGTTTTAAATATAGACGTAGGCAAACGCAACTTGCAACAATGTGCAGATGCTATTATGCGCCTGCGTGGTGAGTATTTGTACCAAAAAAAGCAGTATGCCAAGATTCGTTTTCATTTCACAAATGGAGATTTGGTTCCCTTTGTAAAATATGCCAGAGGCTACCGACCCAAAATCCGTAAAAACAGGGTCACATGGAGAAAAACTAAGCGAAAAAGCTATAGTTATACAACCTTTCGCCGCTATATGGAGCTAATTTTTACCTATGCTGGTACTAGTTCCCTGAGAAAAGAGCTAAAACCTATTGCAAGCGGAGAAATACAGTGCGGTGATAGTTTTGTGCAAGCAGGTTATCCTTATGGGCATGCAGTACTGCTCGTGGACCTTGCAGTCCACAAACAAACTGGCAAAAAGATATTCTTACTTGCCCAAAGCTATATGCCTGCTCAAGATATCCACGTCTTGCAAAATCCACAAAATGCAGATATATCTCCCTGGTATGAAGTTCCGCAAAAGAAACTACTTACCCCTGAATGGGAATTTATACGGCAAGATCTACGTAGATTCTAAGGCTTTTTAGAGGCGTATTGGTAAAGAAATGCCTTGTCATAGACTTTCAAGAGTGCAACCAATCCCCTATAAAACTCATCATAGGTTCTATCGAGCCTACGCCTAACCCAAAACGCAACAACTGTTTTAACAACATTGCCTTCCCAAGGACTGTTGTACGATAAGTACTGGTTACTCACCGCTGTATTGATACTTCCGTCCTTGATATATTCAGGGTGCATAAAGTCATAGAACTTTTCGTAATCATAGCTAGCCGTTTGCTTTCCCTCTTGTAGAAATTCTTCGTAGAAATCTGCCTCTTTTTTCCAAAAGCTACGATTCTTATGCAGTTTCACGAATACAGCCAAGAAGGTTCGAGCCAGTGGTCTGACATATTTATCATAAATGGGTTGGGTAAATTTATGGTAAAGGGAGCCTTTTTCACTAGGAATAAATAAATGTGCTAGCTTATTGACAAAAGCAGGGTTGTAATGGCCAAAGGAAGATTTAGAATTGAGGTCCAAAGATCCGCGAGAATGCGGCCCCTTTTGGAAAATAGGAATCCCTACATAGCTTTGCAACTCTCTATAGCTCAAAAACTCTTGCAAGTGGCAGTAGAAGCTACGCATACCTCCATCAGGGAAGTAGTCAAACTCTTTGCAGTGGTTGTGCGATTCACCTAGTTTCAACCAAGCGGTATATACACGACTTGTAAAATCTCGTTCTGAAATAGCCGATTTCCTTTGGAAAACGCTCAAAAAGCCACTAAATGCCCAACCGACTTTGCCGTTATAATCGACTTTCAACCAATAGCCTTTGAGAGAGCCTATTTTGTCTTTAGGACCGAAGCGATCGACTACTTTGACCTGGGCTTTGAAAGGGATAGAACCTATCTTTTTATATTTTGTTCCAGGACGCTGGCGCATAAACAGACCATTTCGAGCATTGGAGCGGGCAAAATACGCTTTTGCCCAAACGACACTAAAGCAATTGAAAATCAGATAAACGAATACAAATAACTTCAAATTCCATCTCATATCTCTCATATTCAAGAAGGAGAGGGAAGAATCAAGGAAAAAAGTTATTGATTCATAGGTGGATTTTATGGGAAATGCCTGAGTTTGTGAGCTGTGATTCCTCTTTTAGGTTTACGACTTTTCTTTTCTTCCACTTGGGCTTCTATTTGCTGAATTTGCTGAATTTGCTGAGACAATTTTTGCAAACTAGCTTTGGTATATTTTTCAACCGATAGCAATTTAGTTGTTTCTAAGATACGTTTGCAATGATCGATCTGGTTTTTTAAATAACTCAGTTTTTGTGCTGATGTCATACTTTTCTCTCCCTTTTTTGTTTTTTTGCTTTTTCTCCACCCTCCCTAGAAGAAACTGAAGTAATTCAAAGAAAATTACTGTTGCATGTACATTTCTTTCACAAGATTGTGGTAGTTCACTTATTATGTAAAGAGGATTTTACAGCATGTTTGAAAATAAGTCTTATGGGAAAGATAAGTCGCAAAAACCTGTAGCTTTATTTTCTAATAAGCTATTGTACAGGCAACCCAAAGTTTATGAAAACAAATAAACTCATAAAACTCTTTCCAGGTCAATTGGGAAAACATGTGTTTTGGTCGATTCTTTCTATTTCTCTATTCTTTATCAGCATTGGGAGCTTTACCTGGTTCTACTCTGCGTATTCACATTTTGAGAGGGAATCGAAAAAGATGGAACAAGAAATCATAACTCCCTACATAGAAAAACTCAAACGTGTTGTCCCTAATCCTAAAGACTTGGACTCCGAACTAGCCACTTTGATTGAAAAAAGTCGTAAAAATTTAAAAAATGAATTCAAACTCAATCTTATTTTTAGCCTACCAGTTATTCTGTCGTTTATCGTCTTTTCTTTTTGGTTCTCGAAAAAAATTTCTAAAAATATAGACGCACATATCAGCACATTAAACCAAATTATCTCTGATAAGCACCACTATAAGATAGATCAAGAGGAGATAGAAAAACTCTACTTTGCAGAAATACGAACTTGGGTAGATCTATGGAAACGCAATCACTATGAAAAACACAGGACAGTAAACCTCCTACAAGAAGCAGAAGAAAAGATAGCGCTCTTCTACCACAACCAAGACTTTCTTGTTTGGTGCATTGACTCCGAATATAAAATTCGTTTTTACAACCAAGGTTTTGCCAATCTATTCGGTAGACAATTTGGCCGAGTACAATTGTATTCTGGAATCCCCTTTTTGGATGCACTCACTTCTCTAGAAGAAAAGAAAGAATGGAAGCAAATTTTTCAGGAAGGTTTTAAGGAAAAGAATCTATATAGGGAAATTGTATTAGATGGTAAACAATTTGCTGTAAGTCTACACACATTTTCTAAACGAGAAGGCCTACTGGCATTTTTAGGTAAGGAAATTACCTCAGAAAGAGAAAAAGAATACAAAATCCAAGAACGGGAGAAACGCCTAGATGCAAGTTTTTCCCTACTACCAAATGCTATTTTTTTATTGGGCCTGGAGGGCTCTATTCTGAAGATCAACCCAGCAGGATTGAAAGACTTTGCCTACGAAACAGAAAAAGAACTCATTGGTAAAGATATAAACTCTCTTTTTTCGGAAAAAGAAAAGTTAGCTTTTGAAAAAATCATTAGCGAACTCATAGATAAAAAACAAGAAAAAATCCATACCAAGGCTATTGCTGTAGACAAACAAGGTAAAGAATTTGCTGTAGAAGTGCAATTAGGCTTTTGGAAAGATCCCTCAGACAACCCCGTAGGAGTCATCCTAACTCTTGTTGACCTAAGCCAAAAGGAATTAGCAGAAAAAGAAACGAATAAAACCTTAGCAAAATCACAACTGTTACAAGACTCCTTGCGTAGTTCCGTTGCTACTATGAAACAAGAGGTGCAAACCATTCTACACCGTATAACAGAAATTGCCAAGGAACAAAGATACGAAAGACGAGAGCAGGATACTCTTAGCTCTTGGCAAGAAGTAGAAACCTTGGGCAAGTCCTCTTTGGAGTTTTTAGACTACATTAGCAATATTCACAATGGTAGTAATGACACTTCGACCCATGTTGCCAAGGAAACTTCTGGAATCAACCCAGGTGCTGTTTTGCGTGATATACGCAACATTCTCTTTCGGGAATGGCAAAAACAGGGACAAAACATAGAGCTATCTCTGGCAAATGGCTTGCCCGAAACAGTGCTCGTTTCACAAGATTGGCTAGAGCAAATTCTATTGAACTTGGGCAGATTTGCTCTCAAAACGATACCACAGGGAAAACTTTCTCTCACTGGCTACAGTGAAAAGGTTCCCGATAGCCATGTATTGGTATACCTCTACTTTCGCTTTAGCATAAGTAACTGCTCTCTTTATAAAACAGAAAAAAATTTCCTCATAGAAAGCCTACGTATTGCTATGGATAAAAAGAGTTCTCTACAAGCCAATCTCCCCTACCTGATTGCAAGACTTGCCCAATCCATGCAAGCAGACCTGGTGTTAGAAGAAGGAGAGGATACGGCTACCGTTCTCCTGTGCCTACCAAAAATAGAAACAGTTCCCCTATCGGAACCTTTAGAAACAGGGGCTATTGATTGGACGAGTATCTCATTTGAAAAATCCTTAGTTTTAGTCGCGGAAGATTTGGATTTGAGTAGAAAGCTTATCAAAGAGTATTTGCAAGGGTCTGCAATCACCTTACTAGAAGCAAGAGACGGCAAGCAAGCCATTAACTATGCCGAAAAACATTTGCCCGATTTGGTACTTATGGATATCCGCATGCCGAAAATCAATGGTATAGAAGCGGCAAAACATCTCAAAAACAACCAGTACCTAAAGCATATCCCCATTTTATTTCTCCTCCCTCCAGAAATAGGCAGTGGCAATACAGAAAGCATTGGAGAAGGCTTTATCCGTAAACCAGTCCATAAGCGAGATTTGGTGGTAGAGTTGGCTCGCTTCCTACCCTTCTCGGTATAAAAATTCTAGCCTTTGGACAAAAAATCTTAATTTGTGTTGACAACTTCCTACAAAAAATTACCTTGGATAAACCTTAGGAGCTGTAGCTCAGCTGGTTAGAGTGCTTGCCTGTCACGCAAGATGCCGCGGGTTCGAGTCCCGTCAGCTCCGCATTCCCTCAAATATACTCTTCTTTCTCTTTCTTGATAATGATCTGTCCCTTTTCTTCCAATTCACGGGCTATGTTTAGGATTTCCGCACGGCACATATTGATTTCTCGTAGCGTTGTTTTGCCCCTAGCATCCATTTCTTCTATGATATCAGAAGCTCGATTTTGCGACATAGCATTGAAAAAGTGCTGCCGGATATCGTCTCCTGCACCCCTCAGAGCAATCACCAGTAAGTCATCACCCCCGAGCTGGCTGATTACAATACGCATTTCTCTTAAAGAGAGATTGAGTATGTCTTCAAAAATATACAGTTTCTCGCGCACTTGTTCGGCAAGCTCTGGAGAACGTTCTGACAATTGTCGCAGGATCTTATCTTCAACGTTTTTATCGATATGGTTGAGTATGTTCGCCAAAGATTCGGTTCCCCCCGCATTGGTAAATTCGGACTGGTCGCGCGATTCATACTTTCTACGGATCCCTTTGGCAATTTGTATGATCGCTTCTGGGTGTGTCTTGGAGGTTGTTGCCAATTTGAGGGCGACTTCTGTCTGTAACTCCGAGGACAAACTTTTCATCACTTCTGCGGACTTGCGCGGGTTCATATAGGATAGAGTCACGGCAATGGTTTGCGGAGCTTCGTTCATTACCATAGATGCAATGGTCTGCGGGTCAATATCATTGAGAAACTCGAAGTCCTTTTTGATGTCTTTTTTGCCCACCTTGTGGAGAATATTCTCCGCTTTCTCTTGCCCAATCGAATTGGAAAGCAGGTCACGCGCTGTTTCCATTCCACCTTGCAAGCCTGGTGCAAGAACATCCATAGTATCTTTGAATTCTTTGAGAATGTTCTCCTTTTCTTCTCGCTTTACCGCTTTGATTTTAGACATTTCCAAAATAATAGCTTCTATCATCCTCTCATCCATATGGGAAAGCACCTTTGCTGCTTCTTCCTTGCCCATTGTCAATAGTAATGTTGCCGCCTTACGCGCACCTTGGTTAGAGCTATCTGATGAATTTGATTTAGCCAAAAAAGTCCCCTCTTACTCTACTCTATCAAGTAGTAATTCTTTATACACGTCAAATATTTTTATATTCAGCAAGTCTTAGAAGCCGGTTTTGTTACATCAGGCAAAAAAAGAGGTATTTCCAAGGAATTCTGTGACAAAATAAAATGAATAGTCTCCTTTATAGCATTTTATAAAAAAATTGCCCTACAATCGAGCTACTTATTAAAAAAAGACTTTTCAATAAGAATATTCGTAGCATATAGTAAAATATATCATATATGAAAAAGAACGATGAGAAAATCCAGCGAGCCATCGCAATAGCTTCTATCATCATACGAGCTGGCAAGTATACCAGTTCACAACACATCATGGAACAGTACCGCAATCTATGCGAAAACCATTCCAGTCTAGACAGAAAGAGCCTAGAAAATGCCATCGCATTTCTCAACCAAACCTTAGCAACAAAACCTCCTAGCTTTGTTTCTCGCAACCAAAAGATGTATCATTTTGCCCCTCGCCTACCCGAAAGCTGGAATCATATACAAACCCTTGCCACTCTCTATTTAGAAGCAGAAAAGGCAAAACCTCTATTTTCTCCAGACGACTACGAAAATGCAAATGATATGCTTTTCCACCTAGTTGTTTTGAATTGTGCAAAAAAACTCTGCCGAATGGTAGAATTCATCTGCAAGGATAGAAGGCAAACTTACAAGATGTATGTCCACGCATTGTTTCTCCAGGATAAGCAGCTATACTTGCATGCCTACGACCCTACTTCCGAGAGAAATGAACAATTTGCCTTTACGGATCTCCAAAATATTCATTTGTTTAGTAAAGACAATTCCCACGATGCTATAGAAAATAGTAAATCTTATACCAAAAAACAATACTTACGCAAAGCCTTGATCAAATTCTCTCCCAGCTCGAAAAAGTTAGTCCAAGGAGAAGTCTTTCATAAAAACCAAAAGATGTATGAAGATCAAAACGGCTACGTTTTTATTGAACTGCCGGTACACCACAACCGAGAGGCCTTTTCCCTTGTTTCCCACTATATGGAATGCGCCGAATTGGTCGAACCCGTGGAATGGCGAGAGCAATATTACAATAACCTAAGAAAAGCCCTGCTCTTCCACAAAAGCCAATACTAAATCCATCAGCCCAAGCATCTCTAACAGAGGAAAAAAGAAATATAATTTGACAATCAACTTTCTATATCTACAGTGAGGGCAAAACACTTTAGAAGCACATTATGAATCTATTGCAGAGAGTCGCTGTATTTGTATTTTTTAACCTTGCCTGTTCTCCGCTGGTTGCGGAAAGCCCATCTATCCTTGCTAGCAGTGGAGAGGGAACGGAAAACTGGTGGTTGTGGTTTTTACTCCTAGGTATCGTTCTACCGTTTGTCATCTTTCTCATTCTTTCCATTCTCACCTTTTATTTTGGCAAAAAGTGGATCGGCGGTTATGTCAGTCCAGAAGTTTCTGATTTGAGCGAGAAGTTAGATAGCCTAAAAAAGAAAAACCCCGATTGGGACGATGAAAAGCTGATCTCTTTTTTGGTTCGCAAACAAGCCCTCAAATGTGGTATGGTTGGAGCTTTGACCGGTTTTGGTGGCTTTACCACCATGATCGTAACCCTCCCTGTCGATTTGATAGTCACTGCGCGCTACCAATCCTCAATGGTTAGCTTTATTGCACAGGTCTACGGCTATACCGATTCGCTGGAAAACAAAGCCGCCACCTATGCGGTTATGGCAGGAACAACTGAAGTTTCAAAAATTACAGCCAGGGTGGTGAGAAAGTATTTGCCACGTGTCATGCAGGGTTTCTTCTCCAAACTCATCCCTGTTGTTGGAGCGGTGATCAACTTTACAGTAAATTACGCCTTAGCGTATTCCACAGCCAACCTCGCCAAAAAATGGTATTCGAGCAAACCCAAAAGTGAAGTTATAGGAGAGCTGAAAGGGGTATGATTTTGCTATTTTAAAATCAGTGTACTCCCAACATCAAACTCCCTAAGAGAGTTGTGGTTTTAGAAACTAGTAACTGTGCGTGCAAATAAAGAAGCAAGTAAAACACAGAGACGCATTGTACACGTCTCTGCAAAATTCTCCTTCTCCCTACTCTAACTGTGCACGTAAAAACTTGAGTTGTTTATGTAGCAGCTTGTAATAACGTTTGCGGCGTTTCTTGGGGTAAACCTTTCTCTTGTTGTAGAGCTTGTCAATGAGCACCTCCATCCGATCCAATAGAGCTTTGTAGTCTTCTGGTTGGTCTATTTCTTCTTCCATAGGTATATCCTTTATTGTGTTGATATAGTTCACACGGGGTGGAAGAAAGGCTTGACGGTGTACGCTTGGTACACAGACTTTTTCTACCACCTTGTGTGGGGTTTCTCAGTTCGGGCTTAGTTTGACGGCTGTTTCCGAACTGAGAGCTTTTTTCACCTCAAAGCTGCTCTTGGCAACTTTGCGTATTTCAATTCTTAAAACATAGGTAAATATTTGATGGTACTGGGGATATGTCCAGTGTTTTTTTGTGGAGAGGGTGATTAATTTTTTAGCTCTAAGAGCTTATACATATTTTCAAATTCGCAAAGTCGGATGTTATATTTATGGTTATAATTGAAAACATTGGGAATACTATTCCAAATTTTATTTTCCTCAATAGCTTCTATTACGTTTTGTACAGAGCATTCTGTGTTACCATTCCATAAATCTGTATCTCCTATTTCATAATCCCTTTTTGGGTTAAAATGAGGGTGTCCCCTGTTCTCAAAAGATAAGGTAGCGGAAAAAGCTAACTCTTCAGATATGTCAGGATACATCTTTTCTGTTAATAGACTTTTTAAATCATTTCTCAAGATAATCAAAAGTTCAAAGTAAGAAATTTTCAAATATTGCTTATGAAAGATAATGTCATCGCTATCAAATGAAGTTGATACAATGAGAGGATAAATTTTTACTGTTTCTATTTCTGTAATTCCTAACTTTTCTAAAAGTTCACCTTCTCGCTTAATAGTATTTATTCCTTTATCTAATTGCTTACTTGCTTTGTAGTAATATACTTCAAGCTCCTCATAGG
>JBCCIA010000232.1:0-9661 GCA_039028475.1 Spirochaetota bacterium | reverse complement strand
TTCATAGGCAATTGCTGAGGCGTTGCGTACCTTGCTATTGAGTATACCCATTTCTCCAAAAATCTCATCTTCTTCTAAAATGGCTAGTATAAATTCTTCATCGTCTATCAGCTTAGTAATTTTTACTTTTCCTTGGATGACAAAGTAGAAATAGTCATCTGGCTCATTTTCTAAAAAAATAATTTCTCCTCTTTGTAGGGTTAAATTGGCTTTTCCAGAGACTTGTGAGTGTTTGGGGAGATTGTAATCGGGAGCAAGTTCTTGGATTTGTTTCTTTGCATCTTCTAAATTACGGATATTTTTCCCACTGCTTTCTGCTAATTTAATGAATTTTGTAAGTGCAAAGCTGGCTAGATCTTGTTTGCCTAACTTTTGGTATGTTTTGCAGTGGTAGTAGAGTTTTTCGAAGGAATCTCTCTTCGCACGGATTCTCACCGTCGATAGGCTTTCTACATATTCGCGTAAGCGTTCGGAGTGATTCGATAAAAAGCGTATGAAGACTTCTTTGTTATTTCGTAAATACTCGTAGAAAGAATCGATAGATAAACGAATGACTTCTGTGTCGCTAGTGGCAACTAAAGTACTTGTAAAGGGGTTGCCAGTAAGGGCCGAAACAAACCCATATGTATCTCCAGGATGGTATTGGCTTAGGTTTGATTTTTTGGGTATACCTGTCTGTATATTGATCTTACCACTTTTTATCACATATATATAACCTGGATTTTGTGAGTTTTCCAGTTGAATCACAGCCCCTTGTGCGTAATGCATTGTTTTACCAGACATATCATTCTTATATGACTAATAAAGTTACAATCTGGTCAATATAATTATTTTACCAAATACAGGAAATAAAAGTTTTCGTTTCTAATTTTTTGTGCTGATTCTTACAAAAAAAAATAGGCAAAAGTATAAAAAAGTTTACGGTTTTTTGATCCTTTGGTAACTTTAGTCATAAGAGGTGATTTACAATGAAACAAAAATTACTTATGTCAGTATCGCTTACGCTATCTTTATTTTTCTCCATTACAATCTTGGCTAAGGGAGAAAATCGTTTGAAAAGTCATCAGAAGGGTACGATTCGTGGAACAGAGGTCAATCCTGTTGTAAAAGGAATTGAAGATGTTGTGAATCGTTTGAATATAACCTGGGCGTCTTTGAAAGCAAAAGAAAAGAATATCAAAGATTTTTCTGGCTTACAGACCGATCAAAGTGATTTGATCCGCTACCAGGAATTGAATGATGCATTTACTTTAGATAAACTGACTTACCGAAAATTTTTAGAAGATTTAAATAAGAAATTAGCGAATACGTTTAGCAGGGTAGATGATGCAGATATTTATAAAAAGTTGAAGCATTTGCAAAAATATGAAACCAAAGAGAACTTTATTTACCTTTCTAAAATTACAGAATGGATGAAGACCTATGAAGAACGTGCTATCAAGCAAAAAGAGATAGCATCAGATAGCAATACCGATGGCGAAAAACAGCCATCAAATTCCAGAGATACAAAAGACATAGAATAACTCGTATATACTTTTTTCCCTTTTCCGCGAGGGGTGGTTTCAACCATCCCTCGCGGAAAAATACTGCAATTATCCCTAAAGAGGATAATACACGTTTCGATTTGTCTATGTTTGGGAAAAATATGTCTTCAAGGCAGATGTATGGAGTGGAAAAGCTAATTCTATAGGATATCGTGTTATTTGCATTGCCAAGACTCTCTATAATCTACAAAGCCACCCGGTAAAGCACATCTACCCTTATTTGGTTCCGCAATAATGGTAGTACTGCATGGGCGGAAGAGCATTCGAAGCTGGCATCTAAGGTTCGTCATCAAAAAGGTCTGCGTCGGCATCATCATCGTTTGCAGGATCATCTGCTAGCTCTTTTTCTACTTCTTTTTCCTCTGGAGAAATAACTTCTTCTTCAGCAGGTGAGTTCGCTTTTGTTTTCACTGGATTGTAGGAAGATACTTTGCCAAGATCTATTTGCAGCCAATTTCGATTGGGAAAGGAGTTGATTTTTTTAAATGCAAAAAATTCTGCCGGAACGATGATATCTTTCTCTTGCCGTTTGAGATTTAAGCTAATGCTAGGTATGTAAGCCCAATCGTGTGCGTCTTTTGCATCATCTCTATCAAGATCTTCTTTGATCTGGCCAAATACTATATTGAGACTGTCACTTTGTTGCCAGATATAGAAAGTTGTCCTACTAGAATTTGACAAGACTGATTTTACCTCATCGTGTTTAGTAATTACCACGAGTACTTCAGAAGTTTTTAATTTATGCAATGCAGTATCTAAATCATCTATGATACTATCAATATGTTGCTTAGGAAAAATTTCTTCGTGTATAACATTAAAATCCGATTTGTTTTTGTATTCTAAGGAAGCCAGTACTTTACTTAAGGTTTCTTTTGTGAGGGATTTGGGTGGGTGAGTAAAGTTCTTTTTCAGCCATTTTCTTCCTGGAATATCTTCTCTTTGCAATTTATACAGAGATATGTGTTCAGAGCGATAAATTCTTTTCCTTTTATCAAAACCAGTTGCACAGGATTGTAAGGATACTATAGCCAAAAACAATAAGGTAAGAAAGCTATTTTTTTTGTTATACATTGTCGAGTTCCGGGAATTTTGCGAGTAATTCAGTCCTTGAATAAATGGAGATCATGTTATGAAGTCCGGAAAGTTTAAAAACGGAGTGGAGAGTTTTGTTTAAATTATAAACAATAATATCTTTGTTCTCATTTTTTGCTTTCGAAGATGCTTTTATGAGAAATCCAATACCAGATGAGTCCATAAACTTTACGGCTTCAAAATCAAAACTAATCTTTTGGCAATCAGGTGCTTGTTGCAGGGTTTTTTCTAGTTCTTCGGAAAACTCTCTAGAGTTTTCCATTAAAATATCTTTTTTTATACAAATAATTAAATGTTCGCTTTTCGTAGTTAAAGTGATTAACAAAATTATCCTATTTCTTTTATATCCTCTTTTTGGAGGTTGCTAATGGTATGTGGGTTACCCTCTTTATCATGATATAGCACGTCAATTCCATCTGCATGGATTTTTTCTATTTTTACAGTGGAATTGCTCAAAATAAAAATACCTTTGTACATAAAAGTATTTTTGACAAGTATACAATGATCGCCAGGACTCATAATCGCCTCTTATTTTTTGATATATATATCTTTTCCCGTTTTGACCATTACTTTATAGATATCAAGTTGGCTGCTATCAATCCTGGTACCTATATCGTATTTTGCACCTGTAAAATCAGCTCCCTCCAATTTGGCACCACTCAATTTTGCCCAACGCAGGTCTGCGTCACGGAAATTAGCATTTTGTAGGTTTGCATTGTTCAAAAAAGCTCCCCTTAAATTTGCACCACTGAAGTTTGCACCAGCGAAATTAGAGTTTTGCAAAAAAGCATTGTGTAAGTTGGATTCTTGGAAATCAACATTTTCAAAATTTTCTTTTTCTAGTATAATACTCGATAGGTTGGTGTTCTTGAGATGACCCTGTTGTTGTAAGATTTCAAGGGCTTTTTTACGAGTTACACGGTCTTCTGGTGGGACACCTGTTCCATCTTCATAATCTTTGAATGCCTTCTGCAAGGCAGCAATAGCAGACTGTGGATAGTTTTTACGTCTTTCGGGAAAGGAGAAAGCTTTTTCAATGTCATCTTCTGTTAGATTTTTTGCTTCTTCTACAGTTTTATTTTTAACAATCTCTGTAGCCATTGCTAAGGCAACTACCCCAAAGCCACAACCAGTGGTTGTATAGCTTGCATCAGTAATGAGCTGCCCTTCGTTAATTTTTAGATAAATCCTGTAGCCATCACCACAGCCCGTATTTCGATAAGAAGATACTACAGTGGCATCTTCCATTTCGTTGTAGTTCAACCTTTGATCGTTAATCTCTTTGTATCTAGAAAAATCCATCATAGTCTAAAATCCCCCAGGAACAAATTTGAGAACTAGTCTAAAAAATACAAGTATTTCTCAGAAATCATATGACATCCGGTTATTTTCTTCGCAAATAACCGGATAAACAGTAGGTGTTTAGAAAAACTACTTCATCTTGTATTTGCGCTTGAATTTTTCTACACGTCCTGCTGTATCGATAACCTTTGCCTTGCCTGTATAAAAAGGATGACAGGTGGAGCAAATTTCAACAGTTTGATCACCCTTAGTAGAACGGGTTTCATACACCTCTCCACAGGCACATTTTATCTTTGCTTCCACATATTTTGGATGTATACCAGCTTTCATAGTTACTCCTTAGTTAGAATTCATACTTCCTAGAAAAAGTTCATTATTTTTTGTGGCACGTAACTTTTCTAAGAGAAGTTCCATACTTTCGGTGATACTCATAGGAGCGAGCACTTTTCTAAGAACAAATATTTTTTGCAACACATCTTGTTCCAATAGCAATTCTTCTTTTCTGGTACCTGATTTGTTAATGTCAATAGCTGGAAATATTCTCTTATCTGACAGTTTACGGTCTAAGTGGACTTCCATATTGCCGGTACCTTTAAACTCTTCAAAGATTACCTCATCCATCTTAGAGCCTGTATCGATGAGAGCAGTTGCTAGAATTGTCAAGGAGCCACCTTCTTCGATATTACGAGCAGCACCAAAAAAGCGTTTTGGTTTGTGCAATGCATTAGAATCGACACCACCAGAAAGAATCTTACCTGATGTAGGAATGACTTGGTTGTAAGCACGAGCCAGACGAGTAATAGAATCTAATAAGATTACTACATCTTTACCGTGTTCCACCAAACGTTTGGCTTTTTCCAAAACCATTTCGGCGACTTGGATATGTCTCTGCGCTGGTTCATCAAATGTAGAGCTAACAACTTCTCCACGTACGTTGCGTGCCATGTCGGTTACTTCTTCCGGTCTCTCATCGATCAAAAGGACAATTAAGGTAACTTCTGGGTGGTTGCGTGTGATCGCATTGGCTATGTTTTGCATCAGTACAGTTTTTCCTGTTCTGGGAGGCGCGACAATCAAACCTCTCTGGCCTTTGCCAATGGGTATCATGAGATCAATGATTCTGGTATCAATTTGTGCAGGATTGTGTTCCATGCGTAGTTTTGTATCAGGATAGAGTGGTGTTAAATTATCAAATAGAGCTCTTTTCCCCGCAACCTCTGGACTCTCTTTATTGACCGATTCTACACGAAGCATTGCAAAGAATCGTTCCGTATCTTTAGGTGGGCGTATAATACCTTCAATCGTATCACCTGTTCTCAAACCGAATAGTTTGATTTGCGAAGGTGATACATAAATATCATCTGGTCCTGGAACATAATTATAATCAGGAGAACGTAAAAAGCCATAACCGTCGGGGAGTTTTTCCATAACTCCTGATGCATTTACTTGGCCATCGCGTTCAGATTGGTGTTGTAGGATAGAAAATATTAGATTTTGTTTTTTGAGACCATTGACATTTTCTACCCCCATGGAAGAGGCTAGATCAATAAGTTCATTGATCGACTTTTGTTTGAGCTCGGAAAGGTCAATTGGTTTAGGAATTGGGCCATCGTATTGGCTTTTACGCCTTCTTCTTCCTGAGTTACCTCGACCATTTGTAGATTCGGATGAATGATTTGTAGAATCTGTTGAGGAATTATTTTCTTGCGAAACGTCCTCTTTTTTTTTGGATGCTGCCATATTTAACTTCTTTTGGTGTTATTTTAGGTTTGATATGAACTTGAATAATTTATTAATAAGGTTCTAAGTATATTTTCATTTGGAATTTAGAGTTTTTTTCACATTAGAAGACTTTGTGGAAGTTGAAATAGAACTTTTCTCTAATTCAGTTTCACGAGAAGCCTTATTTATGATTTCTTTATCTTGAGTTGACCCAACTAGGTTCTCTGGGAGTGGTTCCGATTGGGTATTGCTTAGAGAGAGTTCAATAATGAAATCACTAGAACTCTTAAGTAAATCTTTCTGGATATTCTTTTTGCTGTCAATCTTTTTTTCTTTAGTTTTGTTTTTTTCTCTTGTTTTTCTACCACGTTGGATAGGCGTTTCTGCCAGTTCTGGAAAATGTTTCTGAATATTTAGCTGTTTGATACGGTTTTGCAAAGTAGAACGGGGGATTTCCAATTGGTTCGCTGTATGAGAAATATTATTTTTATTTTCTTGTAAACAGTGGTATATGTAGTGAATTTCAATTTCTTTGAGGATTTCATTCAATGGCATTTTCTTTCGGAATGCTTCTTCTATAGAAGGAAATTTTTTGATAGAGTTGTTATTATTTTGAGGAGATTCTAAAATGTGGTATAAAAAACCTTGCACACGATTTTTCTCTCGTAATGTAATTACCCGAACTGATTTATTTAAGTTTTGCACAAATACCTGTAGTGTTGGAATTTTTTCTGAACTCTGCTCATCTTCTTGCAGCTGTAGGTAATGGGATATTAGGTCTCTGTTTAAGTCGCGAAAATATTTTTCGGCAAAGCTAATCGAATCTTTGAAAAAGGGAATCGTGAGAATATGTTTTTCAAAAAATTCATTGTAGAATGTAGTTTTTCCTTCTTTGTCGGTCGCAAATAGTGGATCGGGAAAATTCTCTAAAACCATTTCAATGTAGCGAATGATGGTTTGTCTTACATCTGAATTGTCATCTTCTGTGGTAGATTGTTCTTCAGGTTCCTCTTCTGCGTTTATTTCCTCTTCTGGAAACTCTTTATGTGTTAAGGTAGAAACTTCCGCTAAGAATCTGGGTTTTTCCCAAGAGCCTATTTTCTGCGCAAGAATGTTTAAAACAGGGATGGTGCGATTTTTTTGAAAGTAGTAAATGATACTTTCACTGATGTTAAAATCGAGTAGGTGTTCTGGAATTTTATCATACTCTTGGTCTTGCAGAGATAGATCTGCCATATCAATGATAACCTTCTCTTTTGCCAGCAAGCCTAAAAATGTTTCATCTTCTGCAACTACTGGTAAATGGGTTACAGGAATGATCAGAAAATGCTTATAAATGGTTTCAATCTTCATGGAAATTTAAGATTTTGATTGGAAGACAGCAACATCTTACTAGAAAACATACTAAAAAAGCAAGCCTTTTCCTGAAAATATTTACTTGTCTTTAGGATTGCCTTACTGTACGTTTATTGAGAATGTTGCGTGAAATAGGTAAAATGCTATTTGCTTGTTTGTTTTTAACAATTGCACTTGTAGGTTGCCAAAATACTTTCCAATCCTCTCTTGTCCAGAATGGAAATGCAGATCTGTCCTGGTATGATTTTACCACCAATCCGACTATCGATCTCGATGGCAAATGGGAATTTTATTGGAAACAGCTTTATCTACCGGGAGAGTTTCCCAAGACTAACAAGACTTTTTTTTCTGTACCGCACACTTGGAATCGTTTTACCGTAAATGGCAAAGAAGTAGGTAGTTATGGTTACGCGACGTACCGAACCTTTCTGGAATTGCCACAAAAAAAAGTACATTTAGCATTGATTTGTAAAGAGCAAGCTACCAATTATCGAATTTTTGTTGCTGGTAAGGAAGTTCTTACACGCGGTAAAGTGGGCAAAACACATAAAACTGCTATTCCGAATACAACCTTAGGTATAGCTGATCTGGGGTTTCTAGGGGGGCGTACCGAAGTTGTTTTGCAAGTTTCTAATTTTCACCATAGACAGGGAGGCACTTGGAATAGTATCAAAGTTGGCTATTATAAGCGTGTAAATCGAAGAATTTTTTTAAGTTATGCGACTGATTTATTATTATGTGGTGGTCTGCTAATCATGGCATTTTATCACTTAGGGATTTTCTGGATTCGCCGTGTAAGTTTATCACCGTTATTATTTTCCTTACTTTCTATCACTATTCTTTTTCGTACACTAACGGTGGGAGATAAAATTCTCACAAAGTTTTTTTTGGATTTGCCTTTCTATATATACGTCTCGATTGATTATATCACATTTTATTTTGGAATTATTTTTGCGATCCATTTCATTGAAAATTTGTTTCCTGGGTATTTGCCTGAGGTAATTATAAAGTTTTATTATAGTTTGGGTTTTGGGTTTAGTTTTTTTGTTCTATTGACTCCTGTACGTATTTTTAGTTGGACCACCCCATTCTACCAGGTAATCATCATTTTTGGGATGTGCTTTTCTTTATGGATTTTATTCCATGCGATCCTTTATAAGGATGCACATGCTAAAACAATGCTGATAGGTTTTCTCTCTATTTTTTTGACGGTAGTAAATGATATTTTATCCACTTCAGAATATATCACTACTCCCTACATAACTCCTTATGGCGTGCTATTGTTTTTATTTGTACAGGCATTTATTCTTTCGGCTAAGTTTTCGGGAGCGTTCAATGAATTAGAGGATTTGAAAGATACTTTGGAGGATAATGTAGAAGTGAGAACAAGGGAATTGCAATTTGCAATTGAAGAACAGAAAGCGGTTTTAAAAAAGTTGCAGACTACACAGAATCAACTTGTGCAATCTGAAAAAATGGCTTCCCTTGGAAAATTAGTTGTTTCTATTGCTCATGAAATCAATACTCCTATTGGAATTGGTATTACAGCTTCTTCTTCTATGGTAGAGCAAACGAGGAATTTTGCGAATGAATACCAGAAAGACAATATATCTAGGGGTGATTTTGAAGATTACTTGGAAGGTATCTATGAGACAGGAAAAATTATTTTACAAAATTTACAAAGAACGGATTCTCTGATCCAAAGTTTTAAAAATATTGGAGTGGATCAAGTTAGTGAGAGAAAAAGAGAATTCTATGTGAAAAAATATTTACAAGAAATTGTATTGAGCTTTAAGCCAGCCTTTCAAAACAAAGAAATCCAGGTTTCTCTAGAAGGAGAAGATGTAATGGTAAATAGTTTTCCTGGGATTTTCGCGCAAATATTTTCTAATTTGATCCATAATTCTTTAGTGCATGGTTTTCGCAATAAGAGCAATGGGAATATCGATATTGATATCCAAATGTCTGAGGCTAACCTAGAGTTTCTCTACCAAGATAATGGTTGGGGAATTGAAGAAGAAGCAATTGAAAAAATTTATGAACCCTTTTTTACTAGCAATAAGCAGATTGGTACTGGTTTAGGACTGAATATCGTATACAATTTAATTTACCAAAAACTAAAAGGTAACATACATTGTTCTAGTAATTTTGGTTCGGGAGTTGTATTTTTGATACGTTTGCCTTTGGTGGAATTATAACAATCTGTCTGAAAACACTACTACAGGCTCTTGTAGCTAACCTTTGCTTGTTTTCGGGGATGATACATACAATGGAGAATAAATAAAGAAGTTTACTGCATGAAAGAAGATAAATTGTTTCCCACTACTCGCAATGAAGAGAGAAATAGGCTTTTATTTTCGGATAATAAAAGAGAGCAGCGCAATAAAGATTCTGTTTCACTATATTGGAAGATACTTATTATAGACGATGAACAGGACATACATACTGTAACGAGTCTTGTGTTGAAAGACTATATCTATCAGAAAAAAGGTTTGCAAATTTTTAACGCTTCTTCTGCGACAGCTGCAAAAAAGATTCTCGAAAAAGAAAAGGATATTGCTGTTATTTTTTTGGACGTTGTCATGGAGACTCCCCATTCTGGTTTAGATTTGGTAAAATATATTCGCGAAGATCTAGAAAACGCT
>JBCCIA010000231.1:0-9662 GCA_039028475.1 Spirochaetota bacterium | reverse complement strand
TACGGGAGCAATGTTGTTGGTGGAATTATCCCGAATTTTTGAGTGTGCCTTGGGAATGACAACATCCAAAAAAAAGGGAATTCCCTTAAAAGTCCGCATAGCACCTGACTTTCCAGAAACTGTAGTTTCAGATGTGAAACGCTTGCGGCAGGTTCTTATCAATTTGGTTGGCAATGCAATCAAGTTTACTGAATCAGGCCAAATTGAATTATTATTGTCGTACAGCTATCATGCAGATACGAAAGGGCAGATCAATGCTAAGTTTGAAGTAGTTGATACTGGGAGAGGGATTGCCGAAAGTGAACTGGAGAGTATATTCTATGCTTTTCAGCAGTCTTCGCTTAAGGCTTCTGAAGGGACTGGTCTGGGTCTTGCCATTTCTGCAAGGCTTGTAAAAATGCTTAAGGGAAATTTGACTGTTACCAGTAGCTTGGGCAAAGGTTCTACCTTTGCCTTTGAGATCCCCTTAGAAGTTTCTGTAGTTTCTTTGCAGCATGATACCGACAAAAGCTATAATGTCAGCAGTATTGTGGGAGAAAAGCAGCTATGTATATTGGTAGTTGATGATATTCTAGACAATAGAGAATCCTTAGGTGCTTTATTGACCTCTGTTGGTTTTGTTTGCATTTATGCTACGGATGGACTTGAAGCATTGGATAAAGTTGAAAAAGAACTCCCGGATCTGGTTTTTATGGACATCAAAATGCCGAATATGTCGGGTGAAGAAGCAATGCAAGAAATTACGAAATTAGAGCTTAAAAAACCAATCCCTATCATTGCCCTAACAGCCGGTGAATACAATGATGGGGGAAGTTATCTAAAACAATTGGGTTTCTCTGCTTATTTGCGTAAGCCTTTTATTGCTAAAGATATTTTTGCGGTAGCTAAACAGTTCCTATCATTGGAATATGAGTTAGAGGAAGATTCTTCTTTATTGGATTCTGAAAATAAAAGTATTGGCTCTCTGTTAGAAGATATCGTTGCAATGGTCCAGCAACTTGATATAAAACTTGCTAAAAAGCTCTACGCATCTATCCATGCACAGGATAAAAATAAGATTACAGAAGTTTTAGAGTCAATACACTTTCAAGAAGAAAAATACGATCAAGCAAAACTTGTTTTGAAAGAGAAGGTAAATTCTTACCAATTCAACTTTCTTTTGGAAGTGACGCAGAAGTTGGCGTTTCTTGAGGACTCGTAGACAATTCATTCGCTAGCACTCTATCGTTGCCCAAAGTTTTTGCTTGGTGTAAATTTTGCATAGCTAGCTCAAGAAGGCTTCTTGGGAATACATTCCGTTTGGGCAGGAGTGTTGCAACTCCTATGCTAACAGTAATTGTTTTCCCTTCTTCTATAGTAAATTGTTTTTCTTTTATCGCCTGTCGAATTTTTTCTGCTTGTAATTTGGCACCTTCTCCAGGAGTTTTGCTGTAGATAATCATAAAATTATCTCCTTCATAGCGAGCACATAGATCGCCTGCACGGTTTGCAAAATTGCTTAGTAGAGAAGCTATTCTTTGTAAAATTCCATTGGCTTGTTCTTCCCCATATTCCTCCAAATAGACTTGGTACGAATCTATCTGTATCGATAACAAACTGATGGCGTGACTTTCTCTTCTACAACGTCGCCATTCCAAGTCTAGTAATTCCTGAAAATGTCGACGGTTGCTAAGAGAGGTAAGGGAATCGACAGTTTCTAATTCTTGTAACTCTAATTGATTCTGTTTGAGCTTTAAATAGGTTTGGATACGTTGGTGGATTAGAGCTAGGGGAAGGGTATTGTGAAGAAAGTCATTGACACCTAGTGCCAGACTCTCTTGGATATTGGTAGTATCTACCGAATCGGAGAGAACTAAGATTGGTGTTTGTTTGTCATTATTTTTGACGAGAGATACACAGGCAGAGCTATCTGGGTGCTTGGAGTCTATTACTATGACACCGGGTGGGTTTTGCACGATAGCTTTTTCAACACTAGAGAGCTCGCTCTTTTCTTGGATTTGGTATACTTTTTCTTGTAAGTACGCTTTTAGGTTTTCTAAGTTTGTCGATTGCTCTTTGGAAAAGAACAAAATAGTGTTTGATTTGAATTGTTTCATAGAGTCTCGATCTATTTAATCTAAGTGCTCTATACAGAATACTATGAAATTGATAAATATCAATAAATTATTTATTTTTTAGAGAAATTTTCTTCGATTGGTAAGCTAAACGATACAATTGTGCCTTTGGGAACCGACTGTTTTATCTGTAGAGAACCCGAGTTCAATTCTAGCATATCTTTGCATAAGATTAGTCCTAAACCAGTTCCTTTTTCTCCCCCTGTACCGTCTGTTTGTACATTTTCATCGATTTTTAAGATTTTCTCTATAGTTTCTTCGGGAATTCCAATGCCATTGTCTTTGATGGAGATGCAAGTGCTGGTATCTTCTTTTTCTTCGTATAGTTCTATTTGGCCTGCATATAGAGAGAATTTGATAGCATTCGATAGTAAATTTTCGAAAACTGTTTGTAATATATGCCTGTCTGCTATGACAAAACTATCCTTGGGAATGTTATTGGTAATCTCTAAATTTTTATGGCTAATTTCTTTGCTAAAAGAGTCCAGAACACGTACAACAATTGCATCAATGTTCTGTTTTTGCAGATTTATCTTTAGAGCACCTATCTGGATTCGAGACCACTCTAAAAGGTTACGAATTAAATCCATTGTACCTTTGCTTACCTCATGCAGACTTTTGGCTGCCTCTTGGATAGAAGAGAAATCTTTTGCTTTGGTAAAATCTTCTAATAGGCGAGTGGAAGTCATAATTTTACCAAGTGGTGCACGTAAATCATGTGCTATGATAGAGAAAAAGCGGTTCTTTTTATCATTGGTATCTTTGAGTTCTTTTTGCAAGCGGCTATTTTCGATATGAACTTTGACGCGCGAAATGACTTCTGCTTCTTCAAAAGGTTTAGATATGTAGTCTACTCCGCCAATTTCTAAGCCTTTTACCTTGTTCGCTGTATCGGAGAGGGCACTCAAAAAAATGACAGGTATATCTTTTGTTTTAGGGTTTTCTTTTAGAGCAGCACAGACTTCATAGCCATCCATTTGCGGCATCATTATGTCTAACAGAACGAGATCTGGTTTGTAATCATTGATTAGTCGGATAGCAGTTTTTCCGTCTAATGCGACCATAGTTTTATAACCAAGTGGTTCAAAGATATTTACTAGTACTATGGCGTTTTCTTGTAAATCGTCTACAATAAAGATGGTTGTGTTTTGCTTACTCATAGTTACCTTTTGCAAATGACCTTAGTTTTTAACCTTTGCATTTGTCACGAGTAATTCTTATTTACTCAGAATTCTCAGCTCTTCTTTCTTGCCTCTCCATCTGCCCAGAGAGTTTTGAAGTTTTCTTCTGTGACCTCGCGGCAGAGTTCTGGCTTATAGAGTTTTTTTACCGGAGGTTTCGGATAGGTGTGGATTTCATCTACATCCGGGATGTGAGTGAGCATACGGAGGATTTTATCCTCTCCTTCTATTTCATACATGGTATGTGACATACCTTTGGATGGTATGATTTGTGAGGTAACTAGGTATTTCATTGAAAAATGCCTCCTGTGAAGATTCTATTTGCTTTTTATCAACCTAAGATTTTTATGAACTATAATTGCACTACTATTGTGGAGGAGTTGGTTTTTAGTCAAGGTTGTTATGAAGGCTTGGAAAGAAAGGTTTGTATTGGGCATTACAGGCATGATGGGGAGTGGAAAGTCTACTGCGGCTCGCTTCTTGGAGGAAGCTGGGGCTTTTCGTATTTCTGCGGATCACATTGCCAAGTTTTATACTTCTGCCGAATCGCCTATTAAAGAGGAATTGGTTACACTTTTAGGGCAAGGGGTCTTAGATTTGCAAGGAGTTCCTGATAGGAAGGCAATTGCAAAAATTGTTTTTTCTGATGCTAAAAAATTACAAGCGCTAAATGAGTTGATCCATCCATTGGTTCGAAAACAAACAAGGGAACTTCTAACTTCGCAAAAACAGGGAACTTTCATTGCCTGGGAAGTGCCGCTGTTATTTGAATCTGGTGCACACCTTGAATGCGATGCTACCCTAAGCGTAGTCACAGAAGAACACTTAGCTGAAAAAAGAGTATGGCAACGGGACAATCTCGATGCGGCTGCTTACCAGGCCAGGATTGCAAAGCAAATGCCGATCAAGAAAAAAATCGAATTATCCGACTTTATAATAGAGAATAATACAAGTCCAGAATCCCTAAAACAGCAATGTATGGGAATATATAATAAAATTATGCAATATAGAGGTTGAGAGAATGAAGGAAAGAACTTTTTATACATTTAATTTAGATATCAAAAGGATTTTATTGCTTTTGGTATTGCTGATTGCCGTGCTAGTGTATGTTTTCCTATTTGGAAGAAAGTTAGGCCAAAGACAGGTCAGCCAAACAAAAGAAAATGAAGTATCGCAAGAGCAAAAGGAAACGGATGTATCGAATAAGGCAGAAATTAAAAAGTCACACGGAGATGTGAATCCAGATACAATCAAGCAGCCACAAACTAAGTCCGATGTCGTTGATCTCAATAAGCTGAATAGCGAAGATGAAATTGAAAGCGAGACAGAAGCTCCCTTGGAAGAGAAGAAAGAAATCCAAGAATCTACTATCATTACCTCAGACAATCTTAGCAAAACAGCAGCGACGACTAAACCAGTCATACGTAAAAAGAAGCGTAAGCCACGTCGAGTTGCTAAAAAATCTGGTCCTAGGTATACGATTCAGTTAGGCGCTTTTAGTACAATAGAACGAGCTACCGAGTTTAAATCCAGTATTGCTAGCAATAATAGTCTGAAAACCTTTCCTTACATCCAACCTAGGGGAGAATTGTTTCTTGTTCGTTTAGGCAAAGAAAGCAACAGAGAAAAGTTGCAGCAGCTTATAGACGAGCTAGGCAGTGAATACGCAAAATCTGCAAGAATCGTTAAGTATTCTCGCTAGGTGCAGTGATATGAGTTGGTTGGATCAAAAAACCATTTTAATCACAGGAGCCAACGGTGGGATTGGCAGTGAATTGATTCGGCAATTGGCTGCTATCAATACCCAGCTAATTCTTACCGATATGCATATAGAAGGCCTCGAATCGATTGCGAGTGCATATAAAGACAAAGTAGCAGGAACCTTTGCCGCTGATTTGAGTAGTGAGAAGGGCTGCAAAGAGGCCTATGAGAAAGCTATAAGTATTTCTCCACAAATCGACATTCTTATCAACAATGCTGGAGTAGCTGTCATTGGAGGATTTTTAGACGTTCCTGATGAAAAATGGAAAAAACTACTAGATATTAACCTCTATGCCCCCATTTATCTCACTCGTCTCTTTTTACCTGCTATGATCCAACGTGGGATTGGACAAATTGTCAATGTTTCTTCTGTAGCGGGTCATTTGGCTCATAAAGATTTGAATTATTATTCTATTTCTAAATTTGGGCTTAGGGCTATGGGCGAGGCGCTATCGGCAGAAGTTTCTCGTAAAGGAGTTGCTGTAAGTAACGTTTACCCATTTTTTACCGATACGAAAATTTTGAGTTCTGAGCAGTATACGGAAGACAAACGGCAGCTTCCCAGTTATTTGGTCGATAAAGTGGAAGATGTAGTAGCTGAAATGATCAAAGGGATAGAGAAAAGAGACTTGCATATTTTTCCTGGATTTCGCGCCAAAGGGATGAATTTTTTCCACCGACTCTTTCCTGAATTGACTACTTTTTTAGGAAAAGGCCTATAATAACAAATATGAGGATTTGGATGTTAAAAATAATTGTATCGTTTGTGTTGGTATTCAGTTTTTTCTCCTGTACAAAGCCAAGTTCACTCCAGTATGCTAGTGTGAATGATACTGGCTCCAAAATCATTGCATATGTGTCAAATAGTGGTAAAAAAGCTATGTGGTTTCAGGTTTTTGATCAAATTGAAGACCCACAAATAACTGCTTCGTACAAAACTACTGCTGCCAGTCATAAAGTAGATGGGCATCTCGCAAAAAAACATAAAAATCAATCCCTATGGGTTCTGGTTGCAAACCGTTTTGAAGTGCGTTTACTTGCTGATCCCAAAAATTCTCTTTACCAAAATGCTGAAAAACTGGAACAATTTATGCTAAAATTTGATCTTGCTGGTTTAGCAAAGGTAAAACAAGATACAAAACTTACATCGAAGCAATTACGAGCTTATATACCAAAGTTACCAATGGCTGAGAAACCTAAAAAGTAAGAAAAAGCCTGTTGTATCGTAAACAGTTTTTACGGGTTGGGCTGCTTTGTGTGCTTAGTTTTCCGGTGGGATCTTGTAATCCTAATCATCACAAAAATACGTATACTGTTACAAAGGTGATGTGGCAGCGGATCGTTACAATCGAACGTTACCAAAAAATACGGCAAGAAGCCTGGAAAGGGGAGGAAAGAGGTAGCAGAGTTCGTATTTTACAGAAAAAGCGTAAGATACGCCGCTACGAGAGTCGTAAGGTTGGGAAAAAAAAAGAGGTCTATTGGGAAATTGTGCGCTATCGCAAGGGTAGTCGTAAAGAATGTAGCGAGCGTGATGGTAAAACTATATGCCAGAGTGTTCCTCGCTATGCTGAGAAAAGGGTAAAAAAAAAGCGTAGGATAGACACATTCAAAGAGTTTCCCGTATATGATACATGGGTCATTTATGAATCTTATCAGTACTACAAATGGAAGAAAATCCAGACACGCGGTAGAAAGCAGAAATTACACAGCCCTGAAGTTTCTCTAGAAATAGGTGCGAAAGGTAAGCCGGATCGGATCGGTGGTATTCATTCAGAATACTTAGTTATTTTACATAAAAAACACAGACAAAGTTCTCAACTTATAAAGTTTGCGATACTCACGAATGCCAAGAACTACCAGAGCAAATACCAATTAGGACAAGAAATACAGTTCTTAAGCGACAAAAATGGCAGACCAATCCTGGACTATGGAGAAACATTTCTGGATAGCAAACAAGCTAGTCAAAAAGAAAAAGAATTTACTGAAAGCGCACCGAATAGCTTGTAGCCTGCCTTTTATATAAGAATAGAAAAGTTTTAAGACAGGCTGTAAGCCTAAACTATAAAATATACTTGTAAAATTTCCAGTAGTCTTTCTAGTAAACCTTAGACTGTATCCTCGTACAGAATGAACATAACAATCATCTAGTATAAATCACAGGGACAATCACTATTTTTTGGAGACTTTATGAGCCAGTTTAAGACAATCAACGAGATGTTTTTGTATGCAGCGGAAAAATATGGAAACAAACCTCTTTATTTTACCAAGGATAAAAGTAAAAAATTCCAGGGCGAATCCGTAAAACAATTGTTACAACAGGCAGAAAATGCAGGTATTGCCTTATTAGAAATGGGTTTGCAGCCAGGTGAAAAAGTTGGGCTTATGTCTGACAATTGCTATGAATGGGCAATCGCCGATTTATCCGTGCTTCTCAATGGTGCTGTAAATGTTCCTAGAGGTTCTGATTCCACTCCACAAGAGATCCAATACATTTTGGAACATAGCGGAAGCAAGTTCTGCTTCATCGAGCATGGTAAATTATTAGAAAAAGTTCTTCCTATCATAGAGAAAACTTCTGTAGAAAAGTTGATTGTACTGGAAGCCGGTTATAAGTCAGACAATGAGAAGGTTGTATCTCTAAAAGACCTTCTCAAAACAGGTAAAGAACTACGTGAAAAGCACATCGCTGCCTTGCATGCTAGAAGGGATGAAGTTACAGAAGAAGACACTTTTACCATTATATATACCTCTGGAACAACTGGTATGCCAAAAGGGGTAATGCTTTCTCACAAAAATATTGTTTATAACGTTACAGCTGTACCCCCTATGATAGGAATCATTTCAGATGATCGCTCCTTATCTATTTTACCTATTTGGCATATTTTTGAGAGAGCTATGTACTACTCCATTATCTCTATGGGCATTAGCTATGCCTTTACCAACATTCGTGATTTGCGAGATGATTTTGGTAGGGTAAAGCCAACTTTTATGGCATCTGCACCTCGCCTATGGGAAAATATCTACATGGGTATCAAAGGAAAAGTAGATAAGGCTTCTCCTATCCAAAAAATGCTATTCGATTCTGCTTACGAAATTTGTAAAAATTACCGCAATGCTGTAGATTATCTTGAGGGCAATAAATTGCGTGTGAAAGACGAAGAGCCGTTGGAGAAAGCACAAAATACCGCAATTGCTCTTTTCAATTCAGTGAACTTACTCGTTCCTGCCCGTATTATGGATGCTTTGGTTTTTTCTAAGATCCGTGATGTCATGGGTGGTGAATTCCGTGGGACAATTTCTGGTGGTGGAGCCCTACCTGCACACGTAGATGAATTCTTTAATGTAATTGGTATTCCTGTTTACGAGGGATATGGGATGACAGAATGTGCACCTATTATTTCTGTTCGTAGTGTCGGTAAGGTGATCCAAGGTTCCGTTGGATTTCCACCAGCAGGAACTGACATCCGTATTTTAGACGAAAAGGGCAATGAGATGCCGCAGGGTGAGTTGGGAGCTGTGCATGTGCGGGGTCCACAAGTGATGCAGGGCTATTACAATAACCCAGAAGCCACCTCAAAAGTATTGAATAATGGGTGGATGAATACTGGTGATTTGGGGTTCATTAGCAAAAATGGTACACTTTCCCTCCGCGGTAGAGCTAAGGATACGATTGTACTATTGGGTGGTGAAAATGTTGAGCCGGTTCCGATTGAAAACCTCCTTCTAAAAGACGATCATATCAACCAAGTGATTGTAGTCGGTCAGGATCAAAAAACCCTTTCAGCGTTGATTTGGCCAGATTTAGAAAATCTAAGCAATGCTGGTTTTACTGTAGCAAGTGGACAAGACTTAAATACAAACAAAGAGTTACGTAGCCACTTTATGAAGGTTATTAAAAAACAAATCTCTACAGATAATGGGTTCAAATCATTTGAGAAGGTAACAGATTTTCGTTTCTTACCAAAAGCTATGGAAGTCGGTGATGAGTTGACCAACCTATTCAAGATGAAGCGAAACATTATCGCGAAGAAATACGAATCTTTGGTAAAAGATATTTATTCCTAATTCAGTCCTAACCAGTTAGTAAACTAGCCTTTGCTAACTGGTTGCTTTTTACCTCTATTTTTTTGCCAAAACTCTTTTTTACTCTCGCTTTTATCTTCTTTTTTATACCTCCCTTTGTATTTTCTCATCCGGTAGTGCGTACACAAGCGAAAGATATATACTACCAGCCGATGAAACAGAACGAGTACTTCCAGGCTTGGAAATACACCTTTGAGCAGAAAAATTTGTCTTTAGAAATCGTATTCTTGGTTAGCAATTTGGGACCAGGTAGCTTTCACAATGCAGTAGGGATTGTTGCAAAACTTCCTAATACAAAAGAAATACTTCTGAGTAAACGTTATGCCTATAAATCCTTAATTGCTGACAAGAAATCATTTTATTGGAAAAGCCAAAAAAATTCTATGAAGTACCGCTATGGTAGATTTGAAATTGAAGCAAAACTTGTAGGAATGCATTGTAAGTTGTACTTTCCTGCAAAACCTCAAGGGTATTCTTTGACTGGAGGTAGATCATACCAAAAAAAACGTAAAAATTTACC
>JBCCIA010000230.1:0-9668 GCA_039028475.1 Spirochaetota bacterium | reverse complement strand
TTGTGAGGTGACTGCAGGCATCGTACATAGGGACATCAAGCCCTCCAACTTGATGAATAGCTGCTATCATGGTAATTCAGGAGTTACAAATATACCATATGTAGAGGCTTTACTTGAATATGGAAATATTGAAGAGGTAGTCCATAATTACTCTATTGAGGATTCAATTAATCGATTGGCAAAAACAGTAGGCTGGAAAGGAAGTTTAGAGTCATGCAATAAAGATTATAGGTGTTACTTAATGTATAGATTATACTATGCTTTAGAATATGCCAGAAAAAAACGAAATGGCAACTCAACTAAAATACAATTACCTTAAGTAGAGTGGTAAAACCCTTAATAACAAAAGTAGATTACGTAAAACCATGAGAATAGTAATAATAGGAATTCTTTTCTTTTGTAACTTTTGTAGCTACTTAAATCTAAGGCAAGAGAGGGTAGACAGAAAAAAAGAAATTTGTAAGTATTACAATTTAAACTCTTATCAGCGAATAAACTCATCAACAGATGTAACTTTTTTTGATAAGAAAATCAATGAAATGAAAAAAAATAATCACCCTATGCAAATATACCGGGCTATATACATTAGCGATAAAGGAGCCATATGCCATTTATTGAAAAATAATATATCTCCAACCCCAAGTGAGGACAAATATGGAGAAGTTATAAAGTTTTTCTTTGATAATAAAAATTTAGATATAAAATACAATCCACCCTCAGAGGTTGATGTGTTAAGACTCTTACTGCAACATGGTTATAAGATCCCTAAGGGAATACTTACCGCTCAAATTGCCCGTTGTTATAAAGGTGATTTAGGAACAAGAAATATACCTTTTGCGGAAGTTCTATTAGAATATGGCAATTTAGAGGAAATAAGAGGTGGGTGGTCTATTGGTATTTTAGTTAAGAATTTAGGTTGGAGAGGAAATTTAGAAAAATGTGATGGGGACGACTTATGTTATATGGCTTATAGATTACACCAGGCTTATGAATACGCCAAGAGAAAACGAAATGCCAATTCCGTAGAGCAATGAAAAATATTGTAATATTTATTCTTTTCACTTTTTTGCATTCTTGTAGTATTATCCCATTTCAAAGCAAAGTTTTTACGAAAAATAAAGTATTTTCTGAACTCTGCAAATACTATGATTTAAGTTCCTATAGCCAAGCAAATATCGCAACTAAAGTTACTTCCTTCGATCAAAAAATCAATAAAATAAAAAATAACAGTCATTCTATGTTACTCTATAGAGCAATATATTTAAGCGATACAGGAACTATATGTTACCTATTGTTAAATAATATACATCCAACCCCAAAAGAAGATATAAATGGAGATGTCATTAAATTCTTCTTTGATAATAAGGAAACATTTAATACTAACGGTTCTGAAGTTGAAGTTCTCAAAATGCTATTACATAGAGGGTATAGACCTCCTGAAGGATTAGTTTTTAATCAGATTTTTCGATGTCATTATAAAAATCAAGGTATGAAAAATATACCTTTTGTAGAGGCTTTATTGAAGTATATTGATGTTAATAATATAAAAAAAGTAGATGGAAAATCCTCCATTACTATTTCTACAGAAAAACTTATACAAAACTCATGGGGTAATAATTGGAATGGTGATATCAATTCTTGTTTACAGGATCATAGGTGTTACACTGCACATAGATTGTACCAGGCATTTCAATATGTGAAAAGAAAACGAAATACCAACTCTGATTAAATCACAATTATGACGATTCCACCAAAAGACAAGGGAAACCCAAGGTCTCCTCACGAAGACCTTGGACTTGGGTTGTACCTTAACTTTCAAGATGCATAGCCAACGTTTTACATCAGTAGCATGATCTGGCCACGCAAGTAGCGGAGTTGCCTGTGGGCGAGCTTTTGCGGCGGCGTGGGTGCGCGTACGTCTCTGCGTAGTGCAGCCTATCAATGAGAACTTCCATTCGATCCAAAAGTCCTTCGTAGTGTTCAAAGTCTTCCATTTTGGTTTACCTCGTTGTGTAAGTATAGTACGCACAGTGGTGGAAGGAAAGACTTGACGAGGCACGCTTGGTACACAGACTTTGCTTGACACCACTGTGTGTTAGTTTTCTTCGCTCGGACTAGATTTCGCGGTCCTGACCGGGCGGAGAGCTTTTTCACATCATGCACATTTCGCATAGATGATGACTAGAATTAAAAGTAAGTTCTAGCAATCTGTACAAATACTAGAGACAATAATAAGAAGTAAGTAAAAATGTGTCTACTATTTTTTTATAGGGAGAGGGTAGAGAGCAATTGGCACAAGTCTATCTTGTGAAAGTTATTATGGTAAGTAGGAAAAAAGACAAAACGCTTCCATGCAGGAAACATTCTAACAAAGTTGTATTGCATATAAGATGGTTGGTCTTTTTGGATGAATGCTTTTGGCAATCATCCAAAAAAGAAAAGATTCTTTCTAATAAAGAAAAACGTGTTTTAAAGACTTTGCTACTATAAAGTCAACTAGTAACTTTTTCCTTTACCAAGTTTTCATCACACTCACCTGGAGTATTGCCACAGAATTCGCAGGTTTGTTCTGTGTCACCCATGACAAGACCGATACCACCGCAGGAACCTTTGACCCTTCGATTGCTGACAATCACACCGATAGACATACCGGCAAACATGAGAACTACAATTACAAATGTTAAGATTAGAATTTCTATGTTCATACTACTTCACTACCTTTTGAAAATTTTCCGTTGCTTTGGTTTGCATACCATTTTTATCTCTATATATAAAATAAGCCTTAATGTTATTTTGCGTGGCCAACTCATAGCCCTTCTCAGGCCCGAGTACCATAAGCGCTGTTGCCCAGGCATCGGCTTGCATACAGTTTTTGGCTAGTACCGAAACGCTCAGCAAGCTATGTTGAACCGGCCTTCCTGTCCTGGGGTCAATCATGTGTGAGTACGTTGTATCTTTCAACTCAAAAAAGTTCCTATAATTGCCAGAGGTAGCTATGGATGCATCTTGCAAAGGTATTACCAGTTTAACAGATTCTCCACGGGTGGATTCTTTTTTGGGAGTCTCAATTCCTATCTTCCACGCGGCACCCTTTTTTGTTCCACTGACCCGTATTTCACCACCTATTTCTACCATATGATCGCGGTAGCCTTTTTCCCTGAGAAGTTTGGATACTGCATCTACTCCGTATCCCTTGGCGAGGGAAGAAAGATCTATGTACACTTCAGGGTATTTTTTTCGCAACTGGTAGGACTTTTCTTGAACCGCAAGTAAATCGCTACCTACATACTTTTTGACTGTATCGATTTGTATTTGGTCAGGAATTTTTTGTTCTTTTTTGGGTCCAAAACCCCAGAGATTCACCAGAGGGCCTACGGTGATGTCATAGGCACCAGCTGTCTTTTGGAATAAGCCAATGCTATACAGGATAACGGAAAATGTCTCGGCTGAGAGCTTTGTCCACCCCGTACCTGTTTGGTTGAGGCGAGAAAGTTCAGAGTCTGGGATGTAGGTGGACATTTTTTGGTTCACGTCCACGAGTAGACTGTCGATCTCTTTTTTGAGTTGTTGTTTTGCGGGAGAGGAGATTTCTTTCGCAATGAGGACTTTATAGTAAGTCCCCATTGTACTCCCATTCATAGCTAGGACATGTATTTTGTCTTTACAGGATACGAATAGAAGTATAGTGAAAAGAAAGTAAATCTGTATTCGCATTAGCCTCCAAAATCATCCAGCATTATATCGTCTCTCTCTACTCCAATAGAAAGAAGCATGTTGATCACAGAGACGTTCATCATAGGCGGTCCGCAGATGTAGTATTCGCAATCTTCTGGATTGGGGTGGTCTTTGAGATACTCTTCGTAGAGAACGTTGTGGATAAACCCTGTAGAGCCTTCCCATTTGTCTTCGGGTAGGGCATCGGAAAGTGCGACATACCATTGGAAGTTATTGTTTTCTTTCTGGATCGCATCAAAGTCTTCGATGTAAAACATCTCTCGTTTGGAGCGAGCACCGTACCAGAAGGTAACTTTTCGGTCTGTTTTGATCCTTCTGAATTGGTCAAAAATGTGCGAACGCATTGGCGCCATTCCGGCTCCACCTCCGACAAACACCATCTCTTTTTGGGTATCACGGGCGAAGAACTCACCAAATGGTCCAGAAATTACCACATCGTCACCTGGCTTCAAGTCAAAGATATAGGATGACATTTTCCCTGGAGGGATGCCTGTTGTTCTGGGTGGAGGGGTTGCCACACGTACATTGAGCATGATAATTTCTCTTTCTTCGGGATAGCTCGCCATAGAGTAAGCTCGTATGGTTTCGTCATCTACTTTGGAGCGGTACTGCCATAGGTCGTATTTGTCCCAATCTTCCCTATATTCCTCTTCAACATCAAAGTCTTTAAAACTAATATCTAAACCAGGAGGTCTCTCTATCTGGATAAAACCACCAGCTTTGAAAGGAACCTCTTCTCCCTGGGGGAGTTCCAAAACGAGTTCTTTGATAAAGGTAGCCACGTTGTGGTTAGAACGCACCTTACACGTCCATTTGCGCACACCGAAGACTTCCTCAGGAACCTCAATCTTCATATTCTGCTTGCAGGTAACCTGGCAGGTAAGCCTCCATCCCTCGCGTGCTTCGCGGTTGTTGATGTGGGACCTTTCCGTTGGCAGGATGTCGCCGCCGCCCTCAAAGACCCTGGCCTTACACTGGCCGCAGGTTCCCCCACCACCACAGGCCGAGGAAAGAAAGAGTTTCTCGTTGGCTAAGGCAGTCAGTAGCTTGCCACCTGCTGAAATTGTGATATCTTTTTCGCCGTTAATATTTATACCGATAGGCCCTGTTGCAACCAGCCTGGAACGGGCAGCCAATATAAGAAAAACCAAAAAAAGAATAACTACGGTGAACATGATAACACCAAGTAAAATTTGACTCATCGTTTTTCTCCTATACCAATACGATTAAAGTTTGATTCCGGCGAAAGCCATAAATATAATAGCCATAAGCCCAACAGTCATAAAAGTTGCACCCAAGCCTTTCAAGCCTTTGGGAACATCACTGTAATCCATTTTTTCTCGGATACCGGCCAGAGCTGCAATCGCTAGAGCCCAACCAATTCCCGATCCAACACCGTAGGCAACACTTTCGCCAAAAGTATAATCTCTCTCTACCATAAATAAAGAGCCTCCCAGGATAGCACAGTTCACCGTGATAAGTGGAAGGAAAATCCCAAGTGTATTGTAAAGGGCTGGAAAAAATTTGTCAAGGGTCATTTCGAGAATCTGGACGATAGCGGCGATCACCCCAATGTAAGAGATGAGTCCCAAGAAAGATAAATCTACTTTCGGATAGCCAGCCCAGCCGAGAGCACCAGGCTTTAAGAGATAGTTGTAGATCAGGTTATTCGCCGGAAGAGTGATGGATTGGACAACAATCACTGCGATTCCCAGTCCAATCGATGTATCTACTTTTTTAGAGACAGCGAGAAAGGTACACATCCCTAAAAAGAAAGAGAGAGCCAAATTTTCAATAAAAACGGCCTTGATGATGATATTTAAATAATTGTCCATCTTAGTTTTCCTCCTCCATTTGGTCTGGATAGAAAGATCTGATTCCCCAAATAATAAATCCAATGATAAAGAAAGCGCTTGGTGGTAGCAACATCATACCATTTGCAGGGTACCAGCCACCATTTTTTACCAGAGGAAGGACTTCATAGCCCATAATTTGGCCAGAACCAAAGAGTTCTCTGAAAAAACCAACAACGATCAGTATGAAAGAATAGCCTAGGCCGTTACCAATACCATCGAGAAAACTGGCCAGAGGGTTGTTTTTCATAGCAAAACCTTCGGTTCGACCCATAACGATACAGTTGGTAATGATGAGACCGACATAAACCGACATGGCTTTACTGGCCTCAAAAAGAAAGGCTTTCAACAATTGATCCGTTACAATCACCAAAGAAGCGATGATTGTCATCTGTACAATGATACGAATGCTTCCTGGGATATGGTTGCGAATGATACTCACCGACATGCTGGAGAAAGCAGTTACCAATGTTACCGCGGCACACATGATAAGAACGTTTTTCATCTGGACAGTTACGGCAAGAGCTGAGCAAATTCCCAGTATCTGCAAAGCGATGGGATTGTTCTTAAATACCGGTGCAAATAAGAGTTCTTTCAGTTTCATTAAAATTCTCCGTTTCTAACTTTGGCCAGAAATGTTCCAAATCCATTTTTACCGAGCCAATATTGGATTGAGTTTGATACTCCCACAGAAGTAATCGTTGCCCCTGACAAACCATCCACCATATAGTCAGCATTTGGTTCGCCTTTTACTACCGTTCCTTTTTTCAACTGAAACAGTACAGACCAATTGACATCGTAGATCTTCTTACCGATCCACTGTTTCATCCATTTTGGATTTTCCACTTCGCCTCCCAGACCTGGGGTCTCTCCTTGCGAGTAGTAAGCAAAACCCTTAATGGTAGTTGTGTCAGAATCCAAAGCGAGGAAACCATACATTGTCGACCAGAGTCCCTTACTGACAATGGGAAGGATGACCGCAGATGTTTTCTCCGCCTCTTTGACGATGTAAACAACTACGTTTTTAGGACGACGGCTGAGGGCAGCAATATCATCTTTGGATGCAATCTTTATACTTTTGCTGTTGTCTTTGACATCATTGGCAATATCCACATCCGTCGTTTTGAGTTCTGTTTTCTTTCCGCTGGTAACTTCTATGACAATTGGTTGTACTTTCTTGAACGTTTCCTCCACTTCTTTGTTCGAAGCGTCTTTAGAAGGTAGAAGTCCAGCGGATACCAGGATATTCTTCTTTAGGTCAATATCCTTATTGTAGTCCTGTTTGTCTTTTAAAACTACCGCGGTTGTGGAAACAATGAGAGAGAACACAACACATAAAATAAAAGCTACCGTAACTGTTTTTGCAGGTGTTTCAGCTGACATTTCTGGCCATCCTTCTTTTAATATTCGCTTTCACTACGTAGTAATCGATAAGCGGAGAAAAACCATTCATAAACAGAATCGCGAGCATCCAACCTTCCGGGTAAGCGGGGTTGATGACACGGATGAGAACACCGATGACGCCGATAAAGAACCCATAGAAAAACTTACCCGTATCCGTCATCGCAGCGCTGACCGGGTCAGTAGCCATAAAAACGCAGGCAAAGCCGAAACTACCAATTACCAGGTGCCAAGCCGGGGTTAGAGCAAATAAGGGATTTGTTGTGCTGCCAATGGCGTTGAATAGAAGTGCGGTACCTGCCATGCCGGCAAGCATAGAAACCATAATTCTCCAAGAGCCAATTCCGGTTAAGATAAGTACAAAAGCTCCCAATAAACAGGCGAGGGTTGAGGTTTCTCCCATCGAACCGGGAATAAAGCCGTAAAAAGCGTCTGTCCAGGAAAATGAAAAAGCGGAGTGTCCTTTTGCAGCGGCTACAGCGAGCGGGGTTGCGCCGGTAAAGCCATCGACTGCTGTCCAAACCTTATCGCCAGATATTTGCGCAGGGTAGGCAAAGAAGAGAAAAGCCCTACTCATAAGAGCCGGGTTGAAAATGTTTTTACCGGTTCCACCAAAAATTTCTTTGCCAATCACAACTCCAAAGGTAATACCAATAGCGACTTGCCACAGAGGAATTGTGGGGGGAAGGGTTAAAGGGAATAAAAGACCTGTAACCAAAAAGCCCTCGTTGATTTCGTGTTTTCGGACTACCGAGAAAAGTCCTTCCCACATTCCACCTACAGCCATCGTAACGGCGTAAACGGGAAGGAAGTGCAGCAAACCATAGAAAAAGTTACTGAGAAAATTGCTGGGGTCAAAGCCTATCCCCAGGGCAGTCATTACAGATGCTCTCCATCCCTCTGCTGCCGCTCCTTTTAAGGCAATGTTGGCTTGGTAACCCGTATTGTAACAAGCCATCAGAGCCGCGGGAAGGAGGGCAATGGCAACCGTTATCATGGTTCTTTTTAGGTCCAGGTTATCCCTTACATGCGATGTGGTTTTGGTAACATCCGTAGGAGTAAAAATAAAGGTATCGATTGCTTCGTAAAAAGGATATAACTTTTCTAGCTTGCCTCCTTTTTCAAACAATGGCTTTTGTTTTTCAAATAAATTTTCTAAGAACTTCATTATCCATCCTTCTCTATTCTATCTAGATTATCTCTTAGTGCTGGACCATATTCATTTTTGCAGGGGTCTACAAATGTGCATAACGCTAGGTCTTCCTCGTCTAATTCCAGGCAACCCAGTTGTTGCGCCCTGTCCGTATTACCGGCTTTGAGTGCCCGCAATAAAAAAGTGGGTTGGATGTCGAGCGGCATAACTTTTTCAAACGAACCAATTGGTACAATGGAACGTAAGCTACCCGCTGTCGTTGTTGTAAAATCATACTTCTTGCTAGGTAAAAGCTTAGAAAAGTGAACATTTTTCACCGAGAACTTGCTAAAACTAGGAAAGATCCAACCCAAAAGTTCTCTCTTGCTGTGCTCTTCCAGGATTGTAACCTGGTTGTGAAAACGCCCGAGGTAACAAAAAGGAGAGTTGGTTGCCGTCCTACCGCCAAATACGGAACCTGAAATGATCCTGTTCAAACCCTCTTTTGTTTCACCAGTACTGAGTTCGCTAAGGTTGGCTCCGCGTATGGTTTTTACCAGCCTGGGGTTCTTTGCACGTGGACCTGAGAGAGCAACGATTCGCTCTGTAAAAAGCTCACCTGTCTCAAACAATTTCCCTATGGCAATTACATCCTGGTAACCAATGTGCCATACTGTCTTTTTAGGGCCTACCGGATCGAGAAAATGAATATGAGTGCCTACGTTTCCAGCAGGATGAGGGCCTTGGAAAGATTCCTCGACAACGTTGTCACCGCTGGGGTTGATTTTTGAGTCAGGACTAGAACAAATATAAACCTTTCCTTCCGTCAACTTTGTAAGGATTTGGATACCATTCTGGAAGGCTTCTTTGTAGTGATTGATAATGACTTCTGGATGAGCGGCTAGTGGATTTGTATCTATGGCAGTTACGAAAATAGAATGGGGTTTCGAATCAATAGCAGGCGATTTGCTAAAAGGTCGCGTTCGGAATGCAGCCCATTCGCCTGACTCCACCAGCAAATCAATCACCTCTTGGCTTGCATAAGAGTCTATGCCTTTCTTAGTATATTTAGCAAACTTTACTTTGCTATTACCTTCGACAGAAATTACAACAGAATCGAAAACTCTTCTCTCGCCTCTATTTATTTCTAAGACCTTGCCTGCCGCAGGTGATGTGAAACAAACACCCGGTACTTTTTTATCTTCAAAAAGCACTTGGCCTACTTGAACAGAGTCGCCCTCTTTTACCTTCATAGAAGGTTTCATTCCAACATAGTCAGGACCAATTAAAGCGACCTTCTTCACCTCCGAGGCTTTTTCAATCTCTTGCTTTGGTTCTCCATTAATTGGAAGGGTAAGTCCTTTCTTGATTTTAATCATGACTTTTGATTCCTTTATCAACTACAACAGTACTGTTTCATAGAAAATTGCTTCTACATTCATTCTCATAAAAAATTCATAAAAATGTCACACTCTATTCCTATATCCAAACAATTACAGCTAAGGAAGTTATACCAAGCTGTAATTCAAAGAAAAATTTCCAAAATT
>JBCCIA010000229.1:0-9718 GCA_039028475.1 Spirochaetota bacterium | reverse complement strand
TGCATACGCATTGTAGAGTAAAAAGCCTTTCTGGTTTTTCCTGTCCAATGTTAAAACAAGCTCTTCAGTAGGCTAATCGTAGCAAATAACACGAAAATTTGGGTCTAAGCAACGAAAAAAACACTTTTTTTAGCAAAATACCCATGAAAATATAAAATTATAGAGATTACATAGATATATTCTTGCAAATGAGAAAAATGGAAGGTTAAGATATTGAATAAGTCGAAATTTGTCTTTATTACTGGTGGTGTAGCGTCTTCTTTGGGCAAAGGGGTGACAGTGGCAGCATTAGGTTGTTTGTTGGAAGCAAGAGGGTATAAGGTAGCTTTGCAGAAAATGGACCCTTATATTAATATTGACCCAGGAACAATGAGTCCTTACCAACATGGCGAAGTCTTCGTTACCGATGATGGGGCGGAAACAGACCTCGATTTAGGCTATTATGAAAGGTTCACCAAGGCAACATTCAGTAAAAAAAATTCCGTAAGTACTGGACAGATCTATGATACGGTCATTAACCGTGAGAGAAGGGGAGATTATCTAGGAAGAACTGTCCAAGTAGTACCACACATAACCAATGAAATTCGAGCCAGATTTATCAATCTAAGTAAGGAATCGCGTGCTGATATAACCATCGTAGAGATCGGTGGAACTGTAGGGGACATTGAATCTGTACCCTTTTTAGAAGCTATCCGACAAATGCGTTATGAGCATGGAAGAGAAAATGTGGTATTCGTGCACCTAACTTTGGTTCCAACCATTACTGCAGCTGGAGAAGCAAAAACAAAACCAACTCAGCATTCCGTCAAAGAGTTATTAGCATTGGGAATCCAACCTGATGTACTGGTGTGTCGTATTTCACAACATATGCCGAAAGAGATGAAGGCTAAAATTTCTTTGTTTTGCAATGTCAAAGACGAAAATGTTATTTCGGCATCTGATATAAGTACTTCCATTTATGAAATTCCTAAAATGTACAAAGAAGAAAAATTAGATGAAGTTGTATTAAAGAATTTGGCTATGGATTTGGGTAAACTTAATTTTTCTCATTGGGAAAAAATTATAAAAAGGATTCGAGAAGCCAAAAAGAGTGTGACAATAGCAGTTGTTGGAAAATATATCAGTTTGCAAGATGCTTATCGTTCTGTTTACGAATCTCTATCACATGGTGGCATTACCAATGATGTGATTGTTGAATTTTTGAAAATTGATCCAGAGAAATTAGACAAAAATTCCGCTAAAGAGAAGTTAAAAAATGTTCATGGTGTCCTAGTTCCAGGAGGTTTTGGAGAAAGGGGAATTGAGGGCAAAATAGAAGCGATCCACTATGCCCGTAGTAAGGGAATTCCCTTTTTAGGGATTTGCTTGGGCATGCAGTGTGCTGTGATTGAATTTGCACGTAATGTTTTAGGTTGGAAAGAGGCGAATTCGACCGAATTTAGCACTAGCACAGAATATCCAGTTGTTTCCATGATCGATGAACAAACAGAAATTGAACAACTGGGTGGTACCATGCGCTTGGGAGCTTATCCTTGTTTATTGAAAAAAGGTACACTCGTTTACAATGAATATAAAAATGAGGAAATCCAAGAACGCCACCGGCATCGCTTTGAATTCACCCTACGCTTCAAAAAAGATTTTGAGAAAAAAGGCATGGTATTCTCTGGTTATTCGCCTGATGAAACTTTGATGGAGATCATCGAAGTCAAGAACCATCCTTGGTTTATAGGTGTGCAGTACCACCCTGAATTTCAATCTAAACCAATTAGTCCGCACCCTTTATTTGCCGGTTTTATCAAAGCTGCAGCAAAATATAGCAAGTCATAGGAGAGAGCCATGTTAGCTACGATTAATGAAAGAGACTTTATTTCTGGAACAAAAATAGGAGGAAAACAACCTATTTTTCTCATTGCTGGGCCTTGTGTTATGGAATCGCGTGAATTGTTGGATGAAGTTTGTGCGGAGATGAAGCGGATATGTAGCAATTTGGGCATTACCTATATCTTTAAAAGTAGTTTTGACAAAGCCAATCGGTCTTCTGTCAATTCCTATCGTGGTCCAGGTTTGCTGACAGGAGTCAAGAATTTAGAACACATCAAAGCCAAATATGATGTACCCGTTTTGACAGACGTACATGAGACGGAACAAGTTGTAGCTTTACAAGATGTCATTGATATATACCAAATTCCTGCCTTTCTATGCCGACAGACCGATTTGGTGGAAGCCTGTGCTAAAACACAAAAATGGGTAAATGTTAAAAAAGGTCAGTTTCTATCTCCTTGGGAATGCAAACATATCAAAACTAAAATCCAGGAATCTGGTTCAGAAAAATACTTACTCACAGAACGAGGAACTACCTTTGGCTACCAAAACTTAGTCTTTGACTTACGAACCATCCCGATTTTGCAAGAGATGGATGTTCCGGTCGTATTTGATGCTACTCACTCTGCTCAGTTGCCAGGCGGAGCAGGGGATATCACGGGGGGCTACAGGCAGTACATTCCTAACTTGTTACAGGGAGCCATTTCACAGGGAATTGCTGGAGTTTTTATGGAGGTTCATCCCGACCCACCTAAGGCCAAATCAGACTCTACGACACAACTGTATTTGAAAGATGCAGAGGGTTTATTAAGTAAAATCGTTAAGTTAGATCATTTCGTAAAGCAAGAACAATAGAAATCTCTTTAAATACAAAGTACTTACAAAATTATTGATACTTTTTGGTTTAAATTTTGAAACTGTCTTTCCATAGCTTGGATAGGCGTTTTGCTCTGGGTTAGTTTCCATAAAGTGACATTTCCTTGGTAAATACTTAACATATCAAAAGCAATATCTTTGGCAGTACAATCATGTCTAACGAGTCCGTTCACCTGTAATTTTTTGATAAAAGAGGTCAGTATATCCAACCAATCTTGCATAATTTGCTGCATTTTGGGAGAAAAAATTTGCATGTCTTTTTGCGAGAGTTGGTACGAAAAACTTGCAAAGGGACAACCATAAAAAGTACCTTGTTTGATACTTCTCTTGATATGCTGTAACCATTTATCTAAGTACTCTTGTAAAGAATTACGCTTTTGTACCCAAGTTTGGATACGAGAAAATAATTCTTTTTGCATAACTTCTAAATACGCAAAACCGAGACCTGTCTTAGAACCAAAGTGATGGTAGAGGCTGGGTTTACTTAAATTACAGCTTTTCAGTATTTCCGCAACTCCTGTGTTTGTATAACCATTTCTGTAAAACAATTCCATACTAGTACTAAGAATTGTATCTTTACCTGTCATAAGCAGAATCCTTATCATTTTTTAGATAAAATGTACTTTACAATATACATACCGTTCGGTATATATGAATTTATCCTTATGTGAGGACAAGGGTTTTTTATGTCAGCTCAAAAAATGCAGCAAGAACAATTTGAAACTTTTACAGAAGAGTTTGAACTTAAATTAGAAGATTCTTACTTAAAATTTAAAAAAATAGAAGCCTATCCAGGAAGACCATTCATTGTATTTTTACATGATTCATTGGGTTGCATTGCCTTATGGAAACAATTTCCAGAGACTTTGGCAATGGCTCATCGGTGCAATGTATTGCTTTATGATAGAATGGGTTATGGTGGATCTACGGCATTTGTCTATCAAAATAGAGATATAAATTATCTAGAGCAAGAAGCTGATACTTTACAGAAAATTTTACAAGTTTTAAAAATTAAAAAGCTTATTCTCTATGGTCATAGTGATGGAGGATCTATTGCTTTGCTGGCTGCTGCTAAATATCCAGATTTAGTGGAAGCTATTATTAGTGAAGGTGCACACGTTTTTGTAGAAGAATGTACATTACAAGGCATTAAATACATGCAAAATGTATATGAAACAAGCAACTTAAAACGGGTTTTACAGAAATACCATGGGGATAAGACGGAAACTGTATTTCAGATGTGGGCTAACACCTGGTTGTCTTCGAGGTATAGAAGTTGGAATATAGAACATTTTTTACCACGTATTACCTGTCCTGTTTTTGTAATGCAAGGAGAAATGGATGAATATGGAACAGAAGCACAAGTTGGTGCAATAGCAAATCAAGTACTTGGAAAATCTGTAAAGTTTGTTGTTCCAAAAGCGAAACACAGCCCGCATAAAGAGACACCAAAACTAGTATTGCAAAAAGTAGGGCAGTGGATAGAACAAGTTCTTGTTACGTAAAGTTTTAAAAACTAGGTAATTTGCAAACAAAACGGGTGAGTTGACTAAACAACCCACCCATCTTTTTTATTTGAATTCTTATTGGTTAGCTTTTGCATTAGATGCCATAGAGAGGAAGTATCCTTCTACGTCATACCAAAACTGGCCACCCCACTCGAAGTTAGTTGCCTGTAAGTGGTCTACTCCAGTTACTAAAAATCCATAGCTAGGTCCACCTTTCCAAGTTCCCCATTTTTGAGCGCTTAGAGGTACAACACCGTCGTTTGCAGCACCTTGTCCATTGAACAGACCACCTGTCCAGCAGATAGGGTGAGCGAGTGACATAAGGGGGTGTTGGATAAAATCCACCATAGTCATTTTAGAACCGTAGGAGTAGTACTTAACACCATTGGTGTTAGTCACGTACTGGTTGAAACTAGCGAGAGTGCCGGTAGTCAAAGATTGAGCCATAGCAATGATATCTTGTTCGCTGTCTGAATAGATCAAACCACCAAAAAAGTTTACAATCGTTCCTACAGCTGGCTCTAACCAATTGGGAATCACACCAAGGCCGATATCAGCGACGGGAGTTCCTCTATGCACTGCATTTAAAGTGGAAACGGTAGAAATTTTACCGTTCAAGGAGGGAGTCAAGTTTTTGTTCGCCAAATACCGAGAAACTAGTCCACCCTGTGAGTGGCCTAATAAATGCACCTTGCTGGCTCCGTTAGAATTCATGAAGCCTAAAATCTGAGGAGCAGTTTGCGAAGCTCTTGTGGAAATTGAGTTCATGGCAGAAGAGCCAGGAGTCAAAACTTTCGCACCTTGGCTTTTCAAATAGTCATCCATTCCACCCCAGTAGGAAAGAATACTGGCAGGAGGGTTACTATCGTCAAAACCGAGAATCCCGTGGACTAGGATGATGGGGTGCGAACCTTCCAGAGGTTTGCTTTTTTTTCGGCCACCACCACCAGCAAATACAGGAAGAGCTACAAACAGGGCTACCAGATAGGCAACAGTTACTTGGATTATTTTCGTTAGATTTTTCATTTTAATTGTCCTTTTCATATAGTTACAGCGGGCAATAAGCCGGCGTAGGAGCAACTTTTTCATTTGCTTATTAGAGTGGCTACATTTTTTTGAATGAGGAAAAATATTTTTTCTTACAGAGAATCTTACGATAGGTTTATTATACAAATGATTAAATATAAGAGCCTGGAGTAGTGTTTTTATACAGGCTCTTAGAGTTGAAAGTGGTTCTAATCCAACTAAACTGAAAAGTTTAATTGGACTATATTTTACTTATCCTTCTTTACTGATACTTAAGAGACTGTTTGGTTTATTCGTATCTGAAATAGGAACATCATTCTCTATAACTTGGTAGATTTTTATGGAAATTGTATCTCCTTTTTCTAACTTAACTAAATCTGCTATTTTAGACTGTCCAAAATCTTGGGTGTGAGCTGAAGCAAAGTACCTATCTCCATATTGAAAGAGTTCTCCATTTTTATAGAGCATCAATTGTACAATACCTTCACTAGGTCTTCCTGTGAGTAATATACTAGCTTGTATCCTATAGAACCCAGCCTCAGGACAGGTAAACACTCCATTGCTATAAGCACCATGAGTATCATAGTCTTTTGTGGGATAATCTACTGTTGTATATGGATGTCCTCCACCATATGGAATGGTGACTGCTGAACCAGAGTTATCTTTGCCGTTATGAGTATACCTACAAGCCACAGTTTCATTGGTAGTTATACTTGATGGTTGATTAGAAATCTCAGTTATAGTTAAACTTTTAGTTGGGCTGCCATTGAGAAAAACAGCGGATCCAGTCACATGAGAAGTTATAAACCTTGCTTTTTCTCCAGCTTCTAAATAAAAACCCTCGATCCGAGAATATTCTCTAACCGTATTTGTATCACTTTTAGTTTGTTTCTTTTCTTTATCATTTCTATTGTATATACGCCACCCAGCAGAGGCTCCACTTACACTTGAGGCATACATGATATAAGCAGAAAATAAATAAAAGCCCGCTTTTGGAGCTGTAAACGTAGAGTCATTCCAAGCTCCATGAGAATCTTTATGGACTTGGTTAAAGGTAACTGCTGTATCGAGTTGCTTTGTTATTGATTGTTGGTAATCAGCTGTAGCTTCAACATACACTGGCCGTTGGCTATCCCCTTGCATTGTAGTGACAGTAGAACCCCAGCCTGCAACTGGGTAGCTAAAATGAGCAGAGTAGTGATTTTGTCCTGAATGTCCAGCTTGAAAAAAAGAAGAATTAACCGCTACTGCATCGTGTGCACTATAGCCTACTACTAAAACTACCTGGATCGTATTATAAGCAGCGACGTAACCATTCCCTGATGTACCATTATTCGTACTGGCAGTACCCAAGTTATTTATCCCTGTTTGGTAGTTACTACCTTGGATCAAATCAGCTATTTTGGAACTGTCAATGGCATGAGGCAAAGAAAATAAATAGATTCCATCACCATCTGACCCACCTGATGTTTGATCTATATTAAACATTACTTCGCAATTGGAACCATTCCGTCGCCAATAAGCATTCTTCGTATGTGTTCCAAGATCTGGATTTGTAGTGGTTGCTGTAACTTGTAAACTATATTCCTGCCAATCGGTAATGATAGCTCCCACACTTTGCTGTGGTTCCCAAATTTTTACATTGTTGAAAACAAAACTCCACTCTCTTGTAGCATCTGTAGCTATGTGGAAACAGAGTCTATAATTCACATTTTCTATATGGGTTTGAAAGGTAGCTAAAAACCTTCCCGTTAGTTTGGAGTCTAAGTTTTCGAAGTGGATGTTGCTAGGTTCGATTACTTCACCAGAATCATTATCGATGATATAGCAAGCTAAGTCTTCTGTTTGGTATTTCCCACTACGGATTCTATAATCTACTGAGATTTGTAGAATTCTCGCATTGTGTCTGCGTTCAATTTGGAAGTCATATGCAACACCTTGACCGATGTGGCTGCTACCTCCAGGTTTTGTAATTTGGAAGTCTGCAATGCCAGAAATCGGATTTGTAATCTGCTGTGATAATGTAATCTCAGCAACCTCTGCTCCATCATTTTGTCCGTTGTCTATCTCGGCAGTCAGATCATTGTAGGTACTCCAAGCTGCTAGCGATTCGGCAGATTTGGCGGTAGAATCTTTGATATAGTTTTGTTCCGGACTAGCACTAGGGTTAGACCATGCCAATCCTGCCTCACTACTTTCATCTACGGTCAGAATTTGACCATTGTTACCAGGTGCTAATTGTACGTTATTACTTGTAGAACGAGTGTATAGTTGTCCTTTTTGGTTGAGAAAGTTTAGCTCTAGTACATCTTGATCCATACCATAATTCTTACTAATGACACAGGAAAGTTGTGCACCGACTTGCATGGTAGAGTTGACTTGGATCGTATTTTCATCGACAAAACCAATATCACCCGCTAATGGTGTGCTGCCTTTTGTCAGTTTTACCCCATTGCGAAAGAATTGGATGCTTGCGTCTTGTGCAAAACTACTACCTGAATTTGGTAATGCTGGGCTCATTAGCGCAGTAGATATTTCTGTGTTTAGTGTAAGTGTAGTAGAGTCGCTGTCGCTAGCGGTATCACTGAGAAGGTTGATTTGCATACCGGTTTGTGATGCCTCAGTGGTAATGGTATAGAGCTTTTCCGATTTAGAATAGCTGCCAGAGTTTATGCTGATTAAGCAAGAGAGTTGTTCGTCTACTTCCAAGGGTACATTGATTTGGATTGTATTTTCATCGACGTAGCTAATCTCTCCCAAGTTTGCATCTACACTTTTGGTGAGTTTTACTCCATTACGAAAGAATTGGATTCCAGCTTCTTGGGTAAATCCAGCCGCAGTGCTTGGCAGTGCTGGGCTTGGCATAGAGCTAGACATCTCTGTATTGATATCCATTGTTGTACTATTTGTAGTGTTGATAGAATTATCAGAGAGGTTCAATTGGAGTCCTACTAATGATGTTTCACTAGCAATGGTATATACTTTTTCTAATTTTACGGTTTCTACTAAACCCTCTAAACTATCGACTTCCCCGGAATATTTCCAGTTATTATCTCCGATATGAATACCAAAGTTCTCTTTGTTGGTATCGAAATATACCTGTCCTGTCATCTCTGGATCGATGGAATCAGGAGCTTCTCCAAAACTTTCAATGGTCAAGTTGACAATTTTGGAATTTGATTTTAGTTCAATATCTTGGTGGAATTTTGCTGTGTTTGTCATATGTATATCCTTATGAGGATACTATAACTCAATTGGGAATATCGGACGCAAAAAAAGATTGACTCACTTTGAAATTTATGCTCTTGTGAAGTCCAGAGGCAACTTTCTGAAAATTGCAAAAATACTGTTGGGGTCTCTTTTCCCTGTTTTACTCATTTGCACCTCCCCTATACTATCTACAGATGTCAAAACTATCCAAGAAGGAAAGCTTGACCTAGGCAATTGGGATCAAATCGCTTCTCCCTTAGTTTCCTTAAATGGAAAGTGGGAATTCTACTGGAAGCAATTTCTTAGTAAGGATTTCTCCCAAAACCAACCTGTGTACATTCCTCTTCTGCCATGGAGGTTGTTACAAAATAAATACAAAATCCATAGCCGAGGCTATGCGACCTATCGTTTATTACTACTTTTCCCTGAAACAGAGTTAGGCAAGCATTTCGCTCTCAAAATTCCTATTATTGGGACTGCCTACAGACTTTTTATCAATGGTGTCAAAAAGATAGAAGTAGGTAAGGTAGGCATTTCTGCTGCTACGAGTCGTGCAAAGTATTCTCCAGAAATTGTTGAATTTTCTCCTAAAAGAAAAGAAGTTGAGATCGTTTTACATGTTTCCAATTTTCAAAATAGAGACGGTGGGCAAAAATCGCCAATTCTGTTAGGTGGAAGTAGTCGTGTATACAGTGATTACTTACAAAAAGTATCAGTCGATCTTTTGCTCTTTGGCAGTTTGTTTACAATGGGGTCTCTATCATATCGGTTTGTACGTACTGCGACGAAAAGAAAAGTTTTCTATCCTTTTTGGTATTTTTAGTATTTTATTGGCAGTGCGCTCTCTAGTAGAAGGGGAAAGGTTTTTCTTTTATGTATATCCTGAGTTTCCTTGGGAGTTAGGTCTAAAGATCAACTATATGACTCTCTATCTTTCTGTACCTATTTTCGTGCAATACCTGCATTGTTTATTTCCGCGAAAGCATAAGTTTTGGATCTATTCCAAGAGTACAATATACGCAATCGCTTATACTTTTATTCTAGCCACTCTAATAACAAAGCCAAACTTTTTTAGTGAATTCCTTTCGGCTTATCGCAGCATCTTCGTTACAGATGGCAGCGAATGCTATCTCGTACGTGTACACGAGGGCTAGGTAGTGAAAAAGCCAGTCAAGAAGCTGTGCTCAGACCAAGTAGCGCCGTTGACGGCGGCGATGACCGGCTTCCCTTCGCGAATCGCGGTAAGCACGTCGGGAAAGCTGATGGCACGCTCACCG
>JBCCIA010000228.1:0-9737 GCA_039028475.1 Spirochaetota bacterium | reverse complement strand
CTGCCATTATAGGTCAGTATCTTTAAAAATACGTTGGATCAGTTTGAGCCTATCGATGCAAAGTAGGCAAACGTAGGCAAACGATACCATAAAAAAGAATACTAGCATGAGTAAGAGGTAGTACTTAATAGTCCATTCAAAAGCCACTTTGAGCCGATGGAAAAAACTAATCTTAACCAACCTGCCCTCACGCAAAGAAAAGAGTACCGTGCAGAACTCGTTTTCGGCATCAAAATCACCAAGGCTCACCCCGAGATTCTGTAACTCTTGCTCGATTTCCAGAATCCTGTTTTCCAATTGCATATACTCTTGGATTTTACCGCCTTTGTTTTTCAATGTAATGAGAGAAGTTCGAATCTTTTCCAAGGATGCTTTTTCAGCGTTTAGCTTTTTATATTCATTGGTCTTATCTTTTTTGGTAATTTGTTTGGCTTGGACAATACCAATGCCAACCAACTCTTTGTACAGAGCATCAAAATTTTGTGGTGGCACCCCTATCTGTAGATGTAAGCGTCTCGAACCCTTATTACCACTTTTTTGCTCGAATTGGATCAAAGCATCGAATTGTTTTACCTTATTTCTGGCCTGCTTTTCATCTTGTGAGAACTTTACCGACTTACTACGGATGGATGCAATTTTTTCGTATTTCTGATCTACATTCACAGGAGCCTGGGCAATGCTACTCATGGACTTAACCTTATACTTCTTACTTGCATAATTTCGTCTGGTTTGGGAAAACTCTTGCAATGATTGCGTCGGCAAAAAGCCATTCGCGCGAGGCTTTTTTGTATAGCCATAGCCAAGGCGAAATAAGAATAAACCGACAAAGCCTAAGCATAAATAGAAACATGTTTTTACCAATCTTTTTTTCATACACCAAACCCTTTAGTTATTATTAGACTGCTTTCTTGTATTACATGAAAATTTTCTTTAGATTCCAAGACCATATTTCTATACGTATTCTTGTAAGGAAAACTCTATTCCGAAGAATGAGCCATATTGCGAAAGGATGTTGCTTTTTCGGTCTGTCCTATTTGTTCGAACACATCGGCGATGTTGTGGCAAAGTTTCCCTTTGTATTGGTAGACCTGTTTTTTTTCGACGATCCGTAAGGCATCCAACAAGGTGTTGATCGCTTTTTCTGGTTTTCCCTGCTGTTTGTAGATCAATCCCATATTGCCGAGATCAATGATTTGCCCATAAATATCTTCGATCTGTTTCGCTATCTCATAGGCTTGCTGGTGGCAGCTCAAGGCTTTGTCTAAATTTCCTTGGTCGCGGTACAAAACCCCCATATTACCTAAAACATTGGCTTGGCCATAGATATCTTCTAACTTTGTATGGATAGCCAAGGCTTGCTTGAAATACTCCAAAGCAGATTCTACTTGGTTTTGGTATTGGTAGATAGTTCCTATACTGGCGAGTTGGTTCGCTTCGCTTTGGCTATCTCCAATTTGTTGGAATAACTCGAAGGCCTGTCTGTAGCAATCCAAAGCTTCTTCATATCTTCCCTGTTGCTTGTAGATATGTCCGATATTGCTCAGGTCACTAGCTTCGCCATAAGAATCTCCGGTTTGTTTGGCTATCAGTAAGGCCTCCTGATGGTAGTCTAATGCCTGCGTATACTCTTCTCGTCTTATATGGATGATCCCTATATTTCCCAGTTGGTTTGCCTGGCCCTGTAGATCACCGATCTCTACAAATTTTTGCAATGCTTGGGTTTCGTATTGCAGAGCCTTTTCGAGTTCTCCCATGCTGCTGTAGATAACACCAATACTTCCCAATTGGTTCGCCTCAGAACGGACATTCGCAGTTTTCTGGTAAATCTCACGGGCCTGGAAAAAATATGGTAGGGCTTCTGGAAACTCGCCGGTGTAGCGGTGGATCAAACCAAGATTTGCAAGGGTTGCAGGGTACAAGTCTTCTGGGGAGTGCTTCTCTGCTAAAGATTTGGCTTGGGTAAAATACTGCATTGCAATCGGCATTTCAGCAATTTGGTAGGCGGCATAAGCCGTAGCAAAGTATTTTTCGAGTAGCACCTCTTCGGTTTGCATATCTTGTTCTAAATACTGTGACAAATCTTGCTGAAAACTTGCAAACTCTTGTTGCAACTGATTCTTCGGAGATATTTCCATTGTTGCTTCCCTTACTGAACTGTTTGCCTATTGTGTCTGCTCTTCCCTATCTGCAAGATCATAAAATTTCTGCGCTTCTTCCTCCTGGCCCAACTTCTCATAGACTTTGGCAGCGTTGCGGCGAAACAATGCTCTATTTTCGTAAGAACCGATTCTCTCTAGAGTTTCTAAGGCTTGGGTGAAATGCTCTAGTGACTCTGTAAATTTTTCTTGTCTGTAATAAATCTCACCAATGTTACCAAGTTGGATCACCTGGCCGTTTACATTGCCCATTTTATTGTGCATTTCCAGGGCTTGCCTGTAATATTTCAACCCTTCGTCATATTCTCCACGTGAGGCATACAAAACACCCAAGTTGCCAAAGTCACTGGCCTGTCCCTGTAAATCTCCTATCTGGACATGGATATTTAAGGTCTGTCGTAAATATTGTATGGCTTGTGGTATCTTTTTTTGTTTGCGATAAAGTATAGCGATATTTCCCAACTGTGCCGCTTGGCCAGGTAGATTGCCTGTACTGCTGTAGATTTCCAGAGCTTGCTGGTGCGATTCATGAGCCTCTTCGAGATTCCCCTGCAAGCTGTAAATAAGCCCGAGGTGGCTAAAACTTGTAGCTTGGCCATCTATATCCCCAAGTTTTTTACTGATTTCTAAAGCTTCGGCATGGGATTGTAGAGCCTCTGTCAGGTTTCTTTGGATGTGGTAGATAAGTCCCATATTACTTAGTTGGATGGACTGTCCTCTTAGCTCTCCTAACTCTTGGCATATACTTAGGGCTTGTTTGTGCTTTTGCATAGCTTCGTCAAACTCACCTTTAGTGCTATGGATAAGAGCCATGTTTCCGAGTTGTCTGGCTTGTCCAATTCGATCGTTTCGTGTTGTATGAATTTCTAATGCCTGGTTATAATGCTTATACGCTTCTTGCAAGCTACCCTTTTCTTGGTAGGCAATCCCCATATTTGCCAGAGCACTTGCCTGCCCTTCTTCATCACCTTTTTCTTGTTCCATTTGCAACACGCGCTGGTAGTATTCGAGTGCTTTGTCAACTTGCCCTTGTCTGCTATAGATGATTCCCAAATTGTTTAAGAGTGCTGTTAGACGTTTTTGGATGCCATTTTGTTCTGCCAAAGCCAGAGCCTGCAAATAGTATTCTAATGCCAACGGCAGGTTGGAAATATGGTAAGCGGCATCTCCTGTTTGGAAATATTTGCGAAATAATTCCTCTGGGTTAGGAGTTTCGCTTTGTTTGTAGGCGAGGAGTTCCTGTTCCAAAGCATGTAATGTTTCTTCTGGGTTTTTTTCTGTATCTGTCATTGGTCAATCATTAAATTAACAAACGATTCGATTCACTCGGAAGAATGGCAAGTATTTTTTTATACACCCAATATTTAGGTAAAAAAATTCTCATATGAGTTTTTAGGACAAACTCTTTTGCAAAGAGTCTAACTAGAAAAGAAAGACTTTCCTAACTCGAATAAAGGACATATATACCCCATGAAATATCTCGTCAGTATAGTTCTCGTGGTAAGCATGCATTGCTCCTATTTTGTAAAAGATGTATCCAATAAAGAAATCGTTGTACTCCTACACGGCTTTGGCAGAAGCAACTCTGTCATGTGGCGCTTAGCAGGACGCTTAGAAGATGCTGGCTATTTTGTAAAACGAGTCGGCTACCACTCCTTAACACGGTCCATTGGCAAAATCGAAAAAGAAGCATTCCAGAAGATCGACAACTTTCTCCAAGACAAACACACCAAGGTGCACTTTGTCGGACACTCCTTTGGTGGACTCTTGATACGTTCCTATTTAGACAAGCACAAAGTAAAACAACTTGGTAATGTAGTTCTTATGGGGACTCCCAATAAGGGAACAGAAGTTGTAGATCACTACAAAGATCATTGGTGGTTTTCGTTAGGAGGCCCAACAGCTCCCCTTTTAGGTACAAAGGACTCCAAATTTCTCAAGAACCTAAAACAACCCTACTACAAATTAGGAATCATCGCTGGTGACAAAGAAAACAAGGCGCGTGAGGCAATTCTCAAGGGGAAAGACGATGGCTTGGTGCGTGTAGAATCAACAAAGGTAAAGGGCATGACAGATTTCATCATTCTACCAGTGAGCCATCCTATGTTACGTTACGACAAGGAAGTTGCGAGACAGACGGTATATTTCTTGGAACACTCGAAGTTTGATAAGAGTAAGAAAAAAGATAAAACTCAACTATAGTATAGCTCTCAAACGGCGTTGTTATCATTTGGAACCTTTTGCAAAGCATAAAATGTACCTAACAGTTGTAGCATTTTTCAGTCTATTCGTCCTGACATTTTTTGTCCAATTCCATGGAACAGCTCAAGTGCAACGTCTTGCCTGGCTACCGCAAAAAATAAGCAAAAGACTCTTTCCGCATTCTATTCATAAATGGATATTTCCTTTAGATCTATACGAATTGGTTAAAGCAGGAAATACCAAAGCATTACAAAAAAGCTTAGAGAAAGGAGTCAATCCAAACCAAATTCATCACTTACCTCCATCAGTAGAAACACGTACTAGATATGATTGTTGTGGAATAGATATTCGTGAAGCGGAAGTTATACACCCATCCTGTGATGCCCTCCATTTAGCAGTCATAGAAGGACGCCTTGGTATGGTAGTTTTATTAGTTAAATTTGGTGCAAATCCCCATATACGTCACTTCTGCGAAGGTAGACCACATTATATGTATCTATTTTTTTCCCCTAATACACTTCGCGGTTACACTGCTATTGATGAAGCACTCAATAAAAAACAAACAGCTATTATAGAATGGTTTAAAAAGCATGGATTTGAATAATTGGAGAAATAAGTTAGTCTTAAAGTTCTTGCTTAAGAATAGTATAGGGTTGCTTTTCCCAATCCTGTTATTGAATACAGCCTGCGTTAGCTTTCGAGAAAAAAAGCAGGATACTATTCTAAAAGCCTATGCTAAAGATAGAATTATGGATATGGGAGACATGGCAGAACTTACCCTTGGCATACAAGGCTATGGTTTTAAAGTAATAGCCGGACCTGTCCATTTTGGTTTTTATACAGAGGGAGGAAGAGAGATAGGCTTAAAACATGGGTATTTAGGAATTTCTTCAAGTCAAGATATTACTCTTATTGCCAACCTATTTGAAAATGCAAGACCAAACCAATACATTCCAGGTCGGAAAAAAAGCAAATACCAACGGTTTTATAGTAGTTCAAAACCAGACAAAACCGATCCCTCCTATCATTGGCGATTTGGTATTGTTGGGGGGCTTCACGGCAGATTTCGCGTCGTGGTCAATCCAATGGAGATATTTGATTTCTCTCTCGGTTTCCTAGGAATCGATGTGTTCAGAGATGATGTCTTTTCGCAAGCACATAATCCAAATATTGCATTAATGAAATCTGCAATGAACCCTGATTATAATAGAGACTACAGTTCTCATGAATTGATCCAAAAAGATGCCAATCCGTATTGGATCGATTCAGAGTTGATGCTCGATCAAAAATTTGCACAGAAACCAGCTATCATGTATTTAGCCGAAGAACATCCAAATAATAAATCAGTCAACACAATCAATTTAATTCGAGTCTTACAAATTCCAAGAAAAAACTTCAAAGATCAACTTTGGGATGAACGCGCCTTTCACACGTATCTAAAAAGTTATTCACTTGAAACTTATGTGATAAAACTCTTTGTAAAACGTGGTATAAGTGAAAAAGCGATGAAACCAGCCCTATACTTGGCTATGCAAACAGATACCCAATTAGCTCCCTCTATGATAAAATTTTTAGTTAAAAATGGAGCAGATATAAACTACCATAAACAAAACTATGCAAAGGATAACCCGCTACGGAGAGCTGCCGTATATGGTAACATCAAGCAAACTCAAGTTTTACTGGATTTGGGGGCAAATAAGAATATTGGAAGATCGGATACTTACTCTCTTACTGCTTTTATTCGTAATAGATATAATGATGTAAAATTTTTGTTGGATAAGCAAAACAAAAAAATACATAACTGTCGAAAAAACTTTAACAAACAATCTATATGCAACAAATACGAAGAAGAAGCTAATCATTATGGTTGGAAAAAAAAGCTACAAGAATATAGAAAAATTTTAAAACTTCTAGAAGCAAATGACTCGAATAAATAGGATCATCGTCTTTTCAAAATTCTCTAAGAATGATACATTGTTGCTAAGCCCAAAAGGAATACCAAATTTTGCAAAGAAAGAAAACAAAAATTTTCAGGAAGAAAAGCCTAGCAATCCTTTTACCCCTCCTATTATTTAACACGGCTTGTGCAAGTTTTAGTAAAAAAGACAATGGTGAGATTGAAGCCTATGCAAAAGACAGAGTTATGGATACAGGAGATATGGCAGAACTCACTGTGGGTTTTGCTGGACTTGGCTTTAAAGTACTGTTCGGGCCGATCCAATTAGGTTTTTATGCAGAGACAGGCAGAGATATAGGCTTAAAACATGGATATTTAGGAATTTCTTCAAGTCAAGACCTTACTATTATTGGTAACCAATTTGAGAATGCACAACCAAATCAACATATCCCAGGTCGGAAAAAAGATAAATACCAAAAGTTTCTCGGTCCTTATTACAGTGGTACACCAGAAAGAACCGATCCTTCCTTCTATTGGCGCTTTGGCATTGTCACAGGATTTTTTGGTCGATTTCGCATAGTTGTAAACCCAGCGGAGATTGCTGATTTTTTTACTGGCCTCTTCGGGTTAGATTTATTCCAAGATGATGTTTTTTCTCAGGCATGGGAACATGAATACGAAATCAAGGAGAGAGCAAGAATTCAAAAGCAAGTGGAAGAAGCCAGATTGCAGCAACAAGAGAATTTGAAACAACAAGAAATGCTGAAGCAACAAGAAATACTGAAACAGCAAGAAATGCTGAAACAGCAAGAAATGCTGAAACAGCAAGAAATGCTGAAACAGCAAGAAATGCTGAAACAGCAAGAAATATTGGAACAACAAGAAATGCTGAAGCAACAAGAAATACTGAAACAGCAAGAAATACTGGAACAACAAATTTGGGATAAAGCTATACAAACCGCTTTTTTACAAAAAAAAGACCCATACTATCGCCCCTACAAAGGCATTATCTTCAGAACATATTACAAATTTCCAATATTAGCAGCTGCAGCTCACAAAAGAAACTGGGGTATTATGCAGCGTTTATTAAAAACTACACGCCAAAACGATAGAAACCAAATGTGGGATGAATACGTATATTCCTATCTGATGACAAAACAAACTATGTTTCCAGAATCTATTCTCAAAAAAATCGTCCAACGTGGTCTTTCCCCTGATGTGCTATCACTGGCTCTAATCAAACGCCTGAAAGAGGGCTATCCGATCTCGGATAATCTACTGCACTTTATTATCCAAAGCGGTGCGGATGTAAACTATGAATCGATAGATGCCAAAGACCTATGGAGTATCAATATGCTTCGAGCGGTAGTCTATCATTTAGACATAAAACGAACAAAGCTTTTTATACAAAATGGAGCCGAGGTAACTGACCCTGATGAATACAACAATACCGTACTCAGTCTAGTGGACAGGAAGTGTTCTAAGTTAACAACAAAGCAAAAACCTATACAAAAGAAACGTTGTGGTATAATGCTAAAATTGCTAAAAGAGGAAGGGGCAGAGAGTTTTAAAAAATGAGTATCCAAAACGTTCTGAAAATAAAGTTAATACTTTTTCTTTGTCCACTTATGGTGAGTTGTTCTAGCTTTTCATTAAAAAAAAACACACCAGCAGAAGCCTATATAAAAGATAGAGTTATGGATGCGGGAGATATAGGAGAATTAACTTTCGGAAAAGTTGGGTTTGGCTTTCAGCTAATGTTAGGTCCTTTTCCTTTCAAACCAGGATTTTACGTGGCTGATGGAGAAGAAATAGGTCTAAAACATGGGTATTTGGGTATTTCTCGCATTAGTGAATCCGTTTATTTGATCCCATTAGAAGAAATATCCAAACCGAGGAAATCTTATCAAAACCGTGAGAAGGATTTTGGAGGAAAGATTTTTTCATTTTCATCTCATACATACCACCCTAGTCATGATTCGCGCTTTGGCATTGTTATCGGATTGTTGGGAACCTTTCGTATAGTAGTAAATCCAATGGAAATATTAGATTTTTTTCTGGGTTTTGCAAAGCTGGATGTTTCTAAAGACGATATCTTTTCCCAAAGCTATGTCTCAAGAGGACCCGAGGACATCATATACTATGCCAAAAATATCAAATCCTACCGTCATGAGTTGATTCACATATTACGTATGCAAAGAAAAAATGCAAAAGATCAGTATTGGGATGAAAAAACCTTACATGCGTATCTCCAAAATAACTTACCTGAGCCTTACATTATCAAACTTTTTCTCAAACGGGGTATAAGTACAAAGGCGATGAAACCAACTTTATCTTTAGCATTAAGACCCAATAGGAAATTGTCTGCCCCTATGATAAGATTGTTAATCAAAAATGGTGCGGATCTGAATTATGCTAAAAATACCTGGAAAAATCCATTATGGATAACTGCTACTTCTCGTAATATTGAACAAACTCGACTTTTACTCAGTTTGGGTGCTGATCCAAGTCCATCTTATTATAATGTTCGCGGAAATCACGGTATTGCTAAAAGATGGAATAATTTTCTAATCGCTGCTATTTATAAAAAATACAATCATCTACAGTCTTCCATTCAGGCAGAGAAACAAGAGTTACAAAATTGCCAGAAAAAATATAAGGAACACCCAAGCTGTAATTATCATCAAAAAAGGACGAACAATTGGGAAAAAAAACTGCAAGAATATAAAAAAATTTTAAAACTTTTGCAAGTAAGAGAATCAGGGGACATCATATACTATGCCGAAAAGCTTAAATACTACCGATACTACCGTGATGAGTTAATTCAAATACTGCGTACTCCAAGAAAAAATGCGAAAGACCAGTATTGGGAAGAACAAGCCTTACATGCTTATCTCCAAAACAACATACCCGAACCTTACATTATCAAACTCTTTCTCAAACGGGGTATAAGTGCAAAGGCAATGAAACCAACTTTATCTTTAGCATTAAAGCACAAGAGAAAAGTATCCACTTCTATCATAAGATTGTTACTCGAAAATGATGCAGATATAGACCACGCTAAAAATACATGGAGAAATTTACTGTGGCAAGCTGTTCATTCTCGTAATATTGAACAGATCCGAATTTTACTTAGTATAAATACCTATCTTGGAGCATCTTATGATGGTGTTTCGAAAGAATCGAAATCCTTTATTACTTATTTGCATAATAAATGTAATCATTTACAGTCCTCCATAAATCCCGAAAAAGAAAATTTCCGAAATTGTAATAAAAAATATGGAAATAAATTCAAGTGTACTGATTACCGTGAAAGGACAGATAAGAATCAAAAGAAGCTACAAGAATATAGAGAAATTTTAAAACTATTACAAGCAACCGACGTAAGCGTCCGCTAAACTCCACCTTTACCCTAAAGTTTGATTTTTACGCATAGCAAAAGCCTGTGGAGTCCAATCTTTTGGATCGTAATCTGAGTTGTG
>JBCCIA010000227.1:0-9739 GCA_039028475.1 Spirochaetota bacterium | reverse complement strand
TTGTTGTACCAGAGCTACCGCCTTTGCATACTTGCAGTTGCTTTTGCAAAGATCCTAACTCTTCAGACCGCTTCTTACTTTTTTCTTCACAGGCTTTTTTCTCATCTGCAAGCTCTTTCTCTAGAACCTCAATTTTCTTTTCTAAGGCTGTAATTTTGTCTTCATCGGCTTTTTTTTGTGAAGCAATTTGTGTATCTGCGAGGCCTCTGGCTTTTTTTTCCGTTGCCAATTCCTCTTTTAAGGTGGCCAGTTCTTTGACTTTTTGCTCGTAGAGGTCTTTGTATTCCGATTGCCAGTAAAAAAAATCGAAATTTTTTGACTCTTTTTTCGGAGCTTCCTCGGTTTTCTCACTTCCTTCTGGCACCTCAGCCAACAAAGAAAAAGTAAAAGTCAGCAACAATACGCAGACTAGTTGTATTCGAGAAAATGGATAAATAAAGTAACGCTTCATGGTGAAATCTTTTTTTAACTTTGAATATAAGCAAATCTATTTTATTTTGATTGAAATATATTTATAAAAAATTCATTTTGCAGCCAATGCAATCAAAAGCTCTGTGGACGCCTAATGCTGCTTCTGTTAACGATACCCAACTGTACCAATTTCTCAGTTTAGTGAATACCAAAGAGAATTTACAGCTGAATTCTTACCATGACTTATACCAATGGTCTATTCACAATAGTAATGCATTTTGGGAGTTATTTTGGAGTTTTTCTGGAATAGTAGCTTCTGTGCAGCCAGATATAGCTGTGAAAACTGCAAATTATATCTACCAAACGGAGTGGTTTCCAGGTGCCAAACTCAACTTTGCTGAAAATCTCCTCCGTTTTCGCGATGATAGAATCGCTGTCCAATCTTTTGACGAAACAGGTCACAAAAGCGAGATTTCCTACAAAGATCTGTATACAAGAGTTGTAACAATCCAAAAGCTACTCCAACAATTAGGCGTAGAAAAAGGAGACCGCATTGCTGCTTACATGCCTAATATTCCAGAAACAATTGTCTCTATGCTCGCCTGCACCTCACTCGCAGCTATCTGGTCAAGTACCTCACCCGATTTTGGCACAAAAGGGGCTTTAGATAGATTCCGACAGATTAAGCCTAAAATCTTGGTTGCTACAGATGGTTATTACTATAAAGGAAAGAAAATCTCTCTTTTTGGAAAATTACAAGCAATTTTAGAATCGATTCCTTCGATAGAAAAGGTGCTCCTCATCCCCTATACTGGACAAGATATACCCCAGCAACTGGAAGAAAATACAATAACCTACGATGACAGTCCCAGCTCTGGCGAGCTGTTTTTCCAAGAAATGTCCTTCCAAGACCCAGTTTATATTATGTATTCTTCCGGCACCACTGGTTTACCGAAATGCATCGTCCAAGGTACAGGAGTTCTTATCAACCACCTCAAAGAGCACATGTTACATATAGACCTAAAGCGTAGCGATACAATCTTTTACTTTACTACCTGCGGTTGGATGATGTGGAATTGGTTGGTAAGTGCTCTAGCGGTAGGTTGTACAATCGTTCTCTACGATGGAAACCCATTTTTCCCCACAACAAATCACCTTTGGGAGATTGCGGAACAAGCCGAGATTTCTATATTTGGCACTAGCCCTAAATACCTTTCCGCATTAGAGAAACAACAGATAGAGCCCAAAGAAAAGTTTTCCTTAGAAAGGTTACGGGTGCTTTTATCGACAGGTGCACCGTTGCCCGCGTCGAGTTTTCGCTATGTCTACCGAGCCATCAAATCAGATTTACAACTGTCCTCTATTTCAGGTGGGACTGATCTGAATGGTTGTTTTGGTATTGGCAACCCAAGCCTACCTGTTTATGCAGGTGAAATCCAATCAAGAGCCTTAGGCATGCAGGTAGAAATTTTTTCCGAAACGGGTGAGCCGCTTGTTGGTGAAAAGGGAGAATTGGTTTGCACGGCTCCCTTCCCCTCTATGCCGCTATTCTTCTGGAATGATCCCAATGGCGAAAAATACCGGTCTGCCTATTTTGCAAAATTTGAAAATGTGTGGTACCATGGAGATTTTGCCGAATTGACAGGCAACAATGGGCTTATCATTTATGGACGATCCGATGCTACACTAAACCCAGGCGGTGTCCGGCTTGGTACTGCGGAACTATACCGTGTGTTGGAAGATTTTCGACAAGTAGAGGATAGCGTTGTCGTTGGCCATGAAAAAGACAAAGATGTGGAGATTGTTTTGTTTGTAAAAATGCAAGTAGGTCACATATTAGACGATATGCTTTGTCAAGATATTTCGAACGCGATCCGCGAAAAAGCAAGCCCACGTCATGTCCCCTCGCGTATTATAGAAGTTCCCGATATTCCATATACCAGAAACCTGAAGAAAGTAGAGTTGGCTATTAAAAATGCCATCCACGGTAGGAACATTCCTAATAAAGATGCACTTGCCAATCCAGAATGCTTAGATTTTTATGAAGATTTGGTTTTATAATTCTTGCAAATAGAAAAAAAACTTGCTAAATAGATGGTATAATCCTATAAGGTGTTTACTATTTAAAAATATAGTAAGGATAGAAAAATATGAAAAAAGTACTAGCTACCATTGCAGGAATTTTGGTAATTCTTCTACTGATCCCACTTTTTCTAAGAAGTGAGTATACCGTAGAACGAGAAGTTATCATAGGCAAACCTAAAGAAGAAGTATTTACCTACATCAAAAGTTTGAAAAACCAAGATAATTACAGCGTCTGGGCCAAAAAAGACCCTAATATGAAAAAAGAGTTCCAAGGCACTGATGGAACTGTAGGCTTTATCTCTTCTTGGAACAGCAAAAAGGAAGATGTCGGAGTGGGAGAACAGGAAATCAAAAAAATCGTAGAAGGAGAAAGATTGGAGTTGGAACTACGGTTTAAAGAGCCCTATGAAGATACTAGCCAAGCCTACATGAGCACAGAAACAGTAGGAGAAGCTGCAACAAAAGTCAAATGGGGCTTTGTAGGAAAAATGCCATATCCGATGAATGCCATGCTACTATTTATGAATTTGGAAGAAATGATCGGCAAAGACTTTTCCCAAGGTTTGGAAAACTTAAAACAAATCTTAGAAAAGGGCTAAAATTCTTCCTAAAAAAACTCTACTGCAAACGGTAGAGTTTTTGTGGTCGAGGGTATTTCCGAGCTAACTTTTCATACTCTAAATTCATAATTTCTATGTCTTGCTTAGCAATTTTTTCTAACAAGGCAATAGCTTTATCTCCTAAAGAAAGCCTATCGTATTTTGGCAAAATTTCATAGAGGAACTGTTTGGTAAATTCTTGCATCCAACCCTTCATCCATAGATAACAAAAAAGGAATCTAGCCTGAGGATAGGAATGCACTTGGTAGAAATAATACCCTCTAAGGAATTTGCTCAAAGGATACGTCTTTTTCTTTCTCATTGCAGAAATTAGGGCTGGCATCCGCCAATTTGTATAGCCTTCTATTACACGTCCCCTTCGTAAGGAAGCCTCTTCATAAAAAGAAGCGAGCCCTTCGCCAAACCAATCGGGAGGTGCAACTGGAACATTGATATCGACAAATGCGTGGATAAGCTCATGCCAAAGAGTTCCGATACCAGAATTGCAGTAAGAATACAGGGTCCGTTTTGTCAGGTGATAAGGATTCTGCCTATCCCCCAGCAAATAAAAACCATATGCATTCATCTTGGTGGCTTTTTGCAATTCTTTTCGGTTTTTAAAATAAACCAAACGAAAGTTATAGGAAGCCTCATATTTAAAGTACAACGGATAGATCTGTTCAAAGAAAACTTGTGCCCAACGTAATAACTTTCTTTCTCTTGCCTTGGAACATTTATGAATGAGTTGGAAACGGCTTTGCGTCGCCGCCTTGAATTTCATTTGGAATATTTGCTCGATACTACGGTGGTACGAAAGAAGATCTTTTTGGTTTTTCTGCAAATAAACATCTTTGCTAATGTATCGCCCTTCATAAAAAATATCTGTAGTACCAGCTTGCAGTACAGTATAAGAAACGAGCCTGTCTTTTACGGGAGGCTTGATTTTTGGACTAGACCAGCAAAAAGAGAGAAATACACAGAGTAAAAGTAAAGGTTTGCTGTCTAGTCTTGGCAAAATATTTAATCTTAGAAAATAACTTACACCAGTCTAAGGACGCACAGGCATGGGGGTTTGCAAACGAATAAATTAGTTTTCACTGTCTAGTAATAAGTCTATTTTATATAAATTATTTACGATTTCAGACATTGCTTCCGCAAAATATTCTCTTTCTTCCGATGTAAGTTTGCGTTCAGACATAGCAGATTTCATGAAGTCAAAGGTATCAGAAGTAAAGGATAACACCCCATAGGCTGGGCTTCTATCCTGGACTAGCTTTTTGATATAATCGATATTCTCCTTATACATACTTGCATTACTGTAATCAGGAATTTATTTTCAATCTATTTATTAAAAAAATTATAATTTAGATTAGGAGAGGTTTTTGCGAGTGGAGGGACTTGAACCCCCACACCTTGCGGCACCAGAACCTAAATCTGGCGTGTCTACCAATTTCACCACACTCGCAGAGCAAATACCATCATTAGCTAGACGGAAATGATGTCAAATGATTTTCATAGATATTTACTATCTTTGCAAACGAAACTTATCCATTGGATATTGTTGGGTAAGCCCTTTTACCTCTTCACGCGCCTTTGCTAGAGTATCTGCATCTTCCGGGTTCTCCAAAACATCACAGATGATTTTACCAACTTGCTTAATAGCATCCTGTGAAAAACCACGGGTTGTTAAAGCTGGAGTTCCAAGACGAATTCCAGAGGTTACGGCTGGAGGTTTGTCATCGAATGGAATTCCATTCTTATTGGCTGTGATACCTACGCTTTCTAAAACGTCGGCTGCAACAGCTCCCGTAACACCTTTTACCGCCACATTGACTAGAACAAGATGGTTATCCGTACCACCACTGATCAGCTCAAAACCCCTCTCTTGGATAACTTCTGCCAAAACTTTTGCATTGGCAATTACCCTTTGCGAGTAGTCTTTAAACTCAGGTTGTAAAGCTTCGCCAAATGCAACAGCTTTAGCAGCGATAACGTGCATCAAAGGTCCACCTTGGACACCTGGAAAAACACGGGAGTTTAATACCTTGGCATTTTTTTGTGTAGAAAGGATCAAACCACCACGAGGTCCACGCAAGGTTTTGTGAGTTGTAGTAGTCACATAGTCTGCATAACCAACTGGGGTTGGATGGTGGCCACTTACTACAAGTCCAGCGATATGGGCAATATCCGTCATGAGTTTCGCCCCTACGGATTCTGCAATTTCAGCAAACTTAGCAAAATCTATGATCCGTGGGTATGCAGAAGCACCAGCAACGATGAGTGACGGTTTGTGTTCTTTTGCCAGTTTGGCCAATTCCTGGTAATCGATACGATGGGTTTTGGAACCAACACCGTAGGGAACCACCTGGTAGTTTCTGCCACTGAAATTCACAGGAGATCCATGGGTCAAATGACCGCCATGCGCCAAATTCATACCCATAAATGTATCACCAGGTTTGAGACATGCTAAAAAGACTGCCATATTGGCCTGTGCCCCACTATGTGGCTGTACATTGGCATATTCAACACCAAACATTTCTTTTGCTCTATCAATAGCGAGTTGTTCAATGCTATCAGCATTTTCACAACCATTGTAGTAGCGTTTTCCTGGATAACCTTCGGCATACTTATTTGTTAGAGTCGAACTATAGGCTTCTAGTACAGCTTTTGAGACAAAATTCTCGGAAGCGATTAACTCTAAACTAGCTTCTTGTCTGGCATCTTCCTGACAAAGGGCTTGGTATATTTGGGGGTCTTGTTGTTGTATTGTATTCATAATTCACTCGATTTTCCGCGAAACGGATTTACGGCCTAAAGTATATAAATTCGGGATTTAGATATTTTTCAAGCATTAACTCTTTTGCCTGTCTACTCACACTCTTGTAAAAACTCCTCCATTGGGAAAAAGTCCGATTGCAGGCTTTTTCTTTTTGCCCAGTACATATCTCTAACATATCCGTATAGAACTGCTCAGCAGAGAATTTTTCCGGTAGAGAGGCCAAAAAGCTACGGTGGTTTCTTTGCTGGCGGTAGTCAGGCTCCTCTGGAGGATGCGGTAGATAGGAACTGATTTTAGTAATGATTGACTCATCCAGGATAAAAGTACCATGGTGTACCAAACAGTCCCTCTTACGAAATTGGGCATTTCCAGAAACCTTGCGTAAGACACCTTCTCTTTGTAGAACAAGGTCTGACTTTCCCGTACTCTGCAAAAAAACATTTTGCTTCTGCATGGCTTGCTGTACCAATGCGAAGATCTTTGCATAAGACACTTTTTACAACGATACAGCGATACAATGATACGATACAACGATACGTTACAATGGGACAATACAATGATACTACACAACGATACACTACAATGGAACGATACAACCACAGGATACAATGGTACGATACAACCCGTTACCACAATACGATACAAAAATACAAAAGGAACAACGGTCCAGCAATGCAGCGATAGGGATACCCGCTACGCCCTACTCTAAACCACAGTATAGTGAAGTCCCCTTCCCGACTGGTACAATGTAGCGGCATGCAGCGGGGTACCCTTACAAAATATCACTTGCAGCTGCAAGCACGCAACTCAATGGCCCCCTACACCTGTACTGCCGCACGGAGAGGCGAACCGTGGCACTTTTGTCGCTCGATTTGTGCGGCGGGTTGGACCGTTATGTCCCGAACTAGTCGGGCCACCGCGATTTGGGCAGGCCCGCTAAAGTCTATGTATGCAGGCTCACAACAGTTTATGCACGCAACACATGTCCATCCTACGTTTACTGCTCCACCAAGGCAAGAAGGCTTGGTGCTTGCAAGGCTTGGCGGTGTACCCTGGTATGTGTGCTTGTAGCATGGCAGGCTTGCCTCGTTCCAATTCGTCGAGCCTCACTAGCAGTGTCCCAAACAGCCCAACAACGCCAAGGTAAACCGGGTTACCAGTTTACCTTGGTGACGGGGGGTTGCCCCTCAGTGCCTTCAACCTGACAGCGAACCATCCATGTCAGCTCCTTTTCGCTGAGCTACCCGTAGTGTACACGTGGGTGGGTTGTGTGAGGTACCATACTGCAGTAGGTAGGAAAAGGGCGGGTGTGTCGCACAGTTAAGGTGCAGCGCCTAACAACCGGGTACCACTGTGGGGCTTACCCTCAGAAGCCAGGGGTACGCAGGTGATTGCCAAGTAAGCAACGTGTCGCCAGCTCCTTGTCACAGCCTGGCCGTGCAACATAGACCGATGGGCCTGCATACGGCCAGTCACTTGCCGGTATGGTGGTGTTGGTATCGATCACTGTCTCTCGCACCGTGGAGGCTGGAAACCCCCACACGGCGAATGTGAAAAGTGATGTACTGCGCCGCGGACTGATAAATTGGCGGCCGGTCCTATGTAGTGGCGGTCGGCATGCAGGTCCACCGGCCGCATAGATACATCGCCACACGTACGCCTAGGCGCATTTGTGGGACCTCAGCAAGCTTGGGGACACAGCCACCAATTATGGGCACGTGCGCAGACATACCCAAAGCCACAAATGTTTTCTAGAGAAGAAAAGCAGCCCGGCAGTACCTGCGGCTTGAGCTGGTTCCATGCCACGCCATACACCATGGGTGGCGTTCCCTGGAATCCGGGCAGCTCCGCCAGTAATTCCCACGTGTCGTCTTGCTTACTACGTGGGTGCTGCACGTGCAGGCCTCTGCCCGCCTGCACCGTCACGTGGCGGTCCCGGATATCGACCACCAAAGGGTGTTGCCGCGCCCCGGGCGCAACTGGCTCGCTGCAAGGGTGCAATAGGAGTCATATGTAGCAAACTTATCATAATTCTGAGATTCATGGCGATACACCGGCGTGTTTGGTATGTGGCTTTGTCCAGGATATAGAGACTATCCAGGTAGCTTGTCTACAATTTGCAAGTCCTTTCCCGGTACCTACGTTGGTGTTAAAGGAAGCGGTAGTTCGTGTTCACCATCATTGCGACACAACGGAGGGAAGCACAGCAGCATGACGTGCAACGTACGGAAGGGCCAGTGGCCCCAATGAATCACGCCATTGCAACTGCGGGAGCGATTGCAATAATACAGATGAGGTTGCGAAGGAAGGACACAGATATGAGAGGCACGCTGCCTGCTATCGTGCGTGGAAAGACGCATGTGTTGAAGCAGGCAGCCACTCAAATTGGCCACCTACGGTGGCACGTGCTATCGCAGACCATCGCGCAGGCAATCCAAACCGCAAGACGTGAAGGCAAAGGGCACACCCACGACCACGTGTCGTGTCAGGCGTTATCCTACTGCACCGACATGTGCGGGGTTGCGGTGCAGGGACGCACGTGGAGGAGCGCAAATAACTACAGCTTCATCGAACCTATACTTGAGCTCGTAGATAGGCAGATTTGTCCGTAGCTCGTAGGGGAGTGTAGTCGACAGTGCATGCAGTTGAATGCAGCTGCTTCTGGGAGCCACACGGGTAACGAAGTGTGATATTCGGTACCTGTTGCGCGTTCAATGCAAATTCCGCTAAGGTTTGAAAACAACGACCTTGCTTCGAAAACATGTGGATACCGCCGCGTACGAAACGTTCTAGCTCTCTCCTGCTCCATCGTGCGCCACTGAGGGGCCGCAACCGCGGATACGGCGCAGAAGTGAGAGGCGGCAGCACCCCTGTATGGTACAGGGCCTCGGTACCTACAGGAAAGCTTCCCTTTGTGCCACGAATCTGACTACTTGCTGACTGGTGGAGCCTGCCCCACACTGGCACTAAAGGGAAGGCCTGGTAGTGAGCGCGCCAGTCCCCGTAGATGCTCAGATGGGTTTATTTGGTGCAGGACAAAGCCCTGTGGCACCCAGGAGCCTTGGGGCTTGTCGCTGTTCGCAATACCGCGGACTATCGAATAGCGCGGTACAAACCGGGCGCCCAAACATGCCACTCTACCCGGGCTTCTACTCTACGGCAACGTGTGCCTACCAACATGCGTTCTCAATTTCAACACCTTGTCACAAGCTACTCTCTGGACTCACGTGTGGCGCTGCTTGGACTGGTCTGCATAGCAGGGGCCGTTGGCGTACAGGTCCATCAGCTTCTTCGAGGGGCCGCTGCACCAAGCGGGGATGTAGGTAGCCTTAACAAACTTGTCCAGGGGGATCATCCAACGCCAGATGTGCACCGTGTGCCTGTTGTCGCTGGCCACCGTGACCAAGATGTCACCGCCCAGTTGGTGCGCCGCCTGGAGCAAGTAATACGGGGGATGGGTAAGGAGGGGCGGGCGGGGAGCGCCGTATCGACAGGACCTACGCGTCACTGCGAGACATGCATGAGTCACATCCCGCGTTTTGCTACGGCAGATTTGAGTATGACATGTGTAGGGGAGGGCATGACTCAACCAGAGAAGGGTGACACGGTAGGAGTGTAGTAGCTTCGAGAGGCAGTCACCAGGGTGGAGCAGGACTCGAGAAGGGTTGATTTGGTGTTGAATTGCTACCCTAGGACTATTACCGCTGGCCCACCGGTTAGTGACCTGGGGGGCCACTATGGCGTGGCGGCACGTGTGCTTGGTTATGGCGCTGGCCTGCGTGTGGCTTGGTCGGGGAGTGGCTGGTGCGCTCGGACTATCTAAAGCACCCATAGTGGCCTACTGTTGGTACTTGGAAGGATTCAC
>JBCCIA010000226.1:0-9758 GCA_039028475.1 Spirochaetota bacterium | reverse complement strand
TTAACCAAGAGATTTAACTTATTAATATATGATTTGCATCAGAACATACAATCGAATTGAAATCATAGTATTACTACAAAACAGAGAGTCCTATTGAGTCAGTTTACTTTCATCAACTTGTTTTTCATTGTGTTGAGTATTTTTTCTCCACTTTGGACAGACACAATTACTTTAAAAAATAGCAAAGTGATACAAAATGTCCAAGCTAAGCTAAAAGGTAAATATATCCTCCTCACCTATGAAAATGGTAAAAAACAAAAAATTAAAAAAGTTACGGTAAAATCATTCAAACCAATTCCTGTACATTGGACATTTGGCCAATCACTGGGAGAACAACGCAAGAAATTGTATGAAAAAGAACGAATCCGGGTAGCAGATGCATTAATAGCCAATACAGATTGGCAAATCCCCGAGGGGGAAAAACCTCGATTGATTCTTCTCAAGTTTCATGCTGATTCAGGAATTTCTAGAGAGAAAGCGGAAATATACAGTGGTTTGGTAAAGGCGAAAATTTCAAAAACAAACCTATTTACCCTTATTGACAGTAGGAGCATTGAAAAAGCCTTAAAAGGCAAAAAGTGCCGAGGAGTAGAATGTGCGAGACATGTCCCTGAAAACCTACAAGCAAATAAAATTCTTACCGGTACGATCACAAAAACGGGAAAATATATCTTTATCAGTGCCGATGTAGTAGACATCAAAAAAAGAAGCATAGACTTTTCTGATAGCATTGTAATCGAAGAATTGTCTCAGCAAGGTATAGAAAGGTCTATTGAGTTTCTCGCTAAAAAAATTACCGGAGGAGCATTAGAATTTTTAGAACAGCAAGCGATGCAAAACCCTTACCAGGGTAAGGTAGTCAAGTGGCCCTTGATCTGGCGGTCTACATTGGTTCCAGGTTGGGGACAATGGAGAGATGGTTCTGCGAAAAAGGCGATTGCTTTTGCCTCCGCCTCAGCTCTGAGCTTACTTGCATATGGGGTATCGTATGGAAATTTTCAAAAGCAGCAAAAGCAGTACCGCAACTTCAATGGTATCCCTTACATTGCTTCTGACTTCAATTCATTGTTTTTTGGTGAAACTTTTTGGTTGAGCTATTTTGTGAACAATAACAATCGCATACAAGTTGAAAAAGCGAAACAAAACACTGATAGGTATGCAATGCTGTTTGCTGCAATCTGGACCCTCAACGTTTTAGATATTATTTTTCTTTCTGAAGGAGAGCTACCACCTAAAAAACTAAATGTAAAAATTCAGCCGGATGCTACTCCCGAAGGAAGCCAAAATCCAGGTGGTAAAGTTAGCATTGGCATCCAATACAATTTTTAGATATTAGAGTGCATTAGATCTTAAATATTCATCACGTTTTAAAAATATTTTCCCGGAGCCAGCACAACCTGTATCAACTTCGGCTGCAATTTTTTTCTCTCCCAAGATCTTAAATTCATATAGTTTTTGGCTTAAGTTTTCATAGTCTTTCACAGTAAATTTTCTTTTATCATCCTGCCATAAGGTATATTTGGGATAAAAAATGATTCTATTATTTTGCAGTTCATAATTGCCAACCTCTTGCTTCATACCTTCGCAATAATTGATTGTTAGAACCAATCTATTGTTTTTTTTAATTTCAATCTTAGGTTGGGATGCATCAGATACAAACATTGCTTTGTCGCGTCTCATAATATATAAGCCCAATAATTTTTTCCTATCTATAAAGCTTTTTAAAGATTCTCTATCGAAAAGGTTTTCAATTCCGGCATTTACAGGAATTGTCTCTTTCGCCATGGAAACAATTTTACCAGTCTTTATAGAAACCAACCTAGTATTGATTCTTATCGTAGATTTTCGTTTCTGGAGGGAGCCTATCAACAAATAGTCGACACCAATCAAACCTAATTTGTCCTTGCCTTTCGAAGAAAACAAACCCGATTGTGATTTCTTAAATTCTTTGATGATTTCATCAATCCTAATTCTTTCTACCAAATCATATCTGTTTGGGTTAAACATTTCGTTATGAACAGCATTCGCTAAAAATAAGCCTAATAGATTTGGATTTTTATGTTTTAAATCTTCTTTAGTAAAGGTAGCGACACCAATCGTTTTCTTTTTCGTATCGATATAATTGTCTAAAATTTTCTCTGCAATGCTTTTCGCTGCATAATCAATGATAGTATCTTGTGAGGAAGTCTCGTCTATTGTCTGGCAGGAATATAAAAGCACTAGCAATATACAAATTATTTTCATATTTTTCCGAATTCCTTTCTAAAATCATTCCACTTTAAAATTTGAAATAGAATAGGTACAACCGGAAGCATCCATCAGGTTGGGAGGAGTTTTGAAGTGAGTACTAAAGTTATTGATAAAGTGAAATTTAGTATCATAGGAAACTTCAAATTTTTTTAATTCTCTTCCATCCCGTTTGGGGTTGTCCTTGTATCGCTTGTATTGTTTCTCTACCATTTCGAACACACTTTTTAGCAAGAAGCGACTCGTTTCCGGACCCACAAAAGAGTCTTTTTCGGGAATTACTTTATCAATTTTCCCATCTACTATTTTAATTTTATAGGAACCATAGCCTTCTCCACAAAACCAGTAGTAATTGTAAGAAAAATTTTTCAAACCTTGGCTTTGCCACAACTTCCTCTCTTGGTCAAACCTATCTTTTTGAAAAGTCTTTATACCTCGTGTCGTACCACCTGCTTGGCAACAAACAAGAAAATTTAAGAAACAAATAAGACTACAAACCTGAAATTCATGAATAAGATACCATTCCCTTCGCTGAGATTTACTCTAGCAAATCGTGATACTACAATTGTTTTTGTATAGTATTTTTTACAGGGTTGCTATATTGTGAAACTTATACCCCTTACAGGAAGTCTAATTGCTTGGTAAACCAGGAGATTTATAAATGAACAAACTTACTCGATTCAGTATTGTAGCAATGCTGTCACTGCAATCCTCTATCTATACGGAGAGAAAACCAACGAAAGGATTAGTACAAGAACAACGGAATGCTCCTGAACAATTAGAAATTCAGGTTGTAGAGGTTAATAAGCTAGGAAAGTCCAGGAGTGAATGTAGAGAGTATTCGTTTTTAATATTTTGTAAAGGTTATGATGAAGAATTTTCCATAGCAATAACAGCAATAGTACAAAAAGCTTTAAAATCAAGCAGTAATACGAAAGTTGGCGATACCATCATGATTGAATATACACATAAAAACAATTATAATCCTCCTCCCGGTGCTAGACCAATTCCTGTATTAGCGAAGGGAAAAAAATATCCAGCTTATTTAAGCAAAGAAGGTAATAAATTTGCCCCTACTCTTGGCTACTGGAGCTTTAGAGATGCAAAACCATTAGTGAAATAGGTTATAAAATAATCTTGTTTAACCTATTCCGTGAGAGATTTATTTTGTGGACTCTGGTCTGTATCATTCCCCTTTTCATTGGTGTTTGGTTTTTAACCCGTGACACTTTGCCAGGGAAAATTCGTATTGCTGCTGGCTACAAGGGAGGGCTTTACTACAAACTAGCTGAAGCTCTGGCAAAAGAATTGCGAAAACGCAGCAAGCGAAAGGTTAAGATTATTACCAGCACTGGTAGCATGGAAAACCGCAAGCTACTATTGGAACAAAAAGTAGAACTTGCGATTCTCCAATCCAGTCCTACCTCAATGGCCAAACTAACAGCCTTGATTCCCCTATACCAAGAGGCTACTATGGTACTGGTACGGCAGAAAAGTAAGATTCAAAAAATTACAGATTTGCAAGGACGTAAGGTCATCCTGGGCCCATTGGGTTCTGGTATGCGGGCAAGTGCCAAAAGGCTTCTGCAACATTATAATATCCAAACTCTACAGGGTTCTCATTCTAAGGAATATTTTACGGCATTGTCCCAGGATACATCTCTAGAGGCAGCCATAGTTACTACTGGTTTGATAAACCAAGACCTGGAAAAACTAGTACAAGACAATAATTTGCGAATTCTTCCCATCAAAGACGCAAGAGCCATCGCTTTAAAGGATTTGCACCTTTCCCCCTTTACCATCCCGGGCGGATTATTTTCGGGCCAGCCTCGTTTGCCTCAACAAAATATTGAAACCATAGCTACTACAGCCTTACTTGTATCAAGATTAAACACTAGTCCAACATTGGTTCAGACCACCTTGGATGCCTTATACAAAAGTGATGTTCGTCTGAAAATTCCAGTTTTGATTCCCGCAGGTATAGCTAAAAAATGGGATGCCCTCGCACTTCATCCAGCTACTTTGAATTATTTTAATCCCTATGGTGGTCTTAGCATTTTGGCTGACTTTATGGAATCTCTTTCTGCCCTGAAGGAACTGCTGGTTGCTTTCGCGGCTGCACTGTTTCTAGTATATAGCCGTTGGCAAAAACTGAAAGAAAAAGAACGGCAACAAGAAATTGGTCTGCTAAAGGATCGATTGGATGTGTTTTTGGAAAAAACTTTGGAAATAGAAAAATCGCAAATGCTTACCGAAGATACTAGCAAGCTCAACCATTACTTGGATGAAGTGACCCGCATAAAACTCCAGGCGTTAGAAGAACTGGCTCATGAAGAGTTACGTGGTGATAGCCATTTCGCAATTTTTCTGACGCAATGTGCCAATCTGATTCGAAAAATCCAATCCAAATTGCATTACTATCGCGATCAAGAACCAGAAGAACCTAAGACAGGATCTTCTTTTATTTCCAGTATCATTCGGAAAATCTTCTAAATGTATCCACCGCTTTGGTAAACAATATGAAAATCTCCACATCCAACTGTAGTATAGGTTTAGTTCGGGGAGTGCAGGTTTATTTAGAAATAAGATTGTTCGAGAAATGATGGAAAAGAAAATTTTGAAGTTCAAAGGAAAACCAACTGTAAATAGTTTAAGACATTCTCTTCTTCATATACCTGGCATTTTCGTCAATCATGCAATGATAGTATCTTGCGAGGAAGTCTCGTCTATTGTCTGGCAGGAGTATACAATTACTACGAGTATAAATATTGCTTTCATATTCTTTAGAGTTCCTTTAAATAGTATCGTGGTTAGTTGTATCATCCATTCCCACTTCTCCATTTTTTATAGTTAGAGCTAAACTAAAATACGATATTTGGAAATACGATGCAAGAGGATTTATCCAGAAGAGCGAACCTTTACAGCACGATTGGGTATGTCAGTAATAATTCCACTCACTCCTGCTTTGAGTAGCTTTTTCATGTGTCTTTCCTCATTGCACGTCCAAACGTTGACTCCATAACCAGCGCGGCGACAATCGCGTATTGCTTTTGTAGCCAATCGACCATCCACAGAATGAAAACCTAGAGAGTCAAAGCCGTTGTAGCAACCAGGGTTGTATGCATTGGCTTGTAACACTGCTAAGTACTGCTGCGGCATCGCAAGACGATCACTGCTCAATACAGCCGTTTTGATTTTTTTATTTTGTTTGCGTATTTTTAGCAATTGTTGGTGATCAAAGGAAGATATAATAGTACGGGAAAGCATAGCAAAATGTTGGACTAAACCCATGACCTCTTTTGCAATGCCTTTGTACATGCGTGGGATAGTTTTGATTTCAATGTTTAGTATGGTATTGGTATCCTTAACGTGTTGCAATACTTCTTCTAAGGTAGGAATTTTTATACGACCTGATGCATAGTGGGTTAAGTCAGCCGTCGAAACATAACGACTCAACTCATCTCCTGTTAACAAATTGAGATACGATTCGGAACTGGTCTGGCTTTGCTGCGCCTTACGAAACTCTCGGACAAACCAGCCACCAGCGTCTAGGCTTTTTATTTGTTTTAGATCATAATCTGATACATAAAACTGTGATGATGCAATGTTAGGAAAAAAGTGTTCTTGGATATTTGTGCAACGGATCAAATCATCATCATGGTGCACTATCAAATGGCCATCTTTGCTGAGATGAACATCTAATTCGATTCCATCGACCCCCATAGCAATTGCTTTTTCAAAGGACTCTAAGGTATTTTCTGGCGCATACGAGCGGGCACCCCGATGAGCAAAAATCATAATTTCTTTTTGTTTCATAAAATCTATTTCCCTTTATTATTTCTAACGTACTTACGTCTCTTCCGATACCGGTATATTGTACTTTTTTAGGGATAAAGCCTAAAATAGTTTCATAATTACATGAATTCCCTGAACAAGAAAGATAACCAGTATCAGAGCAAAGGGGTAAGCCGATGAATAAGCAATCACGGGTTTGTCAGATGCATTGACTTCGCGGATAATATCTAGACCCGGCGTAAATGTCATGCCACCGCAAATCACTCCAAAACATTCGATAATGGAAAGTTTTAAATATTTATAGCCAATGATAAAACTCAATGCCATCGGAACCAGAGCCAGAAGAATCGAGAAGAGGATGTAGTATATAGTTTGGAAGCTAATGCCATCTACAAAAGAGTGACCGGTTTTCAAACCTATTTGCACAAAAAATACGGCTAAACCAAATTCTTTCAATGTTTGGGTGGATTCCATAGGAAACCTGCCTATAAAATTGCCTATTTTGCCAAAGTGCCCGAAGGTAAGCCCTGTAATGAGTGCCCCTCCTGCGAGCCCTAAAGAAAAGTCTCCCATGTAGGGAATAGGGAGAAATATTCCTCCAATCAAAAAACTAAAAAAAAGCATAACCGCTATGGATAGTATGTCGACCCTTGGTTGGACTGTATGGTGCTTGTGCCCTAGTTCCTGCTCTAACCGATCCAACTGGTAAGGTGAACCAACAGCTTCTATAATGTCATCAAATTCGAGTACCAGGTCTGACTTTGGATACAACTCGAAACCCGCACGTATGACCTTTGTGATAGAGACATTGTATTTGAGACGGATCTGGAGTTCTTTGAAAGACTTGTTTATATTGGATATATTTTCTACCACAATCGAACGTGTACTCAAATCTCCCCCAACAGAAGAAAAGCTCTCTGCTACATGTGAACCAAAAACATGGCCAACTTTTTCTACAACTTCTTGCTTTCCCTCTAGTTTCAGAATGTCTCCTTGCAATAGAAGAGTCTTTGAGTTAACTGGCATAATTACATTGTCCCTTTTTATCGCAGAAACAATGACTTCGTTGTCGCGGAAAAGCTGAATTTCTTTGATCTGCTTCTTATCACAATCTTCTGCTTCCAAGCGGAAAAAGCCGATATAGATAATAGATTTGGATTTGCCTTCATCTGCGATTTGCTTGTACAAAATCTTTACAGTGAGGTGGATAAATAGAATTACGGTTAATAGTCCAAAGGGGTAGGCAATTCCATACCCCATGATGACCTGGCTTTTATTTGCAAACTGCGTTGCGCTTACCAGAGCGGGGGTGCTGGTAAAGGAACCCGCAAAGAGACCTAGGCCAAAATCCACCGGAATCCCAGTAATCACTAGCCCTAGAATGGTTGTAATACCAGAAATGCTAAGAAGGACGACCACCATAGTGATAAATGTCTTTCCCTGGTTTTTGAACGAACGAAAAAAACTGGGTCCTGCCTCCGAACCGACAGCCAGCAAAAAGAGAACGATTCCCAGTTTTTGCAATTCAGCGGAAGCCTCAATATTATAGAAATAACCGGCAAGCATAGCTACGATCAGTACCCCGGAACTGCCAAAACCGAGTTTTTTTACCTTCAGTTTGCCGAAAAGAAGCCCAATTACAACGATTGCAAAGGTTATAAATAAGCTGGTAATCTTAAATTGTATAGAAAATTGCACGACTTCATTCATAGTTTCTTCTCTATTTCATGATTATTTTACGAGTTAGGTAGTCCATCCAATATTGCTAACAGTCTCTGTAAAACGAAGTTCTGTTTTTTGGGGTGGATCGGAAGGGGGATGTGCTATGGGGATAGCTACCCTTTCTCTTAGTGTTAGCAATCATTTTTCCGTTAACAGCATCGAGTATTTTATACTCTATTGTGGAGTCGATAGAATAGATACCACTACCCATTACTTCTCTACCCCTAACAATTTTAGTTTTGCCAAGAAGGAGGAAGTCAGCTGATAGTTCTTTTGCTAGTCTTAGTACATTTTGATGATCAGCAAACTTATCATAGGAGTTAATAATACTCTCTTTCTCCTTTTCGAGTTTAAGCCGCTGTTTTAATATTTTTTTACCAACATAGTGAAAATTGGAGTAACTATCCATCATTTCTTTCTCGGTCATCGAATCCCATGGTTCTATAGAAGTTCCGAAATATTCTTCTTGTATGAGTATTAAAAATTTTGGCTTATTTGGGTTAGTATATAGAGTTGGAACAAGTATAGTAATTTTGGAAGAATCTCCGACTTTGCCTCTTGCTTTGATTGTATATACAGAACCTGTTTGGCTTTGTTTGAGAAGTACATAATCATATATATTCCTCGCCAAAATTTATTTGGCGTAAATTGCATTGATTGTGTTGCACCAATATTTTCTTCTTGGAATTTGCTATAGCTTCCTCTCTATCCTTTCCCGTAGCGGTGACAACAATATGACCAGTAAATTTTCGAATCCGTTTTGTTGCGCAATTTCCTATGGATATGAAAAATAGAAAAGGAAGGATGGTAAATAGTAGCTCTTTCATTTTTTAGGTAGCGATCCTTCCATTTAGTAGAGCACACCTACTCTTTATATGAGAAAAGATTTGGGTGCCGTAAAATCAAGAGAAGTCCAGTAAATACTCTGTATAATTATCAATAGAAATTTTCTCAAACTTTTTCAATTGGTAATTCTCAGAAAAGGTTTTGGGAAGTTTTGCCTTTGCCTTAGGGTTCCATTTGAATTCAAATGCAGAAAGGGAGTTATCTATTTCTTCAATCGCATCAATTTCCTGTTGGGCACTGGTTCGCCAAAAATATTGCTTTGCCTCTAATCTATGATTCATCAATAACTTTCTTCTTTCACTCATTAAATAATTTTCCCATAGAGCACCTTTATCTGTTCTTAACTCCAATGGTTGGTAGTTTCTTATTACTGCATTGCGAATTCCATTATCGTAAAAATAAATTTTCTTTCCCTTTTTGATTTCATTCCTAACATTTCTGCTAAATGCTGGAATCATAAATACAATGAATGTCTTTTCGAGAATATGAATATACTTTTCTACGGTTGTAGGATCAGAGGATACAGTTTTTGCCAACTCATTATAAGAAACTTCATTGCCAATTTGTAAGGAAAGAGCGGTGATTAATTTTTCTACCAATGCCGGTTTTTGGATTCCTTCCAGCATTAAAATATCTTTGTATAAATAGCTATTAGTCAAAAGACTAAGAAGCTCCCGTTCTTCGCCGGGGTGAGTTACAATTTCTGGATAGCTGCCATAAATGAGTCGACTTTCCAGAAGTCTCTTTTCCTCTATAAGTCCAAAATGATTTGATAGCTCAGAAAAAGAAAATGGAAAAAGCTGCCATTCGTATTTTCTTCCCGTCAGTGGCTCCTGCACCTGGTTTGCCAAATCAAAAGAAGAGGAACCAGATGCTATTACTTGGACTTCTTTGATATGATCAACGATGAGCTTTATAGATAATCCAATATTCATGATTCTTTGTGCTTCATCTATAAAAAGAAACCTTTTTTTCCCTATAAGTGACTTAAGCTTAGTGGATGTAATGTTTTGAAAAAGTTCGCGAATATCAGGTTCGTCTCCATTTAGATAAAGAATATCTTTTCCCGGTTCTTTTGCCAATACTTGCTCGACGAGTGTTGTTTTCCCGACCTGTCTTGCTCCATAGATTAAAACAGCTTTTCCTCT
>JBCCIA010000225.1:0-9766 GCA_039028475.1 Spirochaetota bacterium | reverse complement strand
GCGGCTTATGCGTCTGCCAAAAGAGAGGCAAAAAATTTCTTTGCCGACGAGCGCGTTTTTATCGAAAAATACATCGAAAACCCCCGCCATATTGAAATCCAAGTCTTTGGCGATACACAGGGCAACGCTGTCCACCTCTTCGAAAGAGACTGCTCAATCCAACGCCGACACCAAAAAATTGTCGAAGAAACGCCGGCACAGATTCCACAAGAACTCAAAGAGACTATGGCTGAAGCAGCCCTTCTCGCTACTCGTAGTATCGACTACCAAGGGGCTGGGACAGTTGAGTTTATCGTCAGCCAAGAGAACAAATTTTATTTCTTAGAGATGAATACACGCCTACAAGTGGAGCACCCGGTGACAGAAATGGTCAGTGGAGTCGATTTGGTGGCACTGCAAATCCATATTGCTTCTGGCAAATCGTTGCAGGATTTCTCTTTGCCAGGGCAGCCAACGGGACACAGCATGGAACTACGCATCTATGCCGAAGACCCACAGAACAATTTCTTGCCCGATACAGGAACGATCTACCAATACCAGGAACCTAGTGGTGAGGGCATTCGGGTAGACTCCGGTGTGGTGCAAGGTTCTGCTGTCAGTGTATACTACGACCCCATGTTGGCGAAACTCATCGTTTCTAGTTCTAACCGGGAACAGAGTTTGGAAATAGCCAAACGAGCGTTAGACGATTTTGTGATCCAAGGTATAAAAACCAACCAGGGCTACTTGCAAGCCTTGTTAGAAAATTTGGATTTTCGCAAGGGGAATTTTACGACTCACTTTTTGGAAGAACAACAGTTGGAGCAAAAACTTTCTCAAAAATACAAACCACTTTTTCTCGCTGTTAGCCATCTGTTGTGCAATAGCTTTTGGCAACACCCAAAGCCCCTACAATCTGTACAGCTCTCTTTTCAAAGAGAAAACTTCCAGTCTCACCCTAAAACCTACCAGTTCTATTTACAGCAGGAGCATTGCAAATTTGACCGGTTTCTTTACAATGGAGAAGAATACCAAATACTTCTAGAACGTTTTGGGGAAGAAAGTGGTTCGCGACAGTTGCAGTATTCGATTGGCCAAAAGGGTAAGGATGAGAAAGAAAGTTATAACTTGCTGGTACAAAATACCTTCCAAGAGGGAAAGCTCTTTTTGCAAGATGCTACCTGCGTTTACTTCTACCGCTATGGTTTGCAAATCTACCTTTTCTATGCCGGCGAAAGTTGTCAGATCAGTCTGCTCCAGCGAGAGACTTTGTTCCAGGCCAAAGATGGCTCTGCGTATACAAGCCCAATGCCTGGAAAAATACTGAAAGTTTTTATAGAAACTGGCCAAGTTGTCCAAAAGGGGGATACCCTATTGGTGGTCGAAGCAATGAAAATGGAAAATGAAATCAAGGCACAGAGCCAAATACAGATCGAAGAAATACTCGTACAACCCGGTGACTTGGTTGCACTCGGACAGACTTTGCTTACCAGTAAAGAAGACAAAGAGGAGAAACGATATGCCTAGTAGCAATTTAATCACATCAGATGCTTATTTACAGGCTCACAAAGATACAATTGAAGAGCGTATGGAAAGAAGGAAGAATGCCAAAGAGCGTCTTTTGGGGCAGAATTACCAAACTCTCTCTGATTACGCCTGTGGCTATTTGTTCTTTGGTTTGCACAAACAAGAGAACTCCTGGATTTTCCGCGAATGGGCACCCCATGCGACACAGATCTATTTGGTAGGAGACTTCTCCCATTGGCAAATCCAAGAGAAGTTTGCCTTACAGAATTATGGAGACCACTGGGAAATCGAGTTGCCCCTAGCTGACTTAGAGCACGGACAACACTACCATCTATTGGTTCGTTGGCATGGAGGAGAGGGTAGGCGTATCCCTGCCTGGGCACAGCGTGTTGTACAAGACCCAGGAACCCTATTGTTTAGTGCACAAATTTGGCAACCTGAACAAACCTACGAGTGGAAGAACAAAAATTTTGCTGGCTTGGAGGAACCACCTCTGATCTACGAGGCTCATGTTGGGATGGCTACAGAGGAAGAAAAAGTTGGTTCCTTTGTCGAGTTCCAACACAACGTTTTACCACAGATTGTTGCTGGAGGTTACAATGCGATCCAACTGATGGCTGTCCAAGAGCATCCCTACTACGGTTCTTTTGGCTACCATGTTTCCAATTTCTTCGCTCCCTCATTCCGTTTTGGCACACCTGAAGAACTGAAAGCACTCATTGATGCGATCCATGGGCATGGCCTGGCTGTTATCATGGATATTGTCCATTCCCATGCCGTTCGCAATGAGAACGAGGGACTGAGCCTCTTTGATGGTAGCGAATACCAGTACTTCCATGCAGGGGCACGTGGCTACCACGAAGCCTGGGATTCTCGCTGTTTTGACTATGGCAAAACGGAAGTCTTGCACTTCTTACTCTCCAATTGCAAATATTGGATAGAAGAATTTGGCTTTGATGGTTTTCGCTTCGATGGTGTTACCAGTATGTTGTACACACACCACGGCCTAGGTTGTGACTTTACCAATTACGAACAGTACTACGATGGAACCCAAGACGAGGATGCCATAGTCTATTTGGGCTTAGCCAATGAGCTGATCCACGAGGTGAAAGCAAATGCACTGACAATTGCAGAAGAGATGAGTGGTATGCCCGGAATCGCGGCTCCCAGTGAAATCGGCGGCTTTGGTTTTGACTACCGCTTGGCTATGGGCGGGCCAGACTATTGGATCAAAGTCATCAAGGAGCGCAAAGACGAAGATTGGCACATGGGGGATATTTATTATGAATTGAGCCGCAAGCGAGCTGATGAAAAGACCATCCACTATGTCGAATCACACGACCAAGCCTTGGTAGGCGATAAGACAATCATCTTTCGCTTGGTAGACAGCGATATGTATTGGGATATGCACGTACAGCACCAAAATATCAAGGTTGATAGGGGAATCGCTCTACATAAAATGCTACGTTTGCTGACACTTTCCTTGGCAGGTGGTGGCTATCTCAACTTTATGGGCAACGAATTTGGCCATCCCGAATGGATCGATTTTCCCCGCGAAGGCAATGGCTGGTCGTACAAATACGCCCGTCGCCAATGGAGTCTGGCAAAAGACCCTATGCTCAAATACCACTACCTCTTGCAGTTCGATCGCCAGTTGATACAATTGTTCCGTCAGAAAAAAATCCTCCAAGATACAGAAACACACCTGTACTGGGAACATAATTCTGATCAAGTGCTATTCTTCATGCGCGGCAACCATCTCTTTGTCTGTAATTTCCACCCCGCAGAGTCGTATACCAACTATATGGTTGCTGTCCCTGCTGGCGAGTATAAGATTGTTCTCAGTAGTGATTCCATGTCTATAGGAGGCTTTGGCCGCATTGATGATAGTATTTCCTACTTTTGCCAGAAGCACGGCTATGATAAGGAAGAGAAGATCAGTTTGTATTTGCCGAATCGCAGTGCGTTTGTCTTGGAAAAGGTGTGAGCTTTTCTCGTTTCAAAGGGCGTTGGGCGTGAAATACTCCAAAAAGCATTGTTAACCCATTAAATAAGATTGCTGATGACAAAATATTCATCCCAAAAAAAAGTGCCCCTGTTACATTGACAATACCACTGATGAAAGAGAGAGAGATGCTTTGATTTGTACTGCTATGTAGACTTTTACTAATTTCAAACAAAGAAGGTAAATGACTGAGACCTTTATTCAGTAGTAAAACCTGGGCTACATCGTTAGCTATCGAAGAGGCACCTGTAAGTGAGACAGAAACGTTAGCTTTTTTCATTGCTACCACATCATTGATGCCATCACCTATAAAACAGATCCGGTGCCCCTTTTTTTGTAGGCTTTCTACAAGAGATGCCTTATCTTGTGGCAAAACATTATGATAATAATCACTAAGCCCCAATTGTAATGCTATATTTTGTGTTGGTTGTTCAGTATCACCAGAGACTACTGCAATTCGGTCAATACCCATAGCGCGTAAGGATTTAATTATCTCAAAGGCTTCCTTTCGAATCTTTGGCAAAAGTTCTATTGCGGCAACTATTTCACTATTTATAGCTACCAAAAGCACTGAATGTCCTTTACTTTCAACTTGCTTGGTTTTATTTGCAATTGTGGGCGACATTACGATTGAGTTTTTAGTCATAAAACGAGCACTACCGACTAATAGTTTGAAGTTGTGTACTATAGCTTCCACTCCGAACCCAATATGATAATCGGCGTTTTGGATTGGGTATAAAGATAGCTCCATTTTACGAGCCTGCAATAGCACTGCCTCTGCGATGGGGTGCGATAATTTTTGTTCTACAGAAGCTACCATCTTGAGTATTTCCATTTCACTAAAACTAGATGTCAATACTATATGGCCTAATTCAAATTGATTCTCCGTGAGAGTTCCAGTCTTATCAAATAAAATGGTATCAACCTTCCTGAGCTCTTCAAGAGTACGACCATCTTTTATTAGAATAGAGTTACGAGATGCTAAAACTAGATGATTGATTACTAATAATGAACCCCATGTGCGGAGTGTATTGCCTGGACTACTATTTAATAGGGTTGTTGCAGAAATTGGCCCTAAGAGTGGGTATGCAATGGCCGAACTGGCAAGAATAGGCAATGCAGTTCGATTGACCAGAGACTGGCTGCGCAATTGCAGTTGGGTTCTGAAATCGGTAGTATTGCTTAGAATTTTATTGATTTTACCAACGCTGGTATTGTGGCCAGTCTTCTCTGTACGCACCAGAATTTTTCCACTAACAACTGTAGTGGAAGCGAATACTGTATCACCTATTTGTTTTTCACAATACTTGGCTTCACCTGTTAGAGTATGTTGGTCTAGTAGTGCCATCCCCTCTACAATCTCCCCATCGACAGGAACAGGTTGGCCTGAATCAATTACCACTATATCATTCTTTTTAAGTGAATGGAATGGAATTTCGAGTTCATTATCTTCACAAATAATGACAGCTGTTTCATAAGGTAGTTGGAAAGCATGGTGTAGCATCTTTTCTGATAGGTCACGAGTTCTTCCTATGAACTTACTACCAAGATAATAAAATGCAGCAACGAGAGCAGAGGTAAAATAAAAGCCTTGGGCAACACAAATGATAATGATTGATGAATTGAGAAAGTCATTCTTTATTTTTTTTTCATTGACTAGAGACTTTTCCGTTTCTTCCAGAATGGGGTGAGTTGTGTAACCTAATAGAGAAATATTTAATAGTTTTAATACGGAGAATTTCGAGAAAGCTAGTGTTCCGATAACATTGGTCGTGCTTAAGATGATGTTTTTATTATGCTGTTTCTCTTCACTATATTTTTTTTCTTCGTCTGATTTTAATTTTTTACCACTGCCTGGTTTGGTAGATAATTTTTGTTTACGTCTCTTAGCCACTCTAACTACAAGGTAAGTAATGGCAAAGGTTTCTAATCCAGCGAGAAGCATGTTAATTACCTATCAGCTGGTTGAGTGCTGGTATATGTGATTCTTCTTCCATTTGGTGTTGCTGCAAATAGCTACCAGTTTGTAGTATAAGTATTTTTTTGGCAAGAAAGATTTAATACTTAAATTTAAGACTTAAGACTTAAGTCTTAGTGTTTGAAATGATTTTTGATAAGTAGGGAGGTTTTGTAAAATTGTTTTGACGAGATGTTATTTCTTTGTTTATTATGAGAACGTTTGAAATATAAGAACCTGTCTGAAAACAAAACTGCAGACTCTTGCAGCTTGCCTTTTGCGTAAGAATATACAGGTTTTAGGACACGCTGTAAATATAGAAAGCATTGTAGGTGCTTAGATGAAATTAAAGCAAGATAGTACATTGTACAAATATATGCATGAATACAATCATGAGTATTTTTTATACAAAGAAGAGTGGAATGAGCATTACCAAAACTTACGAGAAACAATAAAGAATAATCTAAATAATGTGTGCGATTTTGCTCTTGTAGGGTGTGGTTCTCTCGTCGAGGAGTTGGACAATGAGATTGTCTCCAAAACAGATAGTGTTACCCTTATAGATATAATTGATGATTTTTTATTGCACGCTAAAAGGAAGTTGTCTCATGGAAATGTACATACCCTTAATTTTGATATTACTCTTGGCCTAGCAGAAGAATTTAGTCAATCACTGTGGGAGGCGGTGAAATCCTCCGACCCCGCTTTTTTTATTTCTTCATTGAAACCGGAATTGCGCTTCATACATAGGGAAGAGCAATTTGATTTTATTGTCCAATCAATGGTCTTGAATTTCTTTGCTTATCCTAGCTATGTTGGTGTGATTGAGTACATAGAAAAAGAAAGTATGGATTCTGCTTTGGTAGTAAAGGTTCAGAAGGCCATGCTTGCTTTTAACCATGTCGCAGCACAAATTGCTATGGCGGTAATGTATTCCCTTTGCAAGAAAAATGGAACTTTGGTCGTTTTTACTGATATAGAAAGAATTCCTGAAAGAAGTGCTAGTAGTTTTTCTACACAAACGATATATTTCCCTAAACCTATAAAATGGTATGTCGAGGGTGCAGGATTTCAAGTGATTGGACAAAAGACAACTGAATGGAAGGATGCTCCCGCTGGACCTAATAAACATAAGCATGTCGTACAGCATATAGTCGCCAAAAAGTCTGGAACGATACTTTCCTAGGGTACTTTGTTTTTTAACTTCTCTGAATTCTAAGGAACTTGTACTATATAAATGTGCGTAAAATCTTCATATATTTTGACATTTTCTATATAGACTTTTTTATTGTGAAAGTGCTTAGATGCAAACAGTTTTTTAAAATATGTGTCGGAGTCTTTTGTTGCAAGCAACTCTTTCAGCTCTTCTTCAGGAGGATAGGTCAAGACTTCTCCATGTGGTTTGGAATCAAATCGATATTTGGGAAGCTCTACATAGGCAAGTGTTCTTTTGGGTTGCAACCTCATTGCAGTACCATAGCAGGAGCAGAGTAGCGATAGAAGTAAAATTTGTAAGATAGAGCTCTTCTGTTTCATATTGTTTTCCTTACATTTATTTTGTCGTTTCGATTCGCAATACTATATCTTCTATTCCTAAGCTATTTACAATACGTGCGAGAATCGCTAGATCTTTTGTATCCAACTTTGCAGGGATTGCTAATTTTCTGGCAACCAATTTTAGAGTATAGTTAGTCGATTGCTCTATTTGGATAGGAGGACAACTGTAGGTGGTAAAATTGGATGTTGTTATCAGAAAAGGAAAGAGTGAAAAATTCTCTGCTTCTTCCATATAACAGGTAGGAAACTTGAACTCTTTGTTTTTCTGATATAGAAACTCGAAATCTTTGTAATTGGGAATCAGCTCCTCCAACTCTTTCCTGCTAAGGTTTTGTCCATAAAAGGAGTATTCTGCTTGATCCTGGAATTTGATGAATGTTCTGCTTGTCGAAAAATATCCTGTGTCTTTTGCAACTAGCAAGATTCCAGTGTACTTCCCGTTGGGCAGATCAATGGCTACCGCGTTCTGACCCATTATTAGGTTTTTAATTTGGTAGGTAGTTTGTGGCTTGTTCCCGTTGTTTAGAGTGAAGTCGTGGATTTGCCATACTTTTTTAGAGGTTTCCTGCGCATCTTCATAGGTGATGAAGATTCTTGGATTTGTCTTGCTGATGTTTTGCATGGTTGTGCTGCAAAAGGTTATTTGTAAGGCTACAAGTAGTAGTAAAGCAAATTTCATTTCTCCTCCTTTTTGGTGACTGGATAGCCAGAGACTCTATAGCAAGATGTATCAGGGATGTTTAAGAAGTCGGTTTCTTTGGATATTTCTACATCCTCCACTCCTGTTGCTTTGGGGTATTCGTTTAAAATTTTTTGTATGGCAATTGTCATACTGGGAAAACGTTCTGCGCAATGCTTTTTGGTAATTTTATGCTCCGACAAACGAATCAGTCCTTGTGGTTTTTGGGCATACATTCTTTTAAAATGACCCACTTCTTTCTGGCGAAAGGATTTTGTGCTCATACAACTTGTTGCGTAGAGCGAAACTGCTAGTACTAGGATATGTTGCATTCTGATTTTAAACAGACTTTACATTTTTCTTTTTATGACAAGGCATTTTTGGCTAGTCCTATTTTTCATAGGATTCATTCCACAGTATTGTACTTTGTATTTAGTTTTTTTTCCAGATCAGTAACGATAGATTCCAGTCTTTCCATCCGGGCATTTAACTTCTCATTCTCTGCCTTAGTTTTGATAAACTCTTCTTTTTCTACGTTTCCATTTATCGTATCTTCTTTTTTGGCCTTTATCGCAATAGGATTTTCACCTACTTTTCTCCTGCTGACTTCATAGGTTTGTACGGGTTTCTGGATTCCCTTTACCTGGATCATCGCTTTTTTGTCACAATCGATGCTATCTCTGACCAAGCAGTAGGATTCATGGGAAAGTAGAATTTGATCTACATTGGCCTGAGACTCCAAACGACTCGCTAGGTTTACCTGTCCACCAATGATCGTATAGTCCAACCGAGAGTCAGAGCCAAAATTTCCCACTGTACAAAATCCTGTATTGATCCCCATACGGATGTGCAAGGGAAAGTCGATTCCTTCTTCTTCCCAATTTTTACGTAGTACTTGCATCTTTTCTTGCATATCTATGGCCATGTTGACACAGTCTAATGCGTCTTGTTTGTATCCTTTGGACTTCGGGTCTCCAAAAAAAATCATAATGGCATCACCAATAAACTTATCAATAGTGCCGCCATAGGTAAGGGCAATTGTAGCCATTTCATTTAAGTATGTATTCAAAAGAGCCGTTAGTTCTTCTGATTCAAGGGTGTCAGTAATGGAAGTGAAATCTTTGATATCTGAGAAAAAGATAGTAAGTTTTTTTCTGCGAGATTCAATTTTCACATCTTGTTTTCCATGAAAGATAGAATCATAGATTTGTTTCGAGAGATACTTAGATAGCTTAGAAGAAAGAGCTTCTAATTGTGAGTTTTTACTATTTAACTCTACCAGGGAAGTGCTCAGTTCTTTGGTTCGGTCCTCGACCCTATCTTCTAAAACTTCATAAGATTTCTCTAAAGAATCGTGTGCTTTTTCGGCACTGTAGATAAAATAATAAACAAGAAAGAAAACGAATGTGGAAATGAATCCGATGTTTAAAGTAAAAAATATGGTAGTTATGGATTGTGGAACATCAATTCCGTATAGTTTAACTTTTGCATCTACCAAGCCACTTAGAAGAGTCAGACCGAGATAGAGAAACAACCAACCAATAGTAGAACTTCTATTTTGTAGTGTAAATGCTCCCAATATCCCCAATAAAGACCACAACATCATCCCTCCACTCACAACAAAACCACCGAGGCTCCATTGAAAGGCAAAAGGTACCAAAAGACTTAATAAGAGTTGTACGACTCTTGCTACTCGAAAATTTTTGCTAAAATTTAGATACAGAAAATTACATATGGTAAGCAAGGTGTATCCATAGGGTGCAATGGATTCCACGTAGTGATTGGCATATATAGTGATACTACCCCAGAGGATGCCACCAAAACTCATAAACAATCCCATATAAATCAAGAACCTATGTTGCTGCAAAGATTCTTGGGAATCATCGGGTAGATCAGCAATGGCAGAAAGCCTCTGGAAATAGTGCGAGAGTCTCTGTTTCATGTTTTTTTTCTACTCACTAAAATATATGATGAGTATACTGCTAAATCCGATTGGTGTCGTCCTTGCTCGTGAGTCAGGACATCTTTTTCTTTGTATCTAGATTTTTTTTGCGAAATTCGG
>JBCCIA010000224.1:0-9787 GCA_039028475.1 Spirochaetota bacterium | reverse complement strand
TGTTATGGACGTGGCGGTCAATCGCCTTTTTTATTTTTTTAATTCCTAATTTTTATTACATCTAAATTTAAATATATTTTTACCTGCCATAACCCTTTCGTTGAACGAAATGAAGGAACAAAAAGTTCCCCCATTCCATCCACACTCTTTTCTGCCGTTTTATTAGTTCTCATTCAGATAAACTCATGAAAAGTCATCAAACGAGGACTATTGTAGTCAAACTTATTATCGACAATTTGTCAGCCTGTTATCCGTGTACTTAAAACACATTATTTGTATCCGACAGAAGCATAATGCAATCTATGGTCGTGAACTCATGGATAAACCATTATCACATAAGGTTTATCGCAATGCTTCTATAGTTGTCTGACTACTACCTCAAATATATAAGGCTATATTTTATACTTTTATCAATTCTCCCTCATAATGGTACATCATTGCCTCCCATATAAATCCAACTAATTCACGAGCTACTGCCATTTTAGCAACATTAGTATTTTTGCCCTTATTTATGAAATGATAATACCTCTTTTTACACCTCTTATCTGCCCTCTGAACTATCTCAAGAACCGATGATGAAAGATTTTCTCTTCTTTTTCTTATATCCACTGAATCATTAAACGGCTTTGCAAATGATTGGGCAGCAAGAACAACTGACTTTCTTAATAGGGAGTTTCCTCTTTTCGATATACCTTTATTATACTGTTTCTCTCCAGAGGATTTTTCGTCAGCAGTAACTCCAAAAAAAGACATTAGTTTTTTAGGATTTGGGAATGCTCTAAAATCAGCTATATTTGTTAATATTTTCATAGCATTCAACACTCTTATTCCTCTAAAACCAATAAGGATTTCTACTCTTCTTTTATACACTTCTGATTTTGATAATTCTACAATTTCTTCTTCTAATTCATCTACCAATCTTTGTTGGTAATGGAAATGATTTAATAACATTTGTAACGTTCGTTTGTCATTTTTTTCTAACTCCAGGTTGCTTAACCATAATAAATACTTTTTTGTAAAACTTTTCTTTCCATCGTATTGTAGCCCTTTTCTCAATACAAATGCACAAATAGACTGCTTACTTCGTCGTAAATTATTAACCTGGGATTCTCTAAAACGGATAAGATCCCTATCCCTTTCCAGGTCTTCATCGGGAACATTGATGGAAGTAAGCATATCTGCTTTTAAGAGACTTGCTAATTTGATAGCATCAATTTTATCTGTTTTTAATCCTTTTTTTATTTCCGGAATTAATGAAGGTGCAACAACTATACAATCAATACCAATGTCAGTCAATTTACGATAAATAGTAAATCCGCATCCACCTGCTTCATAGCAAACCCGTAGATGGTATTGTTTGTACAACTTCTTTACAAGTTTTGTTAAAATAGTTATATTATTTTCTATCTTTTTTGTAAATTCTTCTGTCTTAGATTTTTTTGTGATTAATGCCAGAGTAATAGAATTCTTATGGACATCCATTCCAAGGTAAGCTATTTGTTTCATGCGTGGTTCTCCTTTTAGTGTCTTTAACAATTCCACTGAAAAGCAACCTACATGAATTACAAACTGTATTTTGGTCGGTTCCAGCGGAGAGCCACGTCCATGAAATCTATGGAAAACGTAGAAGAATTCGATTATGAAGGCATGTTAGATCGTCTTACAGTATTGGTAGATAAGCTCTGGCTTGTAGACAGACAATACTCCCCCCGCAGACGAGACCGCTACCGCGAACTCGCCCAGGCACAGATCAAATCTATACGTGAAGAATGGAACTGGTAAATACTACCATAACTTTTACAGGTGTGCTCCGGTGCACCTGTAGTTAAGACTTTATTTCTAACTCAATATATTTAGAAGCGGTTTTCTGGATATGCTGGAAATACTTTGGTTTAGCGATATCTAAATCATCTTTCATTCTGATATGAGTGGAAAAAGAGGAAATTACATCTTGTGCTTCAAAAAAAGCTACAGAGAAAAGTTTTGGTTAGAGTCCATCATCCTACGCAAATAAAACTTGTAGGAATCGTCCTCTGGATTGCCACGAAGATTTCTCAACTCAGACAAAGTAACTGGGCGAAATTTTTTGAATTGAACAACCACTGTTCCTGGACATCTCTCTCGTAATTGTTTCATTCTCTGAATCCTCTCAGGGTTAAAATATAATTAGCAGTATTCTGAATGCGACGTTCTAAAAACATAAAGTTTAGAATGTTCTGTTGGATTTTCTGTAAACCGAGCAATTCTTCTCTTTCTAAATGTGCTACAAGTACTTGTTCCATATAATCTAACAATTTTTTTTGTGTTTTCTTTGCTTCTTTAGCAACCACAGTAACTTGATCTGTTCCGAACAAATATTTGTATTCAGAAGCAGTCAACTCTGCGACTAAAATCTTTAGCTCTGTTTCCTTCTTTACCTGTTAGTCTTTTCCATTCGCTCACCAATTTTTTTCTATTCTCGCCTCTATTCAAGAATAAATTCATATCTAAATCATCGAGCGGTAAAAAATATTCGTCTTTCATATATGCTATTATTTGTTTAGTTATCTTGTCTGCAAGCTTTTTCGCGTTGAAAACCATAGGGTTTCACTTCTGTCCTATGGTTAAATGCATGAACTTTATTGCTTGACGAAGCCTTTCTAAGAATTGCAAAATTACCAGAAATAGAGTAAAAATCCCCAAAAATTGCTTGTACAAACGGCTTTTGTATGGGTTATTATCATTTACACCAACCTCGAAATTTACGATGAAAACAGAGCAAATTACTAAGAGTCTAGAAAAATTAGGAGCAAAGAAGAAGAATATTATCTCTCTGCATGACTCACAAGATTCTAGAATTATCCAATTTTTTGATCTTTGTTCGCAATCACCGGTCAATAGAGACCAAAAAAACCCTACTCCAGAAGCGGTTGTATTGTATAACAATCGCCCAGTGTTCTATGCAGCTTCGCAAGCTAACATAGTTACAGAAGCAATCAAAACTAGACTTCTTCACAACTTGGCATGTCGAGGAGATGTGGATTATCTAGGAATTTTTTTAGAAACTGGAAAAATGGAAGTTTACCCAGTAACTTTTCAAGAACCACAAAAAATAGAAATTCCCACTGCAAACCTGCCCTTCCTCATACCATCTATCGCCTATGGCAATCAAATTACCTTACAAGAAACACCTGCACAAAAACGAATCCATACCCATCTGTTTGAACTTCTCAATGCTGTGCTTGAAAATTTAATTGTGAATGGCATCTCTCCTGAGGATGCTCTGTCAATAACAGGACGATCTTTATTTTTCCGCTTTTTATGGGATCGCAGTATCATTAAGAAAAACGATTTAGCAAAAATTGTCGCAGGAACTACGGCACCGCAAGAATGCTTTCACACAGCAGAAGCGATTGCAAAAACCTTTGCTTGGATGGATGCAACATTCAATGGCAATTTATTAAATCTTACCGGAAAGGGTGGAAGTGATTATTGGGAATATTTTAAAGATAAAAAATATGAGACATTTTTCAAACACATCGAAGCAATCCCAGAAGGGGTAGACGCTATCGGGATGGAATACCAATATTCTATGGAACGAATTCATTGGGGGATGCTAAATTTCACCCACATTCCATCTGATTTATTGAGTCAAGTATATGACAAATTTACCGCCAAGTTTGAAAAGACGAGAAAACAAGATGATAGCATTTTTTATACTCCAAGAAATATCGCTAACTATATGGTGGAAGAGGCTTTTTACTCTTTCCAAGGGAAAAATCCTCAGGAGATAAAAGTTCTAGATCCAGCCTGTGGAGCAGGAGTCTTTCTTGTCACAGCTTTTCGCAAAATTATTTCTCTATACTACCAATACAATCGTAAATTACCTGATAGAAGAACTATCCGTAAAATTTTAAAAAACCAAATCGTAGGTTTTGACATAGATGAAAATGCCCTCAAGTTATCTGCATTGAACTTGTATTTGACTGCTTTAGAATTAGACCCTAATCCTAAACCTATAAAAGATTTAAAATTTGAAAAACTACTTGGCTTATCCTTGCTAAATACAAGGTCATCGGCAAATCCCAAAGAGGAAATCGGTAGTATACAGTTTGAAGAAAACTCTAAATTTCATAATTATTTTGATATAGTTATTGGTAATCCTCCTTGGAGCAAAAGAGGAATTACTGATGTACAAAACCAACAATTCTCCGAAGAAATCAAAAGAATTGCGGAAAGTAAAGGTCTTGCTGTTAAGGAAACCAATGTAAATCCGAAAAAATACCCTGATGTTCCGTTTGCTTGGAAAGCTAGTGAATGGTGTAAACCTAATGGAAAAATTGTATTAGCATTGCATGCACGTTTATTGTTTGCTAACAAACACTTCTATGTCAAAAGAAATTTATTCCAAATAATTACAGTCAATGGTATTTTGAATGGTGCTGACATTCGAAGAACAGAGGTATGGCCCGAAGTAAATGCCCCGTTTTGTATTTTATTTGCCAGTAATAAGCTTTCTCTGGCGAATACGGTATTTAACTTTTTTAGTCCTTCACTAGAGAATTACTTAAATCGCAAAGGAGTGATTCGAATAGACTCGCATACTGTAGAGCCAATAGAAATGCAGGTTCTTGAACAAAACTCATCGATTCTAAAACAATTATTTCGTGGAATCTCTTATGATATAAATATTATCAAAAAAATAAAAACAAATACAATTTCTATCCAAAGCTATTGGCAAAAGGCAAAATTATTTCATGGGAGAGGGTATGAAATATCTAGTCGAAAACAGAAAACGGATGAGATGTTAAAGCTAAATTATGGAAAGCTTACCACTGCAATTAGTAAAGATTTTCAATTTTATATAGATTCTATGAAATTACCTAAGTTTGATGAATTTGGTTTGCATCGCATTAGAAAGGTGGAGATTTACAAAGGACCTCTTGTCTTAATTAAGCAATCGCCAGATATAGATAGAACTCGAGGGCGTGGATTTATTGCAGAGGAAAGTCTTTTCTATCATGAAACTTTCTTTGGATTTAGTGCCTTCGGGCACAAGAAAAATTTAGTACTAGTAAAATACATATTGGTATTAATCCATTCCAAATTATTTTCATATTATACTTTGTTATTTAGTGCACAATTTGGAGTAGAACGAGACACCTATTTAAAAGAAGATATAGAAAATTTTCCGATTTTACCTATTGAAGATTTAGATAATAATAGTATACAAGCAATTCAAAAAATCTCCCAATGGTTTAAGGATACACCTAACGACATAGATTGGGACTCTCTTGATAAATTTGTATACCAGTTATATAGCTTGAATAAACAGGAAATCCAATCTATCGAAGATACTTTGAAAGTAAATCTACCTTTCACAGAAAATCAAAACTATGCCGCAGCTATACCAGATGCGAATACAATCACAATTTATAAAGAACGACTTCTAAAAGGGTTAAGCCCCATTTCCTCTTATATAAACCAGAAATTGTATATAAACGATGTGAATACAAATTACACTTCCCCTTGGTATTTTCTCTACATTGGTAAAACAGATGATATAATATTTGATCGAAATATTATTAAAAAGATTTGTAACATGGCAGATGAAAATGCTGTTTCACAAATTATAATTCCTCAAAAACAAGGGCTTATTGTAGGAATGCTCAAACAAAATCGTTATTGGACTATCACAAGGGCAAGATTACTCAGCCAAGAAATAATCTACAAATATGAAAAGGTGTTTTTGTAAAGTTCATTGTTATGATGTTATCGGAACCTATACAAAAGAGAAAACTGCCCCATGATGATTTTCCTCTAACTTTAAAAAGCCTAATCGTAAAAATTTTAATCCTAGCATGGCAAAGAATAGAAGCCGATCTACTGCCTAAGACTGTGAAAAGTAATTATGTCGATGAAGTCAAAACAACTACTCGATTGCAAAAGGCAATTGGAAAAATACTAGACAATTCAGAAATGCAAGAAGATACTAGTACATTAGTTACCCCTATCCGTGGTATGGAATGTGAGAATTATAATGGAGAATCATTAGAAAAGCGACCAGATCTAACGTTTAAGGTGCATCCCCGAAGGGAGGGAGTGGCAGCAAGCATTTATGACGGACTATTCATCGAATGCAAACCCATCGATCCAAATCGCAAGCTCAAGGAACAATATATCAACAAAGGTATAAATCGTTTTGTCAACGGCGATTACGCTTGGGCTATGCCATGTGGAATGATGTTAGGGTATGTTATAAAAAACTATAAAACTCCAGAAGACCTAAGTGCCATTCTTCGAGAAGAAGAACATACATCTGAAAATTTAAAAGAAGAACCCATTGAAACAACAGTTACTTACCAAAGCAAACACAAACGAGATTGGAAATACCCTGCTACAAATACAAAACCTGGAGAGATCGGCATCCAGCATTTATGGTTATACTACTCTTCCTAAAATCTCCAAGCACCAACTGAAATCACCACAATTTTCCGAAACTTATTGACAAAAACTAAAAAATTGGCAAAATATTTACTTGCGGACGTCTCCATTACACTATGAAATACTTGCTTGCCTTGCTACTCCTCTGCTACTCACCTGTGTGGGCTGAGGATTGGGATGACCTCTACGAAGGCGAAAAAAAGGTCTATGGTAGCGAGAAAAGTGAGAAATTTCCAGTAAATGCACTGTTTATGCAAGTGGAGAAGTGGGACCAGCACTACGGATTGAAGATATTATGGCTCTATTACCACAAAGACTACCCCAAATACAACTCTACCGACTTATTCCCACTTTATAGTCGCCTAAATAGTAAAATCGACGACCGTGAGCGTATGCGCTTTCTCAACTACACCTACCGCAAGCAAAACCAAGTCGTGGATCGCAGCATATTCCCATTTGCCTTCTGGGGCTACAATCCAAAAAGAAATAGTTCCTACCAGGGCGTCTTCCCGTTGTACTACAAAAAAAACCGCGAAGGTAGCAAACGTAAGACTGATGAATTTGCCTTTGTCCCTTTCCCTTTCTACTCGGAAAACGAAGAGAAAACTTCAGAGGGCAAAACTTACCATTCCTACGCCAATTACTCACTCCTACATGGTAAGATGTCTTCTGGAATCAAGGATTCTGGTAGAAGAGAAAATTATTACTGGTTTCCTATCTTGCCCCTCGCTGGTTGGTACAATGATAGAGACAAAGAGTGGGGCAATTACCTATTTCCCATCTACGGACATTTCCGAGAAGATTTGGCTGCATCCAAGAAAAATGTATGGGGATTTAGTCCACTCGCATTGTATTATAGCAACTCGAAATACAAAGAGAAGGGAACTGGAGAGTGGTTAGAGGATCGTTTTCACTTCTCACTGATCCACGGCACAAGCAGTACCGGCAACCGAGCCGATGGCAGTGCCGAGGAAGTAAGCTATTGGTTTCCCATTGTTCCTCTATTGCAGTATAGCAAAGATCAAAACTCTTCTTCCAATTACGCTTTTCCTATTTACTATTATAGCAATAGGGATGACAAATTTGAAAAAGAGAAGGTATTTGGTTTTAGTTTGTTTCCCTTTTACTACTCTAGTAAATCCTTAGCCATCCACACAGATAGCACCCACAAAGAAGACTTCCACTGGTCTTTGCTCCACTACCGTAGTAAAGAATACGATGTGGGAGAATTTCATGAGGAGTACCACCGTTCCAGTTGGGGGTTTCCAATTATCCCCTTTCTCTTTACTTCCAGTGATGGCCGCTTTACAGGAAGTAAGAGACGTTTGTTGACACTGATCAGTTGGGAAAACGACGCACAGGGTAGTACAAAAGCCTACGCTTTCCAACCATTCTTTTCCTACGAAAAAAACAAGCATTTCTCCATACCACTATTGTTGATGAATAAGGACCTTTCGCAGCCGGACAAAGTAGCTGGCAAAACCTTTATCCCACTAGCTCTCTACTACCACAAATGGGACCATAAGGAAGATACAACCTTTTTCGCAACTTATTATAGCCATGAGGAAAAACTGAACAAAGAAGAGTTTACTACTCTGTTTCCCGTATACTGGAAGAGTCGCTCAGAAGAGAAGGACTGGTCGTTCATTTTTCCCTTTTATTTGAACTACAAAGACAAATAGAATGATTATCACATAAATTTGCTTTTGTTTTACAACAGCGAAACAGGAGTTCTCAGCCCTTATTTGACCGGTGGACAGGATGAAGACAAATGGTATTTAGATTCGGAGTTTACCGTTCTCTACTACCTCGCCAGCTTTTCCTTCCGTAAGAGCATTGACAAACCACAGTATTTACGCAAACAGACAGCGCGGATTGCCAGCTTTGAAACCCAAAAACAGAAAGAGAAAGAAGAAAAAAGAAAAGCTCGTTGGAAAGAAATGGCCAAAAAAAAGGCACGAGAGAATCCTAAATTGGCGAAGAAAAGAGATTTTACCCGCGAAGATTCGCTCAGTTTTGCCGGTTACTCTGCCTTATTTGGTCTGATCTCTTATGAGAAAGCCGATACCAAACGCCACTTCCGTTTGCTACCATTCTCTTGGTTGACTTGGGACGAGGCATCAGACGAGAAAATTATCATAGTACCACCATTTCCCCCTATTGCTGTCTGGTATGAGACCGAAGATATTTCTTATAATGTTTTCTTTCCCTTCTATGGTAGACAACGAGATGAAGATTCTGAGATCACTTCTTATTTGTTGAATTTTTATATCCGTGAGTCCTACAAAGAAGAAAAATTAGAAGAGACCTCTGTTCTTTGGCCTTTGGCAAATTTTTATCGTTCCGAAACTAGCAGTGGCCAGCGTGTACTACCTTTTTACTTGCATAAAAATGTGATAGAGAAGGATAAGACAGTTACTTCGAATTATTCCTTATTCTCTTATTATAATAATGAGACTCATAAGAATGGGAACCAATACAAATCTTTCTATTTCTGGCCGTTGCTCATTGCATACAATAAGGACAAATACAAATACAAGGAAAAAGAATCAGAAGAAATGACACTTTGGGCAACGCCCTTTTTCTACCGTAACAGCAATGAGCATAAAGTTCGTACAAATTTTCTTTGGTTTACAGACTGGAAATTCCGCAAACACAAGCAACGAAAAGATGAGTTGAAATATCTCTTGGTATTCCCATTTTATTATGCACCTGGTTCTTTCCATATCATTCCCATCATGTGGAATAAAAAGAATACCAATGGCTTTAAATCTTTCTTTTTGGTAAATTACCTAGAAGTTACGGACAAGAAGTATTACAATAACTTTGCGACTCTCATCAAATTTCAGAAAAATAGAGATGACCAATACTTGCATTTTTCGGGTCTTTGGGATTTCTTATGGAACTTCAAAAGGCATGGGGATGGCAAATGGAAGGAATTGTCTTTGGGTTGGTATTTGGGGCTTGGCTACCACGAAACCAATTTCTACCATGCGACACCTTTATTGATGTATAAGAGCAAATCCGATGGTTTTTGGAATTTCACTCTGGGAAATTATATGCGAAACAATTCACAAAGGTTTTACGATAACTTTCTTTTCCTAGTGGAGTATGAGAAAAGTAAGAAAACAAAACAGATGCAGTTTCGTAGCCTGTGGGGATGGCTGTGGAATTTTGATAAAAGATCGAATGGCCACTGGAAGGAGGCGACTGTTCTCTCTTGGTTAGGAGGGGGGGGCAGTACTGGAAGCTGCGCCCGACAATGTTATGGTTCGCGATAAGTTGGGGCGATTGCCACTTCACCATGCTATCGAGAGTGGGGCAGGTGTCATTGCAATCTCAAAACTACTGGAGTGCAGCAGTT
>JBCCIA010000223.1:0-9789 GCA_039028475.1 Spirochaetota bacterium | reverse complement strand
CTCTATCCAGTTCCATGACAAGTCCTATTGACGTCCTGACAGTCGAGTTACCACAAAATAAAAAAATCGATCGTAGTAAAATCAAAAAGGGAGATAAAATAGAGTGGCATGCAGGGTATAGAGAATCTGGATTGATCAAAGAATTTGAAGGCGAGATTTTCTCCATTAGTCCTAAGTTACCGTTAGAAATAGTAGCCAAAGACTATATGTACAACTTACAAGGGATAAATTTAAAAAACTCACTAAATAAAAAAACATTAAAGAGCTTTTTAAAAGAATATGTATCAGGTAATATGGAGATAAAAGTAGATCCTCTCATAGAAAATGAAAAATTTAGTATCAAAAAAGGCTACCGAAGATCTGTGGTCTGGACATTACTACAACTCAAAAAACAAAAAAAAGTGCAATCATTCTTCAAAGGAAGAACATTACATTTGCAAGACCCATTCAAAAAATTTACTGCAGGAACAATAGCTGGATTAGAATTAGATGAATTTGGGGATGCATATAAAATCATAGAAGACAATCTACAAGTGCAAGAAGAGGTAGAAACACGTATTATTGTCAATAGTTACAATGCAAAAAGAGGAATTCTTTATAAAGGAAAATATGGAGAAAGCTCCTGGAAACGCCAAAAAGAATATGACATAGATGGATTATCATCCAACTCCGAATGTAATAAAAAAGCTAAAAAATTATACCAAGAAACAGCGGGCAATTCGCTATTAGGATCATTCACAACATTTGGATACCCATCGGTATCGCATAGCAAATTTGTTAAAATTAAATCTATAGAGGAACCTACCAAAAATAAAAATGTTTTCGTAAAGAAGGTAGAGAAGACATTTGATGCTGCCAACGCAACTTATAGACAAATAGTTCACGTAGGCTTAATAAGCTTTAAACAGGAGAACAGATAGTTATGAGTCTCATTGATTCCATCGTCAAAGCCTGGGAAGCCGGTTACACAATCTTTTATCCAAGTATAGGTAAAGTACAGAAAACTGGTAAAAAATTAACTGTAGGAAATGCCTATAGAAAAAGCGTTAAAGAAAACCAAAGAAATATCCAACACCACTTTCCTGGAGAACCCGATAAAGATGCCAAATGTTTACTTATATATCCCGAAAACTCGGCAGAACGTGCCTTTGCTACCGCTTTCTCCAAATACAAAAGTATCGAAACACCTATTGGAAAACTCACAGAACTAAAAATAAACGATGACGACGGAATTGAAATCACTTTCAACGATGCAGAATCGAGTATCAAACTAAACAAAGATGAATTGATACTAACCTTTGACTCACAAGAGATCATCTTAGATTCAGAAGGGATTACAATCAATGGTGATACAAAGATTGATGGAACATTAAAAGTTACCGGTGAAATAACCGCTCAATCAGATACTAAAATGGTCAAAGTATCCACGCACGGACATACCACTGCATTAGGACCAACGATTGCACCTGTAATCGCTGATTTAGGATAGAAGCAATGCCCATATCGCAAAGTGACATTGAAAGTGAGTTTAAAGATTTTTTCAACAAAGCGGGTGACTACCAGCAACTAGAAGAGGCCAGTGAACCCAGTGAGATCCAAGAAATCGCGGCATTGCTATGGAAAAACATTATCCTCAAAGGTTTTTCTGGCATCATTCCTTCTTCAGCAACAGTAAGCTCAGCAGCTGACAGCATAGAATCTAGCCTCAAAGCACCTGAAAGCGGAAAACAGATAGCAAACTTTCTCGCTACAGCTATGAGTACGATTGGGGGGGGAATGAGTGCTGCTGGCTATAGTATGACGAATTCTCCACAAGCTTCAGAATTTACATTGGATGCACCTACCGATGATATTGATCAAGCGAGTTCAACGTTAGCTGGCCAAATTGTATCACCAGCTAAGTCCTCAGGAATGAGTCAACTCGTAGCTCCGCCATATACAACGCAAACTTGGAACTAAAAAAACAGAATCAATATAAGATAAAAAGTTTATTGCCAACATGACGCAAAACTCTTTTCCTACTAAGCAACAACCTTATTTATTTTCAATCTAAATAACATAAAAAATACCAGACTACATAGAAGTATACATTCTATGTCTAAAAGTAAAGTTTGGAAAAAACAAAAGTCGCACACAAAAAAATCGGCATAGTCTGCAAAGGCTGCAAGAGTGACCTTGCCCATTTACAAAACTATGTTACAGTATTCATCATGTCAGATCTTCTCATCACAGATTTCGATCTAACCTTAAAAAAGGGAACCAATGACTTCAGTGAAGAATTCGACAACAAAGAAGTCATCACACAACAAATCATTACTGCTTTTGATATGAAGCCAGCTGATGATATTGACTATCCAGAGTTTTTTTCTAAACAACGCGCTTCTATCAACTCAGAAAACCCAGTAGACGTCCAGCATAGAATCCAAGATGCCTACCGAATCATAGAGCAGTTCCCACAAATCGATCAACAGTCGGTTGAGGTGGACTTTATTTCAGAAAGACTAAGTGTCAACTTCCAACTAAAAGAAGGAACCAAAATATCATTGAGAGTATAACATATGAACATAGACGATTTTGTAGTAAAGTATAATATATCCACACCGCAGTCAGACGGACTCAAACATGCTGCCAAGTTTTATGCCAGAAGTAACTTTCACGAAAAATTACTTATATTCATATACATTACTGTATTTGGAGTGTATCCTGGAAATATAGAAGAAACGGATATGGATGAAGACTTATCATCCTTAATAGGTAATTTAGTCAATGATGAAATCACAGCAGTAGGAACCACTTGGTCTTCTCAAAAATTAGTAGAACAGATCGATCTCTTAGCCACAAAGGTACAACTCAATTCACAAAAAACTTCAATCCTAAGTCAACTGACGGAAAGCATTAACTCCTTGAAAAACAAGGAGTTAGTCGAAGGGGTACGTACTGCTAACATCGTACTATCAGACTATATAGATGAAAGTAACATCGGCAAACGCTATCTGCTCATGGGACAAGACGATACTTCTGAAAATGGTATCTATGAAATTAATGCAGATGGAAAATTGCAGCGAACAGAAGATGCGAATAGCTGGGAGAAGCTATATAGAGCACAAATACTAGAGAAAGATACAGGAGATATGTATGTCAGCACCACAGGGTTAGAGGGAACATTTGAGACTGACGAAATAACCTTTGCCAAACACGATTACCCTCTTAAAGAAGTGATACTGATCGACTCTGATGGAAGCACTAGTGAATTCTCCTACCCTACGACACGTCCTAACAACTCGATTACACAGGTAATTGAGAGAACAACTGGAGAGAAAATCAATGTTGATACGGTACTCTTAAACGGGACGGTTACAATCAATTTTCCACAGGCTCCAGCTGAAGAAGTTGACTACCTACTCACCATTATAGGATAAGAATATGATATTTTATACATCCAAAGACTCCGTCCAACAGGAAATCACAAAAAATATCCAAGACTCGAACCGCTTTCCCAATCACAAATGGGGAAGTCCTTTGAGTGCGATGAGCACCTTCATCCGAGCATTAGGCAACGCAATATGGATGTTTATAGATCAACCGATGGTAAGTATCTTGAAAGCAATCCACCCACATACGGCAGAAGAGGCAGAACTACATGAATGGTTAAAACGTTATGGAATGAATTGGAAACAAGCCACACCTACGCGAATATACCTCAAAATAGGTTCATCGACCAAACCACTGTATACGACTGAAATACCGCAAGGAGTAGTAGTAGCAACAGGAGATGAAGAGATTCAATTTCGTACGGTTTCACCTGTTACTCTAACAGATGCTGTAACAGAAGATGCGGAAGGGAGGTATCTAGTCGATGTCATTGCAGAGTGTACAGAGTTAGGTACGATTGGCAACGTAGTACCAAATTCAATAACAGAGATAATGGACTTTGTAGACGGAGTGGATGTGGTATACAATCCAGAAGAAATGATATTTAATGAGACTTTACAAAAGCATGAAGGAACAGGAGAGTCCATCTTTGACTCTGCAGGCAGGGACAAAGAAACCATCGATAAAGTCCGAGAACGAATTTATTATAAAGAAACAGGAACCGAAGTAGTCTTCACTAAAGATTGGTATATAAACCAAACTCTAAATAATTTTAATACAGTCAGTAAAGTTATCTTCAAGTCCTCAAAAGAATTGGGGCGACCCGGTTATGTGCAATTACTAGTAACAGGTGCACCCGATCAGGATGGTAGCCCGATAAATGTCAATACCGAGGAAATAGAAACTTTCTTCACTTCTGAAGAGAACCAAGGAATCGCGCAAGTAGAAGTTAAAAATACAGCTACAGTTCCGATTGAAGTAGAATATAGTATAAACTTTGCTGCGGATAGTGTTCCATCACAAACAGCATTAGATGGACTGGTAGACTCATTCTTTCAAACTCTTAGCGATGGTGAGAATTTCGATCCAAATAAATTACAAAGTATCTTTCTCAATATTCCTGGTGCAGGTACCTGCCAAGTTACCATCACTTCTAATCCAGATGTACCGACAGGTTCTATTGCCATTCCAGGACCTAACTTCCGAGTGATAGGTTTGGCCTATGCCCTAACAACTGTGGCTGTAAACCTAAAATATACCGTATATTTTTCCACTGCCGAAAACAAACTCCCACAAGAAGAATTAGAAAGCGTAGTCAACTCATACTTCCAAACATTAGGAGATGGGGAAAACTTTGTACCAGGAACGCTCAAAGCCAATTTTGAATCATTAGCAAATGTTACTTCCTGCGAAGTACTACAAGTAGATGGAACAGCCGCACCAACAGAAATCATTACCGGCAATGGCTCTATCGCCATAAAAGGTTCTGAATTCTCGGTGCAAGGAGAAGTAATAGCATAAAATGAAACTATTTGATTTTAACAGCTGGGTTTGGAAAAACCAAAGACGACAAGTACGTGACCTAAGATCAGATTCTATTTGGTATAGAACATTAGAAACATTTCTACAAATACTTGTAAAACGTAGCGAAAAAGTAACTTGGCTGTGGGACAATTTGTTCTTTGGTTCTAGTTATGGTTATGGTTTAGATTTATGGGGAGCTAGATACCGTATCCCGCGCTTAGTAGGAGAAAAAGATCTATCGTATAAAGATAGGATTCGTTTTCGCTTATCTTACAAACAAATAGCAGGTACCACAGCAAATATGAAAAGTGTCGCTGCAGAATTGGTGAATGTTTCATCTGATAAAATCATAGTAGAACGAGTATATCCAAATCATTTTACAATTGGTGGAGTTATAGGGAGTCCTATTGGCACAAGAGATTATGCACATTATACCTACCGAATCTATATCCCACAGACAGATGCCGTGAAACGTGGACTCTTGCTCTGGGCGATAAAAACCATCGAAACGGCAGGCAGTCTCTATGAACTCTGGGAATATACCACAGATGATACGGGTATAAAAACGCAGAGACTGTCAGAAACTCCTGAGGATGCCAAGAGCAACTTTAGGTTGAGTTGAAAAGGAATCATAAATAACAATTTAGGAGAATAATATGTTTGGTAGTATTTTAAAATGGTTTCCCATGGATGTAATCTGGTCTGCCTTTCCACAAATGGTCCGACCTATCTTAGATGATTACATCGACAGAGATTTGACGCAGGAAGATAGAGAGCAAATCCAAAACTATATCGATATGGCGCAAAAGGCAAATATGATCTTTGGCTGGTTCACCGAAGAATTAGAAAACCTTTTGCAAGGCAAGCCTGTGGATCTTAACAGAGTAGAAAAGCTCAAGAAATGGGAAACTCCTCAGTCAGACAGGAAAGACTAGGCATGGTGGAAATCACGTTCATCGCAGAAAGCAAAGAAGCTCTACAAAAAAAAGTCAGTAGCTTCTTTGATCTCCCGGAGGCACCACCAACTCCGGGGGTCCCTACGGGGAATTTGTTGTCACGTCCAGGTTTTCGAAGTTTGAGCGACCTGGTGTACCATTCGATGAACGACTACGACCAATATTTGGGCTGCCACGCAGATTGTCTGGAAATTGCTGCTGAGGTGCGAAATAAGACCTGGTCGAGCGGTGACTCGCATTTGGACAAGCGAATCGTAAAATATGCCCTCATCAACGATATTGCCAGTACCTTGTGCAATGTCAATACCCGGATTTTGCTGGTGAATAATTTTTATGAAAGAATCGGTAGGCCCACTCTTGCTTTCAAGGATGCCTATAAAAAAGTTCTGAGTGGAGGAGGAACGCAAAAGGGTACTCTTACTGTGGTTTCTCCTAAGTTCTATAGTATTTTTGCTATCCAAAAAAGAACCATCATTCGGTCTCATGAAATCCAGACTCACAAGGCAGAGGGACGCTTATACCGTATTTGGACGGCCAATGGGAGCAATACCCATGCAACTCTGGTCATCTGCCAAGATAACCGTTTGGTTGCGATTGATACGGCCAGTACAACACGCACTGGACGTGAAATCACCAAAGAGATTCTGCGCGGTAGCCTCTACAACCGAAAGATCGTCGATTTGGAATATTTATTATAATTTCCCTAGTATATAGACAATTCTCTCCCTTTTTTCTGGTGGTGGGACTCTCCCGCCACCTTCTTTTATTTTAGCAGTATAGTAGAAACTGACCAGGCTTACTAGAAATCTCTGGAAAAACAAAATTCCAGTCACTTCTACAACTACCGATATATTTGCTAAAATCCCAATAATGAGACATAATTATGAAAAAAAACTATAAAATACCGATTTTTTTTCTTGCAAATATTTAGTAGATATGTTTAGATGTGCCAGAGAAATTTTAGGAATGAGGCTTTTAAGCATAGACAGAATTGGATACAAAAAAGGAAAGTTTGTCAATTTTCTGTCAAATGGTTGCATGGCTTCGGGGAGAATCGAACTCCCGACACAAGGATTTTCAGTCCTCTGCTCTACCGACTGAGCTACAAAGCCCTGCAAAAGTCAGAGTAATTTTCTATACCTTTCTGTCAACTTTCTTCTTATTATTTGGAACTTTTTCTTTAACAGCTAAAATATTTAGCAATCCTCAGGTATAATCTTTCACCTCTAATTCCCAATGTTTTTCAATTAACTTTTGCAATACCTCATCTTGCATTTCATTATTCCAAGTTGGTTTTCCCAGTTCTTGCAAGAGTACAAAACGAATTACAGCATTTTGTGTTTTTTTGTCGTGTTTCATATGCATTATAAGTTCCTCTGCTGCTATTTCTTCTTTATACGGCATATCTATGGCTTGGTAGATAGAGAATACACTTTTTAAGATTTCGGGCTGTAGGGCATATACCTGTTGTGAAAGTAGTAGCGCAGTCACAAGTCCAATGGCAACTGCTTCTCCGTGTGAATATTTTTTATAATGGGTGAAGGACTCAATCGCATGCCCCAAGGTATGCCCCAAGTTTAATACAGAGCGGATACCAGATTCCTTCTCATCTTGCTCCACAATGCTTGCCTTGAACTTCACCGATTCGCGAATCGAATACTCTACCAGTTCTGATTTTGCTTGGAAGTCATTCTTTGTAAAATTCTGAATTTTTGCAAAGAACTCTCCACCCTGTAAAAGAGAGTGTTTGATAACTTCTGCAAGTCCGCAACGCCACTCTCGCCGTGGCAAAGTTTCTAATGTATTCAATGGTGCATACACTAGAGACGGTTGGTGAAATGCCCCTACCATATTTTTACCACGGTCTACATTGACTGCCACTTTGCCACCCACAGAGGAATCTACACAGGCAAGTAATGTGGTCGGAACTTGTATGAACCGTACTCCACGCAAATAGGATGCTGCTACGTACCCAGCGAAATCTCCAACAACTCCCCCTCCAAAAGCGAGTACCAAAGATTTTCTATCTACATTTTCGTCTATTAGCTGGTTGTAGATCGCTTTGAGCCTATCGATATGCTTGTTTCTCTCTCCCCCTTTCAGTATGATAAAAGAATACGCTAGTTTTGACTTTTCTAATTCTTGTTTGAGTTCATTGCCATAGATATTAGCAATTTTTTTTTCTGTAAATACAACGACTTTAGAAATTGCAGCAATAGCCTGCAGTTCTTCGGCTAAGCCGGTTAAACTTTCATAAAGTTTTACAGAATAATCAACACTCCCAAAATGTACCCTTTCTTGTGATATGTACATGCTTCTATCCTTCTACCCAATCACTGGTAATGAAATGAATTTCACTCTCTCCAGCCGTTTTATTTTTTGTAAGCAAATCTTTAAAAAAGACTTTAATATCTGGGCGAATTTCCATAGTTAGAATTTCAGCCGCTGAAAAAAATCCAAAATCTTTCAGTACTTTTTCTTTTAGATTCACAACAATCTCTTCTCCAAGAGAGACTGAAAATACTACTTGCAATAAATGACGTTTTCCATCTGGATCAATTGTTTCATTGAGCAGTAAAAAGTGAGAGTCCTTTATTTCTAAATCAAGCTCTTCTTTCAACTCACGTGCAAGAGCCTCTCCAGCACTTTCACCAAATTCAATTCCACCACCAGGTAGCAACCAGTATTCTTTGCTTTTTTTCATTTGTTTGACTAATAGGTATTTCCCTTGTGCGTTTTCGATAAGGGCTGCGACTCGCACACGAAACTTCTTAGTTTTTTTAAAAAAGTCAATCATTGGTCTTCCTAGTGCGAGAGCGAGAGTGTATCTGTTGGATAGCTCGTCTTGCCGAATCATGTTCCGCTTTGCGCTTATTACTTCCACTCCCTTCTCCTAATACTCTCTCATTGATATAAACCTTAACAAAGAATGTTTTATCGTGCTCTGGTCCTTGTTCATTGCTAAGTTCATAGCGGGGAAGTAGTTTGTACTTTTTTTGGCAGTATTCTTGTAGGATTGTTTTATAATCCTCACTGAGATTGGCCTTTTCTACTTTTTTGATTTGTTTTTGTAAGAACTTCAATACGAATTTTTTCGTCTTTTGGTATCCCTGATCTAAGTACATAGCTCCTACTAATGACTCAAAAACATCTGCCTGGATCGCTTGTTTTTCGCGTCCTTTGGTAGCATTCTCTCCCTTTCCTAAGAATAGCAAATTGGGCAAGCCTATGTCTCGGGATACCTGCGCTAAAGAAACTTCAGAAACTACTTTAGATTTAATACTGGATAGTTTTCCCTCTGGATACTGTGGATAGTTTTTGTACAAATACTCATTAGCAATCAGACCAAGAACAGAATCTCCTAAAAATTCAAGACGTTCATTATCCGCTAGATTGTAAACGCTTTCATTGGTATAAGAACGGTGGGTAAAGGCTTGGCGTAAAAGATTTTTATTAGAAAAAGATATACGTTGTGTAGATAGAAATCTTTCCAGTTCTTTCTCTGGTGGAAGGGTTCGGTGAGAATCGCTTTTCTGCTTCAAGAGTAAAACCGGGCTCTAACGAGCCCGGTATATAGGTGAAAAATAAGGCTAACTAGGCTTTATCGATAAACTTAGCTACATCCCCTACAGTTTGGATTTTCTCAGCTTCATCATCAGAGATTTCAACTCCGAACTCTTCTTCCAAAGCCATTACTAGCTCTACAGTATCCAAAGAGTCTGCACCTAAATCATCGATGAAATGAGCTTCTGGAGTTACTTCATTTTCATCTACTCCTAATTGTTCTACTATTATAGCCTTAATTTTTTCTAAATCTGCCTTATCATTGGCACTGATAATATCTACCGGATACCCGATTTCCTGGTACATATCCATTAGTGGACGGACAGCTTCAAAGTCTTTGCTATCCAGTAAATCTTTTTTGTTGATAATTATG
>JBCCIA010000222.1:0-9824 GCA_039028475.1 Spirochaetota bacterium | reverse complement strand
GAAACTTCCGTAGAAGGTGCCTTTGAAGAAGCCTTCTTAAAGCACAATGCCGTTATGTTGGTAATTGATCCTAAAAGTGGGCTAATTCTTTTAGCGAACTACGCGGCTGAAAAGTTTTATGGGTATTCGATTGCAACCTTGCTACAAATGACTATCCAAGATATCAACATTCTTTCAGCAGAAGAAGTTGCTATTGAACGTTCATTGGCAGAAAACGAAGAAAGGAATTATTTTATTTTTTCCCATCGTCTGGCCAGCGGGATCATTCGCATTGTGGAAGTACACTCTTCACCCATTCTTTACCAAGAAAAAACAGCTTTACTATCAATCATCCATGACATTACAGAAAAGCAAATTTCAAATAACTGGTTGGCTCATTACAATAAAATTTTAGAACAATTAGCGAAAGAAGTTTCTTTAGTAGAGATTCTCAATGAGATCACTGAATTTGTAGAGAATCAAAAATCTGCTTGTACTTGTGTGATCCAATTGCTCTCCCCGGATGGTAAGAGTTTGCAATACATTGCTGGCCAACATTTCTTTTCTCTCTTACAACAAGTTGACGACTTACAAAGTGTAAACATGCCAATACCAATCACCATTTCCCATGCTCTACTGGTGGAAGAGGTTAGTCAACACCCTTTGTTCTCGGCAGATGAACAATTGTTTGGTCTTGCGGAGTGTAAATTTTGTTGTTCCCAACCTATTCTTGGGAAAGAAGATAAGTTTTTAGGTTTTTTGCTGATGTTTTTTCCGGCATACTATAGACCTGGCTTTTCTGAGCGACAACACTTGCAGAAATTGCTTAGATTGACTGCTCTCGTAATTGAGCATTCTAGGCACCAAAGTAAGTTATTGCATATGGCCAGTCATGATATTCTCACTGGTCTACCAAATAGGATGCAATTGCAAGAAACTATTACCAAAGAGATGGTAAAAGCTAAAAAAAAGAATAAAAATTTAGCTATTCTTTTTTTTGACATCGATCATTTTAAGCATATCAATGATACACTTGGACACCATATTGGTGATGAAGTTTTAAAGGTATTTGCCAACCTTTTGCTAGAAACATTACAGGGAGAGTCTGCATTTATCGCTAGAGTAAGTGGAGATGAGTTTGTTGTTCTGTTGAATGATTCCAATGTACCAGGATGGATACATAATGTGGCTAAAAAGTTGTTGTTGATCTTTGAAAAGCCTATTGTCGTAGATAAACACGATTTGTATATGTCGATTAGTATAGGCATCAGTGTATTTCCTCTAGACGGTGAGATACCGGAAACACTGCTAAAATATGCAGACATTGCTATGTATACTGCTAAAAAAGCAGGAAGGAATACCTTTAGATTTTTCGAACAAAATATGAGTAAATCGTTTATTCATAATATGGTGATGGGGCATGACCTAAAAGTTGCTATTGAAAAAGATGAATTTTATCTTTACTACCAACCTAAGGTCAATCTATTGACCCAAGAAGTTATCGGAGTGGAGGCCTTGTTGCGATGGATTCACCCAGAATTGGGCGTTGTTAACCCCGATCAGTTTATATCTTTAGCGGAAGAAATGGGACTGATGGATACAATTGGTATATGGGTTTTGCGCGAGTCCTGCCGGCAAATTTCTTTATGGGATAGCCAAGCCATACAAATTCCTAAAGTAGCTATCAATTTGTCAATACAGCAATTAGAAAAAGGAGATGTTCTTTCCGAAATGAAAAAGGTGATCCAAGAGTTTGCTATTGATACGAGTCGCTTGGAAGTAGAGGTAACCGAATCTATGTTAATGCGTGACAAGAATAGCTCTATCGCCATATTGCAAGGAATCTGTGATTTGGGAATTAGCATTGCTATTGATGATTTTGGTACTGGTTACTCTTCGTTGGGGTACCTAAAAGATTTACCAGTGACTTGCTTGAAAATTGACAAATCTTTTATTAGGGATATTACCCATAACCATAGCGATAGGGCAATCACAAAAGGAATTACTAGTTTGGCGCAAAGTATAGGTCTTGAAGTTGTTGCTGAAGGAATTGAAACAAAGGCACAGGAGATTTTTTTATTGCAAGATGGTTGTGTTATGGGACAAGGATACCTGTACGGACAACCAGTTCCTGCAAATGAAATTAAGGTACTCAAATGACGCAATATCGCTATCCTATTTTGTTTCTCAATCATGGAGGAGGTCCTTTGCCATTGTTGGGAGACCCACAACACCAAGGTTTAGTAAATTTTTTGCAAAATGTTTGCCAAGACTTGCCAATTCCTAAGAGTATTTTGGTAATTAGTGCGCATTGGGAAGAAGACGTAGCAAGCATAACGAGTGCCGAGAAACCAGGCCTTATTTATGATTATTTTGGTTTTCCCAAAGAAGCCTATGAAATAGAATACCCTGCTGATGGCGACAGAGAGCTTGCTCTTAGACTAGGGAATATGTTACAGCAAAAGGGAATCCAGAGTAATTTAGACAAAGAGCGTGGTTTTGATCATGGAATGTTCGTGCCCTTGAAGTTGTTATATCCACAAGCAAATGTACCATGTGTGCAGTTGTCCCTTCTAAATAGTATGGACCCAGCAAAGCATATTCAACTAGGGCAAGCGATTTCTCATCTACGAGAAGAAAATATTTTCATCATTGGTTCAGGTATGAGCTTTCACAACCTACCAGTAATTTTTTCTCAAGCTACGGACCCAGATAGGAGAGATTTGCAGTTTAATGATTGGCTTGTTACTACTTGCTGTGATCCCAACATTTCTTTTGAAGCAAAAAAACACCGTTTGGTAAATTGGACAGAAGCCCCTTTTGCCCGTTTTTGCCACCCAAGAGAAGAACACTTGCTACCCTTATTGGTTTGTTTTGGAGCTGGTTTGGCCTATAAGGAAAATGCCCAACAAGTCTCTCATTTGAAGTTATTTGGCAAACAGGTTTCCAACTTTCTCTGGGGTGGTAAGTAGGTTTTTAGTAAATAATCTCTACTTTTCCATCATCTAGATCGTATCTAGCTCCAACAACTCGGATATCTCCGTGTTTAAAAGCGTCTGCTATAATGTTCTGATCCTTTTTGACAAGTTCCACAGATTCAATGACATTTTCTCTTACGGAGTTGTCTAATAGATTTCCCGCTTTGCGTTTTGCCCTTTCGATTGCCGGTTTGATATGGTTGGCAATAAATAAAATATTGGAGGTGTCCTTCTTACCGGTTAAAGCAGCGGTCACTGCCCCACATCGCTCATGTCCTAAAACCATAATCAACTTAACGCTTAGGTGTTCTACAGCGTATTCTATGCTTCCCAGTACAGCCTCATCGATGATGTTTCCAGCAACCCGGATGACAAATAAATCACCGATGCCTTGATCGAACATAATTTCAGGAACAACCCTTGAATCTGCACAAGTGATAATCACTGCAAAAGGATGCTGTGATTTTGAAAGAGTCATGCGTCTCGCTTGGCTTTCGTGTGGGTGTGACAGATGTCCTTCTGTATAGCGGATATTTCCATCCAGTAACAGTTGTAAGGGTGTCTTATTTTCTTTTTGAGAGCGATTTTTAAAAGTCTTTCCTTTTTTGGAAATGCTCTCTGTTTCTTCTATGCTACCCAAGAACAAAGAGTCTTCTTCGCAGGAAAAGAAGGAAGCCAAAAAAAATAAGATGATTGCAAACCGCATACAATGTATCCTAAAGTGATAGTTTACAGGATTTTTGCTCCTCGATCCAGGTTCCACCTTGTTGTAAGCAAACTTTCTTTAGCTTTTCCAATTTTTTTTGTCGTTTTTGTTCTTTGCTAGAGCTACAATGGAACATTGCCAAACTTATGAGAAAGATACCAATATACTTCATAATTAATCCTTAGGCTTTATTTAGATTGTTATTTAGGAGCCTTAAGGATAAAAAAAAACTCTCTTACGAATCGTCAAATGATATTTTGTTCAAATAAAATCCTTCTTGCCAAAAACATATCAATAAGTTATTTAGTGTTTTATGAAGAACTTTTTTTTGCTGATCTGGGGAGTCTGCTGTACGCTATCCCTCTATAGCGAGAAAGCAAGAATTCTTGTCAACCCTTTCCAAAATGATGGTCTCAAAGAATATTCATGGATTTCTGCTGGTTTGACCAATCGCGTAGTCGCAGTATTAGGCAAAGTAAAAGGAATCCAGGTCATCACCGAGGAGTCGCGCAAACTAGCACTAAAAGAAATCAATCTAGGACAATCGGGTATTTTGCAAGAATCTACAACGATCCAAGTGGGGGAAATTTTAGGCGCTAACCAGGCGGTGAGTGGGAATTATTCAGTGATAGGCAAGCAAATATCGGTTACTGCAAGCCTCTCTGAATTAAAAACTGGCTCCATCATTCGTACATCCGAATTTACCCTCTCCCTATCACAACTTTTGTCAGTTCATAAAAAGTTAGTGTATGAGCTTTTACGAGAAAAGAGCAAAATTGATATAAAGAGTCTACAAAGTGAGACGCAACCTTCTAAACTCGCTTTATCGGCTTATAAGTTCTATGCAAAAGGTTTAGAAGTAATGGATGCTAAACCTTTACTTGCTTTGGGTTATTTTGAGAAGTCTTTGCAATTAGATTCCAAACAGAAAGAGGCTTATACGTATGCAGGTTATGTTGCTTCACAGCTTGCTAATTATTCCCAGGCAAAAAAATACTTTTTACAAGCAGAAAAGCTATACCGGGCAAATGGTAAAAATCATACCCAAGGCTATGCAGAATTCTTGCGTTTATTTGGCTCAAACTATTATTATTTGGGAGAAAACGAACAGTCTTTTCGCTATTACAAAGCAGCGCAGCAAATATATACGGAGAAAGCAAATTACCAAAGTCCTGATTATGCAGATCTTTTATATGCGATGGGAAGCGTGCAAGCGGTACGTGGACAAACGAAACAGGCTTTTCAGTATTACAAACAATCAAAGGCTATGTACGATCGAATTGGTATGAAACGAATTGTAGGCTATGCAAATCTTATGTACGGTATTGGATATCTATACTTGCTACGAAAAGACTTTGCACGTTCTTTGCTTTTTTTTCGGTTTTGTGAGGATTCCTACCAAAAAAATAATATGAGACATTCTAAATACTATGGAGATACTTTGTTTGTCATTGGGAGAATTTATGAGATCCAAGGAAAAAATGCTAAAGCACTTCTCTATATCAAAAAGAGTCTAAAGGTCTTTCGTAATATTCCTGGAAAAAATAAAAAAGTTTCCATCCAAAAGGCAAAACAGGTTCTTGTACGATTGGAGAATAAAAATGAATCTTAAACATGCTGTTTTCTTATGTTGCTGGTATTTACTCGTACTTGCAGTTTCGGCTAAGGAAGTTTTATACAAAACTCATGTCCAGGTCGGAAAGAATGAAATCCAAGGTAGTGAAATTAGCAAAGAAAAAATCAATTACCATCCAAGGGAAGAGAACTGGCAAGACTCGGGTCGTGAAGAACCTGAACCAGTACTAGACGACGATCCAAAGGGGAAAGAAAATACGATTGAAAATGAAAAGTTAAAATCTTTAGAGTATTATTTCCATATCAAGTCCAATTTGGAAGAGAGAGATTATGAATGGACTTTGTACTATGCAACAACCTTACGCAAAATAGGTTTGTCTTACCAAAGATTGGGTGAGTTCTCCAAAGCTCTTGATTTTTATAATTATTCCCAAGTCGTTTTTCGACAGATCAAATACTATGAAAGCGAATACCATAAAGTTTTGTATTACAATTTTTACTCTCTCTATCGTAAAGATCTGCAAAAGCCTTGTAAAGCTGCGTATTGGTTACAGAAAGCTAATCTTTTGGAAACTCTTACAACTCGACAAACAGAAAACCTGGAGAATATCAAGAAAATGCAGAATCAATGTTCTGGCAAAGAAGGTTAGTTATTGCGTTTCCCTGCCTACAATTTGTCCTTTGCGAATTTCATAACCGTCATATAGAGATACCAAAATGGCTCTCCCTTGTGTGAAAGATATTGCTTTTAATTTGATGCGTGCGATTTTTTTTTGGTTATCCACAACATAATAAATCTCCCCAGGTTTTCTCCCTGTATCTGTTAGTTGGATAAAGTAGTTGCCATTGCTAATTTCGGATATTTCCCCTGTCTTGCGAAAGGAGGTAGAGATGTCCTGTGCTGTATCGGAATTTTTACGAATCACTTCTACCAATAATTCACCTGCATATTTTCGCAAATCGATATTGGCTTTATAAACATATTTTGTTCCTCTTTTGCCTTTTATTTGCATATCCATACGCGCTACTTCGGTATTGCTTTTCGGGTTCATGGCAACAGCAATGAGTTGCAAACGTTTGGAATCGGCCAAATACTCAACAGGGTATTTTCGTTGGTTTTGCCAGATGGGAGGAGACACACCTTTATCATCTTTGTCTAAATTCAGGCTGATAGAGAACTTTTTCTTACGCTTTCCGTCGTCTTCGGTAACCTTGACCACAATATTCCCGCTGCCGCTTACATTTAAAGGCAATGTACGGTTGAGGGTTGCACCTGGAGGAATTGGAAAATCGAAGCTGAGACTCCCCTCTGGAGAGATGACTTCTGCATTGGGTGCTTCGATGGTATAATTCATTCGTAATGTTTTTGCTGAAGAGTTCTTTTTATGCAGGTTTAGGTAACCAAAACCACTTGTATCGTTTTGCAAATCTAAACTGACTCCATCCTTTTTGTCAGCGAACTCAAATGCAGTAGAAACTTCGTAGGACTTTCCAGGAAGTATCGTTTTAGGATACCACCATTTTAATACCGACGAATCACCTGTTACTTGGTTTTGTGAATCGATTTCGTATTCCCAATAGGTTGTATGGGCTTTTTTCCAATTTGCAAATACAATGCGATCTGGTGGAGTCAGGCCATTGCCAGCCATAACATTGCGTAGAAAGACAACTCCGTTATTCTGATCGTAGGTTTCCCATATAGGGCTGGAGATCGAGGTAAATTCCACTTCTTTGTCAAATACGACCCTCTTTTCCCGGGAAGTCCCTGGAGTACTAAAGGGAACACCATCATTGCTACCAGAAAATGTATCTAAGAGTACGCGAAAGCCTATATTTACCGGTTTTTCAGATTGGTTGTAGACTCCATAGTTTAAAATAAACCTGTCCTTTTTACCAACAAAGAAGTAGAAGCGTTGGTAAATACGAATTTTAGTTCCAGGAATCTGCCCTTCTAAGGTGATTTGTTTTTTTTGCGGTAGGTACAATTCTTTCCTGTTTTCCAATTGGCTGAATACATAATCCTTCTTATTGCAACGTATTGTGGTGAAAGTAGAACCTAGTCGATTGGAGTATTTGCCGTTTGGATGTCCAAATAACAAGTCAAGAGCTTGCCCATCCCTTACAGTACCAATAGCAAAATTCCCTAACGCGGATACAGAAACTTCCATTTTATCGTCTTTGACGATATAGTAGCTAGAAGAACAGTTCTGTGAGAATATACTCAAGAAAAATACCAAACTTAAAAGTCGCATGAGGTGATAGCATATCTAGAAAAACTTTTTTGTCTACAGGAATCTTTATTTCTTGTAAATCAGCTTTTCTTTTTTTATCTAGCGTAATTGTTATGAAAGAGATTTCCTTGGCTTCTATTCGTTTGGCCACTTTAAAGACAGTTTTCCTCGGTCTTTGTATTGCTATTCTCATGACATTGGGGTTCACCGGTGGTTCGTGGTATTTAATTGCAATATCTATTCCAGGGGCTATAGTTCTTTTGCAATTGGCTTGGTTTGCCTCTGCTAGAATTTTCTATTTCTTCTGGAATAAGAATCTACCTGTATACTTTTGCTCTTTTTTTCTTGGTTTTTTGTTGTTGGTTTTTTCCATTTCCGCTGGAGTCATCCTCTCTTCGATTGCAATGCTGAATTTGTACAAGATACCTTTGGCCAGTCTAGGAGCTTTTTATTTAATTTTTACCTATGGTAGTATTCCTCTCGCAGTACTTGCCTTGCTACATTCTTGGTTTTTAACTCGCGAATTTGGTGGCTTACGACAAGAAACTGTAAAACACTTCTTTTTTTTGGCTTTTGCTATTTTAGCAACCTTCTTGTCTTTGTGGTTTGTATACTATTACCTGAACCGTGCCATTCCTGAGAAAGTTGTTATCCCTTATGAATTTGAAGGTGAGTTCGTAATTCTCTTCGATCAGCCCGTAGGAGAGAAGGAACAAATAGTGGATGGGACAAAAATCTATAAAATTCCATTTAATGGTGTACTGATCACCCAAGCAAAAGAGAGTGAAGGACTGGATCCTTCGCGAACCTTTCTTACCAATAATGCAAGGGATGAATTGGTTCCCGTTGGAAAGTCGGACAAACAAGTAGAGAATTTAGTTTATGATGGTTACCTCGACTCCTTTGCTAACAATTGTTCCCTTAGGTATAGTTCGTATTATTTTGGTTCTTCGCCAAAATTATTCCAGAAAAGCTATGTGAAAAATCAGAAAATTGTCAAGTATCTCAAAGCAATTGGCTATGTGTGTCGAAATGGACGGCTATATCTTGCTGGGGATAAGTAGTAGCACAAGTTAGAAACGTTTGCATATAAACTCAGCTGTTGCTTAGTTTTACAACAACTCCTGTATCTGCTGAAGAACTTCCTGTAAGAACTGCTTGGTAAGCCTTTGCAAAAGCCTCTTGTCCGAGTATCTCTTGGAATTTTAGCCATTCTTTTGTGGAGGATGCAAAACCTTGGTAACTTAGAACAAGTGTCTCTTGCAGCTTGCTAAGGCCCCACTCACGACTTCTTTTTTTCATTTGTGCTGGGGCAAAAAAAATCTTCCCCCGTCCTGAATTAGAAGTATCATTTTGAGAACTACCATGTACGATTCCTACCAGACATAGGTACTGTAACGTTTCATCGAGTTGTTCCTCTAGTTTCCTATTTAGCTCTTGGTTTCCTGCAAAGTCCACTATAGTTGTTTTTTGCTTTTGCAAGTGTGAGATTTCTGTATAGCCAAGAATTTCATCGTATAATCCCAAGTCTTTTACAAAGGCCAAGTTTTTTTCAGATGTCATACCTAGTATTTGTACATCGGTATTTTCTTGCTGTTTGCGTTTTTTGATGAGATAAGCTAAAGCAATGGCAGTTTTACTGGATGCACTGGTGAGTAAGATTCTTTGGCTCGCGAAATATTGTTTGTCGTAAAGAAAGTCTTCTAAGAGAAAGGAAGTAGAAAATAGTGGTCTGTATATGAGTTGGAAATTTTCGCTTTCTGGGGTATACATGGGGTCTGTTGCTAGGTTGGTGTAAAAATTGTAAATGCCTGGTAGTTTGCTACGGTGAGGCATTGTATCTGCGAAACCGTTCGGACGTACTTTGCCCGGTTGTACTAAGAGGTGTGAGCCACTAGGATAATAACCATAAAATCGTTCGCCTTCTGCGACACTTGGGTTCTTGGAAGAAATGACACTGGCAAAACCCCAAACAGGGATGATGCCATAATCTTCTTCTTGACTAGGAAAGAACTTCCAATAGCCAAAACTATCTCCTAAAAATGCATAACTGATATTATTACCAGTGAAGGCAAAGCTATCAATTTGTAAAACAACTTCACCTTCTTGTGATGAGAATTCTTTTGCTTCGAACTTGTATTTGGAAAACTCTTGTAAATTAGTTAGAAAATGTATACTTTTTGTAGAACCCATAGTATCTCCTTAGGATATTCTTTAATCTTAATTTACTTGACAATGTCTATATTTGTCTTGTATCCATATTAGTATGAAATTACAATTTATTTTTATCTTACTTGTAAATACTTTGCTTGTTCAATGCAGTAAAGTAAGTTCACCTTGGAAGGAAATGAATTT
>JBCCIA010000221.1:0-9839 GCA_039028475.1 Spirochaetota bacterium | reverse complement strand
GGAAATCTTATTATAAAGAAAATTATAAGGGGGACTCAAAAAATATTTTTGTTTCTTATCCTCTATAATAAGCCAAAAGTTGATGGGATCATAAGCTAAAAGTTGTATCATTGATAAATCTCCCAAGGTATACGATTTTTTTCCATTTCTTCTATTACAGCTACTATAGAATCTTGTTGGTCATCTTCAGATTCAAATTGCTTCCTTGTTTCCTCTTCATATATTTCTGGATTAAACCAAACTTTACGAATGTCACTTAAATTTATTTTTGGTTCAATAATAACTTCGACATAATCTTCCCCATCACAGACCAATTCTTTATAATAGTTTGCCGAAATATCTATGAGTTGATTCTTCTTATTTTTTAGCAAAACTAACTGTGCTGCATCTTGCAAAAAACCTAAATCCATTTGCAATTTGCCAAGGTTCACATCCTTATCTTTGTCAAAATACCTATATTTACCACTTGGCTCTACGCTCAAACTATTGTATTTGAGTATCACAGTATCTTTAGGGATTTCCAGATACACGCAAAAATCGCCCCAGAACACAGTTCCTAAATTCCCCGCATTGACTGCCCCGTATTGAAAGGAAGTACCATTTTCAAAAGAAGTGTCAAAGCTGAACCTATAAAAGAAAAGAGGGTCATTTTTCTCTAATGTATCGTAATCCCCAGCATACAATTCGTAAATATTTTTATATTCTCCTTCCAATAAAAATTTATAAAGAGAATCTAATTTCATATTTAAAGAAACTGATAAACCAGAACCCAGAAATTCTTCAAATTTTTCAAACTCTGGCGAAAAATCTGAACTGCTTCTCCAAGATTGAAACATCGAAGATAAAGTCTCTACATTTCCTTCTGCCAGATAGTAAATAGTATTCATATAAACTCACTAACTTTGCTATATAGTTTTTGCTTATCAAAATCAAGAGCAACAAGAAGTTTCCTTCTAGCAGAAAACTTTTTTTTACAAATATTAGCAGTTAGAGCATAAAATCAAATTACTTGTCTTCTATTTTTCCAGAGCTTTTTCACGTATGGCCTCAATCTCCTTAACTTCCTTGGGAATCATCACGGTCAAATTGATAGGTTTCTTTTTCCCGACCAAAATATCGTCTTCGATACGAATACCAATACCGCGTAGTTCTTTCGCTACCTTCTTATCGTCAGCAGCAAAATACAGACCAGGTTCCACAGTAGTAAGCATCCCCTGCTCTAATTTTCTACTTTTACCATCTTTATAGTAAAGGCCTACGTCATGCACATCCATTCCCAACCAATGCCCTGTTTTGTGCATGTAGTACCTGCGGTATTCTTGCTTAGCGATATTTTTTTCTCGCGAACCTTTGAGGAGTTTTAAATCGCGTAAACCATCGACTATCACCGACACAGCGGCATCGTGTACGCTTTGGAACGTATTGCCAACGCGTACAGTTTTGATAGCTTGCTTTTGCGCTTGTAAAACAATTTGGTAGATATCTTTTTGTGCATTGGTAAATTTTTCTGCACTCGGAAACACCCGCGTAACATCAGCCGTATAGTAGTCCTTTTCTGCACCGCTGTCCACAAGCAAGAGTTCTCCTTTACGGATCTTTTTTTGATTTTCTGTATAGTGTAAGACTGTAGCGTTGCTACCAGCTGCAACGATATGCCCATAGCCTCCACCCCATGCACCAGCTTTCAGGTATTCTCGATCCAAGATTGCTTCCAGTTCGTATTCATACATGCCAGGTTTTGTTTCTTGTAGCAATGCCATATGACCCAGAGCAGTGATTTTTGCAGACTCACGCAATTCCTCAATCTCTACAGAACTCTTTCTAAGACGCAATTCATGCAAGAAATGAGGTATCTCCAAGCGTAGCGGTGCTGTTTTGCCATTGCGAACTTGCCGGCTCAAGTCTTTACAGGTGGTGAGAATCTTGGTGTCTCGCTGTATATCTTCGCCAAAAAAATAATACAGTGTTTGCTGGCCTGTTAGGTAGTGCTCTTTTTGCATATCCCATTCCTCTAAAGAATATGCCGCACGCAAGGCTAGTTTTTTCTTAGCAAGTTTAGGCCCAATGCGATACCCTGTCCATATCTCTTCTTCCCGATTTTTTGGCAATACAAATATGGCTGAATCATTTCTCTGCAATAGCAAAATGGCATCAGCCTCATTGGTGCCTGTCAAGTAATAGAAATCAGAGTTTTGGCGAAACTTGTAATCGACATCTCGGTTACGCTGTTTGTAGTTAGCAGCAAAAAGAATAAGAGTTTCACCTTTTCCAAGTTTTTTTTGTATAGAAGAAATGCGCCTTTGGAATACTGAATCGTCTAGCATAGGGATTACCCTGGCAAAGCGGAAAAAACTAGCAAGCAAGAATCCTACTAAGCCTGTGTTTTTTGACAATTGCGTTGAAATTATTCTTGTGTTTTTTGATTCTTGTGCAAAAGATTCCTTACAGCCTGTCTGAAAGTAGGCTCATTGTGATAGCAAAAAAAACTTTAAACAGCCTTGTACTTTCAGCCAGACCGTTATAACCAAAAGGGGTAGGTATGAAGACTCTTAAAAACACAAAACTCTTAGATGCAATCGCAGCAGCCATCCAACACGAAAAAGATAAATTCGATTTCTATATAGAAGCCTCGGAAGACATCGAAAACACTTCGTTAAGTGAGTTTTTTGACCAATTGGCAGAGGATGTAGAAGACCACGTAGGTATCATTGAAAACTTTTATAAAAAAGTGGAAGGAGTTGGTGAGTTTCCCAATTTAAAGCAGTTGAGTCCCATCCATAAATTTCATACTTCCACAATTTCCAAACTCATGAAACGCTTGGATAGGAATATGAGCCACGTTCCTAAGGATGACTTGGAAGTTATGGAAGCAATCCTACGAGAAGAAGAAGACGCAAAAAACTTTTATTCTAAAATTCGCAATAAATTCAAAGACCCCAATATCAAACTTCTCTTCCAAAAGTTGTCCCATTTCTCGGATGAGAATCGTACGTTGATCGAATCGCAACTCATGTTTTTGAAAGAGCAAACGGAAGAAGATGAAAATTACTACTGGAACGATGATGAGTTGATGCAAGAAGCTACCAAAAAAAGTCCGCGAACGAGTAAAAAGAAAGCCGCCGGTAAAAAAAAGGCTAGCAAAAAAAGAAAATAAGGGAGAAGTATTATTTCTATAACAAAAAACCTTTCCAAATACTCACTTGCCCTTGCCCTACTTTTTTTAGCAGGGGCATTGTACGTTCTCTACTTGAAAAAATTCCATCGTAACAATTTACAAGACAGCCTAACGGTTTCTGACACGGTAACTCTACAGTGCAATGGTTTGTCGGCAGATGGCAAGCGAGTTGATTTTAGCTTGGTGGTTGTATTGTTTCCAGCTGCCAATAAGGGGATTCTGTATTTTCTCAACCCCCTTCTAAGTTTCAACAACCAAACTGCTATCGAGTCTGCGCCCGATACAATTAGCCAACAGATAGGCAAGCATATACCTTTTGTTTTAGGCAGCGAAACAAGTGCCTACTTCAACCTTTCCCAAGAGAAGTTTAGCCGACTGATAGATTTTTTAGGGGGATTAAATTTTTATTTGGACCCTGGTTCGCAAAAAAGTTCTCCTAAATTCCAGCGTTATGTAGGCAAAACATTGCTTTCTGGAGAAGAAACAATTGATCTACTCAAGAAGCCGCAGCAGGCAATCGACTATGTAGAGCGGATGAACCAACAAAAAAGTATTTTTCTCAACCTACTGGAAAAAATGGCAAGTTTAGATAAAAAATTGGCACCGAATTGGTTAGATACTATTTACAAATTGGGTGATACCAATCTTTCCCAGGAAGAGTTTCTTGCATTCTTTCGCATACTAACGGCAAAAAAGGTCTTTTTCCACACCTACGAAGCCGCTGGCGAACTGAAAGAACAGGGTGGTTTGACTTTTTTGGCTTTCAAAGCAGAGGCTTCTCGGATAGGCTATGCTAGCTTTCAGAAGAACTTTTTGGAAAAGCCCAACCCCAATGAGCCAGAGGCTCGGATAGAAATTCTCAATGGAACAGAGATCAATGGCCTGGCAAAACGAGCAAAAGTCTTATTAAATTATAAAAATTTTTTGGTATTGTCCACCGATAACGCTTGGAGTGATACAATCCAGGAATCTGTTGTCATCAACCGCTCAGGAAATACCGAGTATGCTTATAGAATTGCAAAATCTTTAAAAATAAAAAAGGTTGCTCATATCATTCGAAAACAAGCAGGGTTAGATGTCACTGTTGTCTTAGGAGAAAATATTGGAATTAGACCATAAAGCCCAAACAGAGTCCTTGGAATACAATAGAGAAACTGTACTGAAGGAAATTGTCAGCATTTTACAGGAAAAGAAATGCGAAGAGATCAGAGTACTCAATCTAGAAAATGTCAATAGCTACCTATCTATTTTCATCATTTGCACGGTCAAAAGCTCTACCCAGGGCAAAGCCGTATCTAGAGAGGTGTACAGAAACCTAAAAAAGTATAAAATTACCTCTAAATCTGGCCAAGCTAGCCAAAATTCTTATGAATCCGGTTGGATTTTGATGGATTTAGGAGAAATTTTTCTGCATGTCATGACTGCCGAAACACGAGCCTTTTACAACCTCGACAAACTCTGGGGAGACGCAGTAGAGATTAGCGTGTAAGTATGGCAAAATTTATTGATGAAATCCGTATATATGTTCAAGCCGGACACGGTGGGCATGGAGCTGTAACCTTCCATAAGGAAAAATTCGTAGAATTTGGTGGTCCTGACGGAGGAGATGGTGGTAAAGGAGGAGATGTCATTTTCCAAGCCAACCGCTCCCTACAGACCTTAGACAAATACCTACCAGAAAAAACCTATACAGCGGAAGATGGACACCCCGGTCAAAAACGCAACCGCTCGGGTAGCAAAGGAGAAGATTTAATTCTGCATGTTCCATTAGGAACGCAGATCTTCCGTACAGACACCCAAGAATTGCTGTTTGATTTCAAAGACGAAAAGGATTTCATAACAATCGCGAGAGGTGGGAGAGGAGGAAAGGGAAATGCCTTTTTCAAAAGCTCTACCCACCAAGCGCCGAAATTTTCGCAAGACGGAGAGGAAGGTAGTTGGCTGACACTGACGCTAAGCCTAAAACTTTTAGCAGACGTCGGAATCGTCGGTCTACCAAACTCAGGCAAGTCCACTCTTCTGAGCAAAATTACCCACGCCCATCCGAAAATTGCTGGTTATGCTTTTACCACACTTTCCCCTAACCTAGGGGTAGTTGTCCGGCATGGAGACTCCTTTCGCTATACGATGGCTGACATTCCAGGTATCATTGAAGGAGCCAGCCAGGGGCATGGTCTAGGGCTATCTTTTTTGCGCCATATCGAGCGGGTAAAAGGGATTTTGTTTGTTTTCGACGCAAGTAGTATCGATATTGAAGAAGATTTTAAGATGCTACAGCACGAATTGGAAGCCTACAATCCAAACCTTCTCACAGTCCCGCACCTCATTGCTTTCAACAAAATTGATATATGGGAAAACGATGCAAATTTTACCCAGGACTTGTTGGAGAAATTTTCTCACCTAGGTCGTATCATACCCATTTCTGCTGTGGAAGAAACCAATTTAGAACAACTACTAGACGCCATCGATGAAGAGATCTTTCAATTTGCTGTAGAAACAACATAGAGAATAATTTTTTAAAAACGCTAGGTTCTCCTTAATTTTTAATTTGCAAGAAAGAGCAATTTTGCAAACTGTCCCTTCCTTGGTCTAATACTATGAATCGCAACTCCTATACGCCTTATTTGCAAGAAGCGAGCAAAATTGTTATCAAAGTAGGCTCCTCTCGCCTTGCTAGTGGAGAACATAGTACCAATGACTTTCTCTTCAGCCTAGTGAGTGACATTCGAAGTTTGCGAGATTCTGGCAAACAAGTCGTTTTGGTTTCTAGCGGAGCCATAGCACAAGGTAAAAATACAATGGCAAGAATGCCAACACAAGCGAGTTCCAACCGTACAGACTATACCCTTGAGGAAAAACAGGCTTTCGCAGCTATTGGACAGAGTAAGCTGATGAAACTCTACGAAGGCTTCTTTTCTAAGGTGAACCTTACTATCGCACAAATTCTTTTTGGTTACCCACAGATCAAAGACAGCTCCAGCTTCCGTAACCTAAAAAATACCTTTGCCCAACTAGCAGCTTGGGGCGTTCTACCAATTGTCAATGAAAATGATTCTATAGCTACGGAAGAGTTGAAGTTAGGCGACAACGACATACTATCCTCGTTGGTAGCACTATTCCTCCAAGCAGACCTCCTCATCATCCTAACTGGTGTAGATGGATTTATCGAAGATGGAGCCTGCATTCCCTATTTGGAAGATATAACTCCTGAAAATATGAGCTATGCGCGTGGCCCAGAAGGTCCTGGAACGGGAGGTATGCGGACAAAACTGCAAGCGGGGGGCATCCTTTCGCGTAATGGGATTCCCACAGCAATTATCAATGGCAAAGAAAAAAACTGTGTGCGTAACCTCCTAACGCAAAACCAAAGCGGAACCCTCATTGCTAGCAAGCAAAAGAATGTCCAGCATACAGATACAGAAATCATAGAAATTTTACGCAAAGAATACAATGTCAAGCAAATGGAGGTCGGAATCTAATGGAATCCATAGAATACATCGAGAAACTCAGTACGAGTAGTAAAAAAGCATCACTAGCTCTCCGAACACTTCCGAGCAAACAGAAGAATGATTTTTTACGAGACCTCGCGGCAAACCTTAGGAAGGCTGAAGAGACACTACTAGAGGAAAACCAAAAAGACCTAATCACAGGCAAAGAAAACCAGCTATCTTCAGCATTATTAGACCGTCTAGAGCTAAATCCAGTACGAATCGAAAAATTGGCTGCTTCGGTAGAAGAGATTGCCAACCTACCAGATCCAGTAGGTGAGATCATTCGTGGCAACCTACTCCCCAATGGCGTCCGTCTACTAACACAGAGGGTACCTCTAGGTGTTGTCCTAGTCATCTACGAATCACGCCCCAATGTAACCATAGATGTAGGAGCCCTATCTTTTAAATCTGGCAATGCCTGTATCCTAAGAGGTGGTAAGGAAGCAATCCATTCGAACCTTGCCCTAGCAAATATCTTCCGGCAAACATTGCGAGAAACAGGTTTACCAGAAGACGCCCTGCACTTGGTAGAAAAAACCGATCGTTCTCTTATCATCCCGCTGTTGCAACAGGACAAGTACATTGACCTTGTAGTGCCACGTGGTGGAGAGGGACTCATCCGTTTTGTTTCCGAGAATTCACGCATCGCAGTCGTAAAACACGACAAAGGCGTATGCAACCTATATGTCGATGAATCCGCAGACCCCAAAAAGGTCACAGATATCGTTGTAAATTCCAAAACGCACAGACCTGGGGTATGCAACGCTTTAGAAAATCTTGTCATCCACAAGGACTATCCCCATAAAAGCGAACTCCTAAAGACTTTGCAAGAAAAAGGCGTCGAGCTATACCTTGACCAAGAACTCCTGCAAGTATGCCCAAGTGGCGAAGAAGCCGATGAGTCGCAGTACGAAACCGAATATTTGGACCTACGCTTGGCTGCAAAACAAGTCGATGACCTCACAGGAGCGATTGCGTTTATTCAAACCTACTCTTCTGGACATACCGAAGCTATCTTAGCAGAAAACCAAAGTACCATTGAAACCTTTATTGGATCTTTAGACTCAGCTGCGTTGTTTGTCAATTGTTCTACCCGCTTCCATGATGGAGGAGAATTTGGATTGGGAGCAGAAGTGGGTATCTCTACTGGCAAACTGCATGTGCGTGGTCCGATGGGATTGGTACACCTAACGACTACTAGCACAATTCTCTATGGCAATGGGCAGATAAGGGCATGAAACTCGCGATCTTTGGAGGGAGCTTTGACCCTCCCCACCAAGGACACGCCAAAATCATTGAAACTTTTTGGCAACTCTATCCAAAAACTAGCAAACTCTACTTCATCCCCAATCGTATATCACCCTTTAAAACAGAAAAAGCACTCAATGCTAGCCAAACATTAGAGATTTGCCAGCTATTTCTTCAGGGTCTACCAGGATACAACGAAATTTGGCAGGGCGAGTTGCAAAAAACAGGCAAGAGTTATACAATTGATACGGTGGAAGAATTGCAAAAAAAACATCCAAACAATACTTTCTACCTCCTTATAGGCAGTGACAATGCACAATCGATCCATACTTGGAAAGACTTTGCGCGTATCCAAGAAGTCTGTGAAATCATCGTCTTCCGCCGCCCTGGAAGTTTAGATGCAATACACAGCTACAAAACTTTGACAAATCCCGTCTTAGACGCAAGTTCTAGTGAGATTCGTCGGCAATTGCAGCAAGGTGAAAAACCACAGTATCTATCATCTCAGGTCTACCAATACATTCTCAACAGAGGCTTATATGCAACCACAGATTCTCCTAGATAAACTCACTCTGGCAGAGCTGATAAAGTATTTCCAAGAGAAGCTCATAGAGGAAATTACAGATACCCGTTTGCAACACAGCTACCGAGTTGCAGAGATTGCCAGGGAACTCGCTAATAGACATGGCTATCCCCAAAACCCAGAAAGAGCTTATCTTGCAGGACTATTGCACGACATTAGCAAGCAAAAGACTAAGGAGTTTCACGAAGAGTTGTTTGTAGCTAGTGGCAAAGAAACATACCTAAGCCTTCCCATAAATGTCTACCATGCTTTTTCCGGGCCCCTATATGTGCACAAACAATATCATTGGCAGGATGAAGAGATCTTTCTTGCTATGCAAAACCACACCTTGGGTTCAGAGAAGGCGAGCCTATTGGAAGAAATACTCTATGTTGCCGACTTTTTGGGTTCTGCATACGCACAAAAACAAAAAGAATACCCTGACTGGCTGGAAAAAGCGAAAGTAAGCCTCGCCTTTGGCTGTTACCTAAAATCCTCGCAAACCATTGCAGACTTATTACATAAAAAACTGGCCATACACCCACGTACCATACATACCTACCACCACGCAATTGCCCGATTAAGTACTAGAGCATGATAAATAAATACTTGCTATTTTCCTGTTTTTTTTAAACCTTACAAAACAAAGTGAAACATTCACAACAAAGCCAAAGCAAAAGCGAAAAGGACAACAACCTTTTTACGTATAAAAACAAAAGTACATTCTCACGCTTTTGGATCGTCTATAAATTCTACCTGAGAAATTTATTTCGTCTGCTATGGCATTTCAAAATCTTAAAAAACATCCTTAGCGAAGACATTTGGGAAGCAAGAGAAACCGCATTGTACGATGTATTGGGCTTAGAGTGCAATGTCTTATTCCTACGCTTAGGTGGAGTATATGTGAAATTAGGGCAATTTTTATCCAATCTCAACCATGTGCTCCCACTGAACTTTACCAGCCAATTGCAAAATTTACAGGACAAACTACCACCACACTCGTTTATCGAAATCAAGCAAAGGATAGAAGATGAGTTCGGTGAACCGGTAGAAAAAGTCTTTCCTGGCATAGAAGAAAAACCCATTGCAGCGGCCTCTACCGCCCAAGTACATATAGTTTATATCGAGAAGAAAAAGCTAGCTGTGAAAATCCTCTACCCAGGGATTGAAAAGATTGTAGCCAAAGACCTAAAAACAGTATATTTCATTATGAAGCGGATCAACCGCTACCTTTTTAGCTTTGACTACCGGAAAATCTTCAAAGAAATCGACGTCGTTATCACCCGAGAAATGGATTTGTCACAAGAGGCGCATTCTCTTACCAAGATGAAGAATCTCTTCAAAACGGAAAAAAACATCATTT